>URLO01000012.1 GCA_900548625.1 uncultured Eubacteriales bacterium | reverse complement strand
TCTTTGCGGCTTCATCGGCTCCCATGTCGGGATAAAAGTATTCGTCCACGGAGATACCGAACATTGTTACCATTTGGTAAAAGGCGTTTAGGCTCGGATGCTGTCCGTCATTTTCGTGATACATAATGGTGCGAGGATCACGGTCAACAATATAACCTAACTGTTCTTGCGTCATGCCCTCACGCTCACGGGCTTTCTTGATAGCAAGTCCGATCCCGTGAAAGTCAAATTTGCGCTCGTCCCGTTCAATTTTCATAGCATCACCACCTGATGTAATTTTACATTTCGGGTGATAGTATTTGAACGAGATAACGTTTCATTAAACTGACTATTTTATTTCACGCAAACAACATTGAGATTTCAGGTGGAGTCGATTAGAATACTGGTAACACTTCTGGATGACCAGTTCAAAAAATTTTTATTTTCTTTGTAATGTTTTCTGCTAAATCCATAGTACATGGGTGAGGCAGGAAAGGACGGTGATATAATTGGACGATAGCAAAATTATTGATTTGTTCTATGCGCGCTCGGAGCAGGCAATCATGGAGCTATCAACAAAATACGGGGCTGTTTGCAGCAAGGTTGCAAAGAATATTTTGAACAATTCGCATGACGCAGAAGAATGTGTCAACGACGCTTATTTGGGTGCATGGAATACGATACCGCCTCAAAACCCAAACCCGCTATTGACCTATATTTGTAGAATCGTTCGCAATCTGTCGATTATGAAGTACCACGCCAATACAGCGATCAAACGAAACAGCTTTTACGATGCTGCATTGGATGAATTGGAGGACTGTCTTGCTTCTTCTGAAACTGTCGAGGACAAGCTGACAGCCAAGGAGCTTTCTGCTACTCTTGATCAGTTCCTTGATACGCTGGATCGGGAGAACAGGGTAATGTTTGTACGGCGATACTGGTACTCCGATTCGATTTCAGAGATAGCAGAACGATTGCACATGAGCAAAAACAATGTATCTGTTCGCCTTTCCAGAACACGGGAAAGATTGAAAAACTATTTGAAGAAAGAGGGGTACATCCTATGACACGAAAGGATATTTCCGATGGTGTTGGGAATATCAGCACCCGGCACATCCAAGAGGCGGCAAGTTATATGGCCGCAGAAAAAAAGGTCAGCTTTTTCAAGAAGCCTTTTGGCAGATCAATGATCGCGGCTGTTCTCGCGCTGTGCATACTCGCTGGAGGCATTAGTATTTTCTCTCCCTTTGGCGGTATGGTTGTAACTGCCTATGCACATGGGACGGACGAGGAAATTACGCAGGCCGGTGCAGTCATCAACACAGGTACGATCAGCGACAGCGGCGAAATGACAGGGCATCCGCTGATGTTCTATCTTTCTGGGAAGGACATTTCTACTGTCCGTTTTTCCTGCAAAAACCAGCAAATCAATTTTATGGACTGGACGGAAAAGCGGGATGAATTTGGCCTTGCTCAAAACTTTACGGTTTCCTATGGCGAGGATGAAAGCGAATACTATTATCTCTTGATTGACTGGGTTCCCAATGCCACAATTCGGGAACTGACTGACAATGAGGACAGTACGATTGCAGCTTTGCCGGAGGAAATGCGGAATGATATTATCGTCATGGAGATTACATTTGAAAATGGAAAGACTCTGACAAAAGCAATTACGGTTTCTCTTTTAGAGGACGGAACTTTCTTTGCCAAGTTTGACGATTATGAAATTACCGCAGAGGACAGCTTTATTGATCGTCCCGATAGCGAAGCAATCGGTGCCGCACCTGTTATAGAGGATAATTACAAAGAAGCAGATCCGAATGAACCAGAGCAAATTGTCATTCCAAATAGTATTACTTTCACAGGAACAATCATTGACAATGTGATTGAAAGTTTAGTTCCCATTATTCTTGTTGATGTCGAGGAAAATTCAGGACTAAGCTATGATAAAGTGCTGTTTGAATTGACAGAGGAACAAAAAGATTGGGAATTAAAAATTGGTACGCGGGTACAAATAGTCTGCTCGGACATTTTTCAAGAATCGACTCCCCCGATTGGCAATTTAATTTCTATTACAGAAGCAGCACCCAATGATGAGTTGAAAATAGCAGATGAAGCAGCCAGAGCCTATTATGAGAATACAGTCTTTGAAGTTGTTTCTTTGGAATTAAAGAGCCAGACAGAAAATGAAATTTCTTTTTCCGTCTGCGTGAGCAAAGGCGGCATCGTGCAGGAGCCTGATCGAACGATCTTTTTAGAGTTCGTCAATGGCCATTGGGAAGTTGTCAATGAAGGCTACTGATTGGATTCTCTGTCCTATTTGCAAGAACAAAACGCGTACAAAAATTCGCCCCGATACAGTGCTCGAAAATTTTCCGCTTTACTGTCCAAAGTGTAGGCGGGAAACCGTCATCAATGTAAAACAATTTCATACGACAGTTATCAAAGAGCCAGACGCATAGACGCAGAGCCGATAACCCGTTGTCAACAGGCACACGGTTTATCGGCTTTTTTCCTTTGATAGCACTCTGCGCTGGTATCACAACAAGACCGTTGCAATCGGCCTTGCGGCGCAAAGCGGCGGTTTTGAAATATTGTATTTCAAGCCGCCGTTTTCCTTTTGAAAAAAAGGATTTACGGAGGGTGTGATAAAGTCGCCCTTTTTTAAGGATACGGCGGTGTCCGAGGAGGTATCGCCGTGTCCATTTTGTTTTTTCACAGCGCCCATGATCTGCACCAGCTAAAAAAAGCATAGCCCCTCCATCGGAGCAGTCCGGCTTTGGATGTGAAATTAAATATCATGCAATAAGAACTTTACTTGCTTGCGCCCGTATAGCGTCCTGCTGTGCGGGCGTTTTTATATGCCCCTGCTTCTGGTCACGGTGGCCAGAGGCTCCAAGGTGCCGGGGGCCGCCTGTTCTCCATTTCAATCCGCACTCACCAACCACCTTTTGAAATGGAGGACAATTATGACGACTATCAACCTGAAACGGTATTACCCCTATATGACCGAAAATGTGATGCTGGAAGTTTCGGACGAGATCGCCGCCACCCTCTCTATGGGAGGCCGCCTGTGCGACAGCTACAAGCGGCAGAAGCGCAGAAATGGCGAGTGCTCGCTGGACACCGATCCCGGCTTTGAGGCCGACGTGCTCCGCCAGCCCCTGACCCCGGACGAGTACATTGAGGCGCGGGAAACCACCTTTGCCCTCTATGACGCGCTGGCCCAGCTCCCGCCCACGCAGGCCCGGCGTGTGTACCAGCACTATCTTCTCGGCATGAGCAAGGCCGAGATCGCGGCAGCCGAGGGCGTTGGCCGGAGCCGCATCTGCTGCTCCATTGAGCGCGGGCTGGCCGCTATGAAAAATATTTTGAAAAAATCTCTGTAAGAGGGAGTACATTTGCCCCCGAAACCTCCTGATAGGTGAGAGGAGTTTTCTTCCTCGCCTTGAAAACTGAATAGACAGTATTCCCGATACGAAATCCGCGTGATAGCGACGTAAGGTGCGCCGCCACGACAGCCAGTTCAGGAGGTGATGGACAAGCTGGCCGAGCGATCAACGCAGCCTTTGACCCGGTGCTGGCAAACCGGGCGCGAGGACAGCGCGGAGGATAATGAAACTTGCTCACGCCCTCCCACAGACTTGAGGGGGAGTCCCTGCGGTATGCGCCAGCCCTCCACGGGCAGCGGTGCTGTGGGGCTATGCAGCCGAAGCCATCGGCGGTCTGGAATACTCCCCGTGCCGGGGATGCGTGGCAAATACGGCACACAACAATCATACAGGGAGCCGTCAAACCGGGTCTTTCTGTCTTATGACAGCCCAAACCATTCCGGCGCGGCGGCTCCCTCTTTTGTGGATTGAAACGGAAAACAACTGTCCCGCTGCTTCTGGTCATCGTGGCCAGAGGTGGGGCAAGGTCAAAGGACGGCGCTTTTGTGCCGTCCTTTCACGTTTCCCCACGGACAACGGGAAACCATCAAATCTATTCACACCGCTGATTGTTATAGGAGGTTTTCAGATGACGGAGGCAAGAGTCGGCTATCACAAGGAAGTCAAAACCGCGTCTTTTCAGGGCAAATCCATCACCGTGGAAAACCTGACCCCGATGCTCTCTCCCCGAGCACGGGATAAGCGCAAGCGTGAAATTGAAAGCTGTCTGTATGAGGTCTTTGTGAAGTATGCGCCGGGACGGGCGCAGATGCACTAATGCGGGACATCCTTGAGATGCGGGGCTGCCAGAGGTATAATATAGGTGTAAGGTTTGGTAGCTCCTACACGGAAAGGAGCACCAAATGATTATTCGTGAAGATGCCATTTATGGCAGACAGTCCGTTGACCGCAAGGACAGTATCAGCATTGAAAGCCAGATTGAGTTCTGCAAGTATGAATTGAGAGGAGGCAATTTCCGCAAGTACACCGACAAGGGCTATTCCGGCAAGAATACCGACAGGCCCAAGTTCCAAGAAATGATGGCCGATATTCGCCGGGGCCTGATCAAGCGCGTGGTGGTCTACAAGCTGGATCGTATCAGCCGTTCCATTCTGGACTTCGCAACCATGATGGAAACTTTTCAGGAATACAATGTTGAGTTCGTATCTTCCACGGAAAAGTTTGACACGTCCACCCCGATGGGGCGGGCCATGCTGAATATCTGCATTGTGTTCGCCCAGCTTGAACGTGAAACCATCCAGAAGCGCGTGACCGATGCCTACTATTCCCGCTGCCAGCACGGTTTTCACATGAGCGGCGCGGCCCCCTACGGCTTCCAACTGGAGCCGACCACCATTGAGGGCATCCGCACAAAAATGATGAAGCCTGACCCGGAAACGGCAGATATTGCAAAGCTGATGTTTGAAATGTACTCTCAGCCCGGAATTTCTTTCGGGGACATTGCCCGTTACTTTGCCGACGAGGGCATCCTGATCTACGGCAAGGAAATGAAACGGGGCTTTATCTCCCAACTTTTGAGAAACCCCATTTACGCACAGGCTGACCTCGATATGTACGAGTTCTTCAAAAGCCAGGGTACGGTGGTAGTCAATGAAGCCACAGATTTTGCCGGGACAAACGGCTGCTATCTCTATCAGGGCCGGGACGTGCAAGAAAGAAAAAACAAGCACCTGAAAGATCAGATACTTGTTCTGGCTCCCAGCGAGGGGCTGGTATCGTCTGATACATGGCTGCGCTGCCGGAAAAAGCTCATGGCAAACAAGACGTTCCAAGGCGGGCGCAAGGCAAAGAACACATGGCTTGCCGGAAAGGTCAAGTGTGGCCGCTGCGGGTACGCGCTTATGAGCGTCGGCAATCCAACAGGTGTTCAGTATCTCCGCTGCTCCAAGCGGGCTGACAGTAAAAGCTGTGACGGCTGCGGGACGCTCCGCACACGGGAATTTGAAAGGTTTCTGTACGGCGAGATGGTCAAGAAGCTGTCTGAGTTCCAGACGCTGACGGCAAAGCGAGAAACGGTCAATCCCAAATTGACCGCGCTGAACATGGAGCTTGCCCGCGTGGAGGACGAGATTGAAAAGCTGCTGAATACTTTGACCGGGGCTAATGCGGTGCTGCTGTCCTATGCCAACAGCAAAATCGAGGAGCTGGACACACGCCGCCAAGCCCTGACAAAAGAGATCGCGGCGCTGTCAGCGGAAACCATGTCCCCGGAACAGATTGAGCGGTTGTCGGTCTACCTGAACCAATGGGAAGAAATTGACTTCGAGGACAGGCGGCAGGTTGCCGACGGCCTGATCTCACAGATCCGCGCAACCGACGAACACGTTTCGATTGAGTGGAAAATTTGACTTTTACTTATCCATCGCACACGACAAAGGGCTGTGTGCCCTTGTCAAGCGATGTAAACATGAGTGCCTATATCCGCAAAATGGTAATCGACGGATACGTTGTGAAATTGGATATGCCCGAACTCCGTGAGCTGACACTCAGAATGAAAAGCATCTCCAACAGCGAAAACCAAATTGCCAAGCGTGTCAATTCCACCGGCAATATTTACGAAACAGATATTGAGGAAATCAAAAAGAACCAGGAAGAAATCTATGAGGGAATCCGAAAAATCCTTACTTCACTTTCCAACAACAGGCAGAGAATATAGAGCAGTTTGTTCAGCGAATAAAGAGAGGAACAGCACCCTCACGGAGCTGACGCCCTATGCCCTCAGAGAGCTTGTCAAGGCGGTCTATGTGGAAGCACCTGACAAGTCCAGCGGCAAGCGCAGGCAGAAGGTACATATCGAGTACGACCTTGTGGGCTATATTCCCGTGGATGGGCTGCTAAAAGCGGAACAGGCATGACCGAAATCATGCCTGTTCCACGAAATTTGAATTTTACTGTCTTACCAGCAGAGGGCCTACGCCCTCCTTTTGTCTTTTTATCTTATTTTCAGGCGAGGAGCTGCTCCAATGCGGCGAGCTTCATGCTCGTGCAGAAGATCTCCATTGCCTGCTCCAGCTCTGCCACGGGCGGCAGGGACGGCGCGATGCGGATGTTGGAGTCCTGCGGGTCCTTTCCGTACGGGAACGTTGCGCCTGCGCCGGTCATGACGACGCCCGCCTCCTTGCAGAGCGCCAGCGTGCGCTTGGCAAGGCCCGGAGCCGTGTTGCAGGAGACAAAGTAGCCGCCCTTCGGATGACGCCACTGCGCAATGCCGAGCGGCGCGATCTGCTCGTCGAGGTGGCGCAGCACGCACTGGAACTTCGGGTTCAGGATCTCAGCGTGCTTCTTCATCAGCTCGATCGTATGTGCCTTATTCTTAAGGTAGCGCACATGACGCAGGGAGTTGACCTTGTCATAGGAAATGGTCTGCACGGTCAGCAGCTTCTGCATATAGGCCTGGTTGGCCTCGGACGTAGCCATAACGGAGAAGCCGGCGCCGGGCAGCGTGATCTTGGACGTGGATGCGAACTCATAGACCATGTCCGGGTTGCCCGCCTCACGGCAGAGCGTCAGGATGTCTTCAAACGGGACAAAGTCGCCGTCAAACTCATGCACGCAGTAGGCGTTATCCCACATGATGGTGAAGTCCGGCGCAGCGGGCTTGAGCGCGGCGAGGCGGTGGATGGTCTCATCCGAATAGATGATGCCGTCGGGATTGGAGTACTTCGGCACGCACCAGATGCCCTTGACAGCCGGATCCTTGACCAGATCCTCGATCATATCCATATCGGGGCCGGTGGCGGTCATGGGAATGGTGATCATCTCGAAGCCATACGCCTCCGTGATCTTGAAGTGGCGGTCATAACCGGGTGCGGGGCACAGCCACTTGACGGTGTCCAGCTTGCACCACGGCTTTTCCGAATGCAGCATGCCGTGCGTGTAGCCCTTGGTGATGGTGTCAAACATCAGCGTAAGCGAGGCATTGCCGCCGACGAAGCATTCCTCCGGCTTGCAGCCGAGCATATCCGCCCAGAACTCCTTGGCACACTTCAGGCCGGTCAGCTCGCCGTAATTGCGCGCGTCCACACCGTCAACAACACAGTCCTCCGGCTTTGCCAGAACCGTCAGAATATCGGATACAAGGTCAAGCTGTTCACGGCCGGGCTTGCCGCGTGCCATGTTGAGCTTCAGATTCTTCGCTTTCAGCGCTTCAAATTCCGTCTTAACGGCGGCATATTCCTGTTTCAGTTCTTCCGTGGTACGATCTTTGTAAGCAGCGCTCATTTTATTGCACCTTTCCCTTTTGTGTTTTCTTTCCGCTTTCGCAGATTTCTGAGTTTAGTATACCATTTCCAATTTGAAAAGGCAAGTATAATAAATACCCGCCGCAAAAAGCGGCGGGTATTTGGGAGTTATGCACAATTATTTACCGTTTTCTTACTGCTTCACATTGGCAGTACGGCCTTCCCAGTGGTTGACGCAGACGGCACAGGAGGCGTCGCCGATGACGTTCAGGGAAGTACGGCCCATGTCGAACAGACGGTCAATGCCGTAGATCAGGCCGATGTAGGTCGGGTCGATGCCGACGGACTCGAGGACCATCGCCAGCATGATCATGCCGGCGCCGGAGGTACCGGCGGTGCCGATGGAGGCGAGCGTTGCCGTGACGACGATCATGACCATCTGACTGAAGTTCAGATCCACGCCGATGCACTACAAGTCCAATCTCAATTGTGTCATTTTGACGAAATTCAACTCACTCCATCGTCTCGTATCCGCAGAAACGGATGGCTGCGCGTGCAAGCTCCGCCGTCGGATCGACGAACGGCCCTGCCTGCGGAAGCTCCTGTGCCACGATGGGCAGCTCCGTGCAGCCGAGGATGAAATAGTCCGCGCCCTTTGCGCGAAGGCCGCGCAGAAGCGCCTCCCAGTGCGCCTGCTCCGGCATGAGCGGCTTTGAGGCCTTGACCACATCGTAGATCAGGTGCATCAGCGCATCCTTTTCCGACTCATCCGGGATCAGATGCGGCACATGCTCCGCCGCCAGCGCTTCCTCGTACAGCCCCGTCGCCAGTGTTCCGCGCGTGGCGAGCACCGCCGCCGTCTTTCCGGGATAGCGCGCGGCGCACGCCTTCGCCGTCGCTTCCAGCATGCTGATAAACGGTGTTTTTGTCCTTTTTTGCAGCTCCGGCAGGAAATAGTGCGCCGTGTTGCAGGGCATGATGATGCAGCTCGCGCCGCATTTTTCGAGCTTTTCCAGCGAATCCGTCATCTGCGGCAGCGGGTTTTCGCCGCCCGCAAGAATGGCCGCCGTGCGGTCCGGGATGCGCGGATTGTCGTCGATGAACACGCGAACGTGGTCGCCGTCCTTCTCCGCCTTGGTCAAAAGAACGATCTTCCGCAGAAGATCCGCCGTTGCCAGCGGCCCCATGCCGCCGAGGATGCCGATGCTCTTTTCCATGATGCGCACTCCTTTTCCTTACCGTGTAATGTTGATACAAATATAATGTGTTTCGCTTTCTGCCTCTGCCCTGTCAGCCCTGCGGCAGCGTCCCCGCCGTCAGGCGGTCAAGCGCCCACGCCACGCCGTCCTCCTCATTGGTCGGCAGCACGAGCTTTGCCAGCGCCTTGAGCTGCGGGTCGGCATTGCCCATGGCCGCCGGAAGCCCCGCATAGGAGAGCATGCTCACGTCGTTTCCGCTGTCGCCGATGGCCATGACCTCCTCCGGCACGAGACCCAGCCGCTCCATCAGGCCCGCGAGGCTGGCGCCCTTGTTGACACCCGGCTCCGTCAGTTCAAGGTTGTCCGCCGCTGAAACGACGATATCGCAGGGGATATCACGCACGGCGTCCCATGCGCGGTCACGCTCCGCTTCAGAGACGAACATGCAGAAGATCTTCTCGACCGCGCCGTGCTTGCCGGCCGCATAGTCCAGCTGTGCCTCGTCGGGATGGTAGTATTTTACCGTGTGCCGTGCAATGACCGGCGTGAACACGTCAAAGGCACGCTGCTCCCAGCCCTTGCAGGTCGTGATCCGCGTTCCGGTAAAGACGGCGATCAGCCCGTCAAAGGCCAGCAGCCGCTCTGTCAGGCAGAGGCTGCGCTCCGGCGCGAAGCAGTGCTCTGTCAAAATGCGGTTTTCGTGCAGATCCCAGACGCGCGCACCGTTGCTGGAGATCAGGTACCGAACCTCCGGCAGCGCGGCAATGATCTCGTCACACTCGCAAAGCGTCCGTCCCGTGCAGAAAACGACGTCCAGCCCGTGGGCGATGGCGTCGCGCACGGCGCGCTGTGTGCGCGAGGTGACCTTTTTTTCTTCATTTAATAATGTGCCGTCCATGTCGACGGCGACAAGCCTGATCGCCATATTGTTCTCACTTTCCCATATTGTAACGATGCCTGTATTTTACCAGCCGCGTCCTGTAAAATCAAGCGGCGCAGCCCGGACAAGGCGCAAAAATGGCTCCGGCACGGTGTGTGTGATGCCGGAACCATTTTTGCCTTCGGGTTGCGCCGCAAAGAAAAATATGCTATGATGAAAAAAGATTCTGCTCGGATGACACCGTACTTTTCCTGCCTCTGCACAAGGCCAGCGCGCATCTCTTTTCTGGTTCTATTTTATCGTCTGCGCCTGTGAAAGTCACCCTACCGTCCGTTTCCCGAGGTCAACTGTGCGGAAAGCCGGACTCTACTGGGAGTAGAAATCGATGATTTTTCAATGCTTTCGAGCTTTATTAGGAGGTTTTCCATTTGAAGGTCGATGAAGCCACGCTGCGCAGGACAGTCTCCAAAAACATCGCCGCCTACCGCAAGGCGCATAGCGACACGCAGCTCACGCTCGCTGAGAAGCTGAACTATTCCGACAAATCCGTCTCAAAATGGGAGCGCGGAGAAAGCCTGCCCGACATTTTCATCCTGACGCAGATTGCCGATCTCTACGGCATCACTGTCAGCAACCTCATCGGAGAGATCGAGCCGCCGAAGCAGTCCAAGCCCGCGTATCACATGTTCATCCTGCTGCTGTCGGTCACGCTGGTTTTCGTGATCGCCGCCGCGCTGTTCAGCGCCTTTCTCATCGCGGAGGTCCCCTTCCGCGCGTGGCTTTTCTTCGTGTTTGCCGTGCCTGTCGCCTCCATCGTCTGCATTGTCTTTACCAGCCTCTGGTGGGGCATCTGGCAGCAGAGCATTTCGATCTCGGTTCTGATCTGGTCGCTCGGCGTGTGTCTGTATCTGACGCTGAGGCTCCCGAACCTGTCGCTTCTGTTCATCGTCTGCGCCGCGCTTCAGGTTCTGGTCATTCTCTGGGAGCTGTTCCGGAAATATCGGAAAAAGTGACGGCTTCCATACAAGTACATCCCGCAAATTTCCAGAAGAAAAAAGCAAAAAACAGCTTGCATTCTGAAAAAAGTCATGATATACTATCCAAGCGTTTGAACCAAGGGAAGGGCAGTCTGCCTTTTTACAGAAATCTGATGAGAGAGGTGAAACTCATGAAGGAAGGTATCCATCCCAAGTACGAACAGACTACTATCAGATGCGCGTGTGGTGCAGTTATTGAGACTGGTTCTACTAAAAAGGACATTAAGGTTGAAATTTGCTCCAAGTGTCACCCGTTCTACACCGGCAAGCAGAAGCTTGTTGACACCGGTGGACGTGTCGACCGTTTCAACAGAAAATACGGCCTGAAGTAAGAAGCAAAGTCCGCACCGCGTACCGGTGCGGGCTTTTTTCATACCCTGCGAATTTTGTCACAGACCGGCGCGGCGCGAACGCGGCAATGGAGAGCATATATGGACGAAAAAAAGATCATCATTGACCGGGCGGTTCTGGTCGGCCTGAACGCCGACTGCTTCACGCCCGAGGAGACCTCCAGCGAAAAAACGCTGGACGAGCTGGAGGCGCTGCTGGAGGCGGCGGGCGGCGAGTGCGTGGGAAAGGTGCTGCAAAACAGGCACACGCCCGATCCGCACTCTTTCATCGGCGAGGGAAAAGCCGACGAGGTTCGCCAGATGGTACAAAACGGCGGCGCCAATCTTGTTATATTTGACAACGACCTCACCCCCTCGCAGCTTCGCGCGCTGGAAGACCTGATGAAAACGCCGGTCCTTGACCGGAGTGCGCTCATCCTCGACATCTTCGCCCAGCGCGCCAGAACGCGCGAGGGCAAGCTCCAGGTGGAGCTTGCGCAGTATCAGTATTATCTCCCCCGCCTCACGGTCTGGAACGAGGAAATGGGCCGTCTCGGCGGCGGCATCGGCACCAGAGGCCCCGGCGAAACGCAGCTTGAGACTGACCGGCGCTACATCCGCTCGCGCATCCAGAAGCTCCGTGAGGAGCTGGCCGAGGTGCGCAAGGTGCGCGCCGTCCAGCGGCAGCGCCGCATCAAAAACAGCGTCCCGGTCGTGGCGCTCGTCGGTTACACGAATGCGGGGAAATCCACGCTGCTCAACCTTCTGACCGGCGCGGACATCCCCGCCAACAACCGGCTGTTTGACACGCTCGACACCACCACGCGGCAGCTCACGCTCAGTGACACCTGCGACGTGCTGCTGTCGGACACGGTCGGCTTCATCGCAAAGCTCCCCCACCATCTGGTCGAGGCGTTCAAGGCAACGCTCGAGGAACTTGAATACGCAGACCTTCTCATCCATGTCATCGATGCCTCCGACCCTGAGCGCACAGCGCATATGCAGGTGGTCGAGCGGCTGATCGGCGAGCTTGCAAAGCCCGGCGTCCCGGTCATCGACTGCTATAACAAGTGTGACCTTCTCCCCGATGACGAGATCCCGCGCGGCAGAGACGCCGTCGCCATCTCCGCCGCAACCGGCATGGGCATCGAGGAGCTGAAGAAAACAGCGGAAACACTTCTGGGCCGCGGGCTTCATCATGTGAAGCTGCTGCTCCCCTACTCGATGGGCGGGCAGGTCGATGTCCTGCACTCGCAGGCGAAGGTGCTCTCGTGCGAGTACCAGCCGGACGGCATCGCTGTCGAGGCGATCATGGACGAGACGCTGTTCGGAAGGCTGCGGCAATACAAGGCGGAGTGAGAGAGGCTATGGAAGAATACCTGATCCCCGCGGCACATGCCGAGGCGGAGCTTATCGAAAAAAAATCCCGCTTCATCGGCGCGGTCTATCCCGTCGAGAGCGAGCAGGAGGCGCGCGCCTGCATCGAAGCGGTGAAAAAGAAGCACTATGACGCGCGGCACCACTGCTTCTGCTACCGGCTGGCGAGCGGCGCGGTACGCGCCTCGGACGACGGCGAGCCGCAGGGCACCGCCGGGCAGCCGATGCTGGCGGTCTTTGACCGCGAGAACGTGCAAAATGTCGTCTGCATCGTGACGCGTTACTTCGGCGGCATCCTGCTGGGTGCCGGCGGACTGACGCGTGCCTATGCAAAGGCCGCCAAAATGGCGCTCGACGCGGCAGGCATCGCGCGCCGCTGCGTGTGGGACTGCGTGGATATCTCATGCAGCTATGCGTTTCTGGAGCGCGCACGGCTGGAGCTGGCGGCACAGGACGGCGAGGAGCTGAGCACCGAATTTGCCGCCGATGTGCTGCTGCACGGCTGCATCCCGCAGGCAAAGCTCGAGGCGCTCACTGTGCGTCTGCGCGAGCTTTCGGCAGGGACTGTCCTCCCGAAAAAGACAGGAAGCATTTACCGCGCGGAAAAAGTCAAAAAGTAACGAAGTGTTCAAAACAAGTTCACTTTTTCGCGCTAATATAAAGCCAGATATAGAAAAGGGAGGGCGGACGCATGACCGTTCGGGAGCGCATCGAGCAGGAAGAATATCGGGTCCTGTCGCCGCTGGCGCAGAGATCCGCCGAAACGAAGGGGCGGCTCTACCCCGAGGAGGCCAACGAGATGCGCACCTGCTATCAGCGTGACGCTGACCGCATCCTCCACAGCAAATCCTTCCGCCGACTCATGCACAAAACGCAGGTTTTTCTCTCTCCGGAGGGCGATCATTACCGCACCCGCATGACACACACGTTGGAGGTCTCGCGCATCGCGCGGACGATCTGCCGCGGGCTGCGTCTGAATGAGGATCTTGCGGAGGCCGCCGCCTACGGACATGATCTCGGCCACACGCCGTTCGGTCACGCGGGCGAGGCTGCGCTGAGCGACGTCACCGGGCGTCCCTTCCGCCACAATGAGCAGTCTCTGCGCGTGGTGGACAAGCTCGAACGTGACGGCGCGGGTCTGAACCTCACCTATGAAGTGCGGATGGGCATTCTCGGCCACACCGGAAGCTTCATCCCCGAAACGCTTGAGGGGCAGATCGTCCGCACCTCCGACCGCATCGCATACATCAATCACGACATTGACGACGCCATGCGCGCGGGGCTTTTGACGGAGGCCGACATTCCGCGCGACATCACGGATATCCTCGGCCACGCACATTCGGAGCGCATCAACACGCTGGTCATGAACATGATCGAAAACACGGAGCAGACGGGCGTGCTCGGTATGCAGCCCGAGGTCTCCGCGGCGATGGATCGCCTGCGCACATTCATGTTCGCCCGCGTCTACACCAATTCCAAGGCCAAGGGCGAGGAGTCCAAGGCCAAGGACATCATCCGAAGACTCTATGACTATTACAGCAAAAATCCGCTGAAGCTGCCTGCGGATTTCATTCCTCAGCTCGACTTTGACGGCATGGACCGCATCGTCTGCGACTATATCGCCGGTATGACTGACCGCTACGCGGTCTACAAATACTCGGAGCTGTTCATTCCCACGACCTGGCAGGTCCGATAGGACGGCAGCCGGAATGGAGCCGTAGCCGCCAAAACGCTGCGGAAACCGCGCCTTTGGGTGCAGAAAGGAGGCCCTCCATGCCCTTCCCACAGGCATTTCTCGACGAGCTGACCGTCCGCAATCCCATTGAGGATGTTGTCAGCCAGTACGTTTCTCTGACGCGCAAGGGCGGCAATCTGTTCGGCCTCTGCCCGTTCCACTCAGAAAAAACGCCCTCCTTCTCGGTTGCGCCGGACAAGGGCATCTACTACTGCTTCGGCTGCCACAAGGGCGGCGGCGTCATCAATTTCACGATGGAGATCGAAAATCTCGACTATCCTGATGCCGTCCGCTTTCTTGCCAAGCGCGCGGGGCTGGAGGTTCCGGATGACCGCGAATACGCCTCCACCTACAAAAAGCAGGAGCGCTTTTGGGCGCTGAGCAAGGACGCGGCACGGTTTTTCCACACCCAGCTCCTTGCTCCGTGCGGTGAGGAGGCGCGGCAATACATCACCAAGCGTGCGCTCTCACGCTCGACCGTGACGCGCTTCGGGCTCGGCTTTGCGCCGAACGAGTGGTCGTCGCTGCTCGACGAGATGGTAAAAAAGGGCTACACCAAGGAGGAGCTTCTGGAGGCGGGTCTTGCGGTCAAGTCGCAGAAGGGCGGCATTTACGACCGCTTCCGAAACCGCCTGATGTTCCCCATCATCGATGTGCGCGGCAACATCATCGGCTTCGGCGGGCGCGTGATGGACGACTCGACGCCAAAATATCTGAACTCGCCCGAGACCATCATTTTTAACAAACGGAAAAATCTCTTTGCCCTGAACATCGCCAAAAAGAGCAAGCAGGGACGGATCATCCTCACCGAGGGCTATATGGACGCGATTGCCCTGCACCAGTACGGCTTTGACTGCGCCGTCGCGTCGCTCGGCACCTCGCTGACCGAGGAGCATGCCAATCTTCTTGCGAAATATACCAATCAGATCGTTCTGATCTATGACGGCGACGAGGCCGGGCAGAATGCGACCCGCCGCGCCATTCCGATGCTCGAGAAGGTCGGTCTTCAGGTGAAGATCCTGCGGATGCAGGGCGCGAAGGACCCTGACGAGTTTCTGCGGAAGTTCGGCGCCGACCGCTTCAGCCTCCTGCTCGATCAGTCGGAAAATCAGGCCGAATACCGCCTCCAATCGCTCCGGCGCAAATACGACCTGACGCAGGATGACCAGCGTGTGGCGTTCTTGTCGGACGCGGCAGAGATGATCTCCACGCTCCAGAGCGCGGTCGAGCGCGAGGTCTACGGCCGCCGCGCCGCTGAGGCCGCGGGCGTCAGCTACGACGCCATCAAGCTGGAGGTGCAAAAAGCATTCAAAAAGCGCATTGCGCGTGAAAAAAAGAAGCAGGAAGCCCAGGACCTCGCGCCCGCGAAGCAGCAGCAGCCCCATGTCAAGGGCATTCGCTATGACAACGTGCGTTCGGCGATGGCGGAGGAAGGACTTCTGCGGCTCGTTCTCAAGGAACCGGCTCTGCTCGGCAGCGTGACGCTCCGGCCGGAGCAGTTTTCCTGCCCGCTTCTGGGCAGGGTCTATGCCGAGCTTGCCGCCAGAAACGGCACCGGTCAAGCGGTGAGTCTCGGCGCGCTGGAGGGGACGTTCTCTCCCGAGGAGATGGCGCACCTTTCGGCGGTCGCAAACAAGGACGACCAGATCGTCAATGAGGATGCCCTGCGCGATTATGTGGACGTCATCCGTCAGGAGGACGCACGCAGAACCGGCTCGGGCGGCGAGGCGCTGCTGGCAATGGCCGAGCGTCTCCGGGAAAAGAAAGGATACGGTGGCTGAGATGGCAAAAGACATGGAACTGCTTCAGAAAATGGAGCTTACGGACGAAAGCCGCGCCAAATTGACCGCACTGCTGGAGGAGGCGAAAAAGACAAAAAAAGTCGCCTCCAAGGCACTGGTCGAGGCGCTGGACGCAGCAGATGCCACCGAGGAGCAGACCGAGCAGTTTTACGACGTGCTGGAGGCCGCGGGTGTGGAGATCGATGTCAGTGACGTTCTCGATCTGATCGGCAGCAGCGACGCACTGGACAGCCCCACGATCGACGACATGGAGGCGATCGAAAGCGGCGAGCTGGAGGCCGCGCCCACCGACGAGGAGCTGGAGCGCTATGACGATCTCGGAGACGGCAAGCTTGACGACCCCGTGCGGATGTATCTCAAGGAGATCGGCAAGATCAAGCTCCTTACCCCGGAGGAGGAGCTCGCGCTTGCCAAACGTATGGCGGAGGGCGACGAGGAGGCGCACAAGCGCATGTCCGAGGCAAACCTGCGTCTGGTCGTGTCCATTGCCAAGCGCTACGTCGGGCGCGGGATGCAGCTTCTTGACCTCATTCAGGAGGGCAATCTCGGCCTTATGAAGGCAGTCGAAAAATTCGATTACACCAAGGGCTATAAATTCTCCACCTATGCAACGTGGTGGATCCGCCAGTCGATCACACGCGCCATCGCCGATCAGGCGCGCACGATCCGCATCCCGGTACATATGGTCGAAACGATCAACCGCGTGCTTCGCACCTCGCACAGCATGGTGCAGTCGCTCGGCCGCGAGCCGACGACCGAGGAGGTCGCGCAGGAGCTCCACATGGAGGTGAGCAAGGTCGAGGAGATCATGAAGATCGCGCAGGAGCCGGTCTCGCTGGAAACGCCGGTCGGTGAGGAGGAGGACAGCCACCTCGGCGACTTCCTGCCCGATTCCGACGCCTCTCAGCCGCCGGAGGAAGCGTCCCACACGCTGCTGCACGAGCAGCTTGAGGATGTGCTGGCAACGCTCACCCCGCGTGAGCAGCAGGTGCTCCGGATGCGCTTCGGCCTTCAGGACGGCAAGCCGCACACGCTCGAGGAGGTCGGCAAGGAGTTCGACGTCACGCGCGAGCGCATCCGCCAGATCGAATCGAAGGCGCTGCGCAAGCTCCGGCACCCGTCGAGAAGCAAAAAGCTCCGCGATTTTTTGAATTGAGCGTCCTACCGCTCCATATCCTTCTGCCGAAAAAGTCGCTGTTCTTCATGAAAATCGCGCAAAAACCGTCAAAAACCATGCATTTTGCGTACCGCTTGAAAAACAACACTTGACATTGGCTGAAAAATCCGTATGATATTCCTATCACATAACCGCGCCACCGGCCGCCGCGAAGGCTGCTTTGGTGTGTTGGATGGAGGAATATAGCATGTTTGAGAAGATCCAGTCCTATCTGGCCGCACAGCTTGATATTTCCGCGGATGAGATCACCCGCGAGACCACGTTTGAATCCCTCGGCATCGACTCGCTCGACACCGTGGAGATGGTCATGGATCTGGAATCAGAGCTTGGCGTCGATCTGGAGATGGAGGAAAAGCTCAACACCGTCGGCGAGCTGGTCGATTTCGTCGAAAGCAAGCTCGACTGATCTGTCATTTTTCTTGCCGTGGCCGACCCATGGCGAGGCTGTACTACTCGGGGAGATAGCGGTGCCTTGTTACCCGCAATCCGCTACAGCGGGGAGGAAATCCCGACCGAGGGTACGTATTGTATCGTCTGACCCTTATAAGCGGCGTTGAAGATTCGGTCTTACGCAACGGGGCTCTGTGAACCGTGTCAGGTGGGGAACCAAGCAGCACTAAGCAGCCCACCCCGTGTGCCGTGAGGCAGCCGTTTCCGAGCTGGCTGTAAGGGTAACGGGTGTAGTGCGTATTCGAAGAAGGGTGTACAGTCTTGCCATGGGCCGGCCTTTTTATGCCCGGAGCTGTTTTTTCCCGGTGGACATTCCCTCCGCGTCATGCTATACTGAATTCACGACCTGAACGCGGGAGGTTTTTTATGAAAAAGATTCTCATGATCGGCACCGGCGGCACCATCGCTTCTCAGATCAGTCAGGATGGGCTGCGGCCTGCCCTCTCCTCTGAGCAGCTTCTGTCCTTCGTGCCGAAGGTCTCCGAATTCTGCAAAGTCGATTGTATGCAGCTGTTCAGTCTCGACTCCACCAATATCCGCCCGGAAAACTGGGTGGCGCTGGCGCGTACTGTGCAGGAGCATTATGAGCGCTACGACGGCTTTGTCATCAGCCACGGCACCGACACAATGGCGTATACGGCAGCGGCGCTCTCCTACCTCATTCAGGGTGCAAAAAAGCCGGTCGTCCTGACCGGCGCGCAAAAGCCCATCAGCTTCGATTCGACCGACTCCAAGGTCAATCTGACGGATGCGTTCCTCTGCGCCGCCTCCGACCATCTGCATGGCATCATGATCGTCTTCAACGGCAAGGTCATTGAGGGCACACGCGCCTGCAAAACGCGCTCCAAGAGCTATGAGGCATTCTCCAGCATCAACTACCCCTGTCTTGCCGTGGTGCAGGACGGGCGGCTTCTGCAATACATCGAGACGGGCTTTTCCGAGGCCCCGGTATTCTATGACCGGCTCAATGAAAGGGTCGGGCTGCTCAAGCTGATCCCCGGCGTCCCGTCCAGTCTCGCGGCATACATGCTGGAGCACAACGACGCCCTCATTCTGGAGAGCTTCGGCGTCGGCGGTGTTCCGAGTTACCCCGGAAGCAGCTTCCTGGAGGTGCTCCATCAGGGGCTTGATGCCGGAAAGGCCATCGTCCTGACCACGCAGGTCCAGAACGAGGGCAGCGATGTCGGCGTCTATCAGGTCGGCCGTCAGATCCGCAACTGCCCGCAGATCCTTGAGGCATTCGATATGACCACCGAGGCCGTCTGCGCCAAGCTCATGTGGATCCTCGCCCAGACGCGCGAGCCGGAGCAGGTCGCAAAGCTCTTTTACACGCCCGTGGCGCATGACATCCTGCGCTATGCGCGCGGCTGATCCCAAATCAAAAAACAACGCATCCGTGAGTCTTTGCCGCTCGCGGATGCGTTTTATTGTTTTATTGTTTTTTACGGCTTAGTGCAGAAGATAACTGATCCCGAGCAGGATGTACATCGGGCCGAAGCAGTAGGCCATGAACATCTCACGGTGCGGCACCTTCTGAGAAAAGCAGTCGGTCAGCAGCAGGATCTCGCAGAAATATGCGCCCGCGCCGAAGAAATAGGCGATCGCCTTGATCAGATATGCATTCGGGACATGGAACAGTGAAATCAGAAACAGCAGCGCCGCCACGGCGACAAAGGTGTTTCGAGCAAGCAGGAAAACATGCTCCGCCCGTTTGTGGTGGCTGTGCGCCAGAAGTTCTTCTTCGGTAAAGGCCTCTTTCAGCTCCAGGACGGACTCTGCAAGCTGTCTCAGTGCGTTTGACATAGGCACCCTCCCCTATCGTTCTCTGCACTGCAATTATATCAGAATGTGCGGCGGTTGCATAGCGTTTTTGTCCGCGGATGCGTACTTTTTTATCCCGCCGCTCATTCGCCGTCCGGCTCTGTATGCTCAAACAGCAGATACTCCCCGTCCAGCAGGAGCAGGACGCGGTACGATGGCTCCGCGCCGTCACAAGTGTAGACCGCGCAGCCGATCAGCTCGGAGACGTCGCTTTCCTCCACGGTGCCCAGCTGCTCGCCCGGCAGAACATCCACGCCGTCCGCAGGGATCTGCGTGTAGAGCCTGCCGTCAAAGCGGAAGGAATACAGCTCGCACGGCGCATCGGAGGGCGCTGTTGTCTGCGGGGTGGTGTAGTCGTTCTCCGCAGGGACATCGGCAGGCTCGCTCTTATACTCTTCGCTGTTTTCCGCTGTTTCGGCGGATTTCTCCTCCGCCATCGCCGTTTCCGGCTCGATGCTTCTCGGCGTTTCCGGTGCGGCAGTATCGGCGCAGGCCGCCTGCATATTCGCCTCCGGTGCGGCGGACTTTGCGCCGCTGAGCGTGACGCGGGCGAACGCCGCAATGCCGATCACCAGTATGCAGCACGCCGCCATGGCAGCCCATCGGAGCCACACCGTCTTATTTTTTTGTACGGGTCTGTCCGCGCGCGCGATGAGATCGTCCCCGACCTCGCCGACGGCGCGAAATAGGATCTCCTGCTTCATACGGTGATCCCCTCCTGTTCGAGGTATTTCCGCAGCTTTTCCCGTGTTCGGAAAAGGATGGATTTTACATTGTTTTCATTCATGGAATAGCGGCTTGCAATGTCGCGGACGGAGTCCACGAACCAGTATCGGCGCAGAAAAAGGCTGCACTCGCGCTCGGGGAGCGTCCGCAGGAAGGCATCGATGGCGCGCGCAAGCTCCTTGCCGTCAAACTCCGCCTCTACGCCGCCCTTCGCGGCGATGCACGCATCCAATTCGTCCAGCGCCAGCGGCAACTCTCCGCCTCCGCGTTTTTCCGCGCGCGCCGCCTTCCAGCGGTCAAACGCGAGATTGCGCGTGATGCGCCCCAGAAACGCAGAGAGAATGGACGGCCGCTTCGGCGGCATGGCATTCCACGCGCCGAGCCATGTGTCGCTGACGCACTCCTCCGTGTCCTCGGGATTTTTCAGGATATTCCGCGCGATCGCGCGGCAGTAAGCGCCGTATTTCAGCTCCGTCTCATGCAGAGCCTGCTCGCTGCGCGCCCAATACAGATCGATGATCGTTGTGTCGTCCAAGGCAAGGCCTCCTGTCTTTGATGACGATTTTTTTCGCGGCCGGTTGCACCCAACCGCGACTTTTTTCTCAGTATATCATGGCAAACGACTTTGGGAAATGGTATAATGAAAAAAATAAGAAATGCAGAGGGAAAACAAATGGACTTTCGTGTAATGGCAGTCGGTGATGTGACGGGTGTGGGCGGACTTCGGTGTCTCAAAAAGCACCTGCGCTCGCTCAAGAAGCTGTACTGCATCGATTTTTGTGTTGTAAACGGCGAGAACGCCTCCGGCGTCGGCATCACCCCGCAGCAGGCAGAGGACATTCTGGATGCGGGTGCGGACGTCATCACGCTCGGCAACCACACCTGGAACCGGCGGGAGATCTGCACCTATCTCGACGAGAGCCGGTATATCCTGCGCCCGGCAAATTTCCTGCCGAGCCTTCCGGGGCAGGGCTGGAGCGTGTATGAGACGCGCATCGGGCCAGTCGCGGTCGTAAACCTGATCGGGCGCTGCAACATGGATTTCGGGCCGGACAACCCCTTCCTCGTCGTGGACAAGGTGCTGGCGGAGCTCGGCAGCATCCCGGTCTTTGTGGATTTTCACGCCGAGGCCACGTCGGAAAAGCTCGCGATGGGCTTTTATCTCGACGGGCGCGCGTCGGCGGTTTGGGGCACGCACACGCATGTGCAGACCGCAGACGAGCGGATCTTGGAAAAGGGCACGGGCTACATCACAGACCTCGGCATGACGGGGCCGCTTCGCTCGGTGCTCGGCGTCAAGCCGGAGCAGTCGATCGACCTGTTCCGGGGTGAGCTGACCTCGCGCTTCGAGTGGCCTGCGGGCCCGGGCCGTCTCTGCGGCGCGGTCTTTACCGTGGACAGTGCAAGCGGAAAATGTACAGCAGTAGAAAGGGTGGCTGTGGATGATTAAATTTCTACACGCGGCAGACCTGCATCTGGACTCGCCGTTTTCAGGGCTCAGTCCCGAGCGCGCGGCACAGCGCCGAAAGGAGCAGCGCGCGCTGCTGTCGGAGCTGGTCGAGCTGTCAAACGCACACGGCTGCGAACTGATGCTGCTGGCAGGCGACCTCTTTGACAGTGACAACGCCTACCCCGACACGCTTGAGGCGCTGGCGCGCGCGTTTGCCGGATGCAGCGCACAGATCGTCATTGCGCCGGGAAACCATGACTGCGCAGCGGACGGCTCGGCATACAAAACCGAGCGCTGGCCGGAAAACGTACATATTTTTACGGAGGCCCAGATCCGCGCCATCGCGTTTCCGGAGCTTGGCTGCCGCGTCTACGGTGCGGCGTTCACCGCGCCGGAGGCCCGCGACCTTCTGGCGGGCTTCACCTGCGAGCGTGACGGCGCGGTCAACCTGATGGTGCTGCACGCAGACGCGCTGAACGCGCAAAGCCCGTACAACTTCGTTTCAAAATCCGAGATCGCAGGCTCCGGCCTCGATTATCTGGCACTCGGTCACATCCACGCGGCAAGCGGCCTTCTGCGCGAGGGGCGCACCGCCTATGCCTGGCCGGGCTGCGCGATGGGGCGCGGCTTTGACGAGCTGGGCGAAAAGGGCGTTTACATCGGAAGCGTCGGAGACGGCGCATGTACGCTGGAATTTCACCCGCTGCATGGAAGGAAATATGAGATCCTCTCCGTCCCGGCAGGCGAGGATCCGCTCGCGTCCGTCACGGCGGCGCTGCCGCAGCAGACGCAGGATGA
Source organism: uncultured Eubacteriales bacterium (assembly GCA_900548625.1). Lineage (GTDB taxonomy): Bacteria > Bacillota > Clostridia > Oscillospirales > Oscillospiraceae > CAG-170. Next base: position 20,548 of record URLO01000012.1, on the reverse strand, counting down.
TATTTACCGCATCCTCCTGACGGGCGAGGCGGAGCCTGTCCCGCTGCAAGCGCTTTACCGCGCGCTGGAGGAGCGCTTTTTCAGCCTGACCCTGCGCGACGAGACGACGCCGAAGGTCGATCTTTGGGCTGCGGCGGGCGAGGATACGCTGCGCGGCATCTTCCTTCGGGAGCTGCGGCAGCAGTTTGACGCGGCGCAGACGCCGGAGGAAAAACAGTGCATTGCAGACGCCGCGCGGCTGGGCCTTGCGGCGATGGACAGAAGGGAGGCGCCGGAGCTGTGAAAATTCTGAAACTCTCCGCCTCCTTCGGCAATCTTCAAAATGCGGAGCTGACGCTGGAGGACGGGCTCAACATCGTGACGGCTCCGAACGAGTCCGGAAAATCGACTTGGGCGGCATTTCTGACGGCGATGCTCTATGGCATGGACTCCAGCGCGCGTGCAACGAAGACCAGCCTCCCCGCAAAGGCGAAATACAAGCCGTGGAGCGGCGCGCCGATGCAGGGCAAAATGGAGCTGGAATGGCAGGGCCGGCGCATCACCATCGAGCGCAGCACAAAGGGCCGCGTCCCGATGGGCGAATTCCGCGCCTATGAGACGGAAAGCGGTCTGTCCGTCGCAGGCATGACGGGTGAAAACTGCGGTGAGCTGCTGCTTGGCGTGGGGCAGAGCGTCCTGGAGCGCAGCGCCTTCATCGGTCAGGGCGCCGTCGCAGTCACGTCGGATGCAGAGCTTGAAAAGCGGCTTTCCTCGCTTGTCACGGCAGGCGATGAGACCGTCAGCTTCTCCGATACGCAAAAAACGCTCCGCGACTGGCGAAACCGCTGCCGCCACAACCGGACGGGGCTTCTGCCGCAGACGCTGATGGAGCTTCAGCAGGTGGAAAACACGCTCGATCAGATCCATCGCCTCCATCAGGGCGACATGGCTCTGCGTGCAAAGCGCGAGCAGTGTACCAAACAGCAGCAGCACCTTCAGACAGTCCTCGCGGGGCTGCGGGCGCGTGAGGCCGCGCGGGCATTTGAGAAAAAGGATGCAGCCGCGCGCGAGCTGGCGGATGCCTCCGCGCGCTGTGCCGATGCCAAAAAATCGGTCGAGCGCCTTCCGTCCGCCCAGACCCTGGCGGAGCTTCAGCGGCAGCTCGATCTTCTGTGCTCGGAGATGCATCCGCTCCCCGAGCCGCAGCCTGCGCCGCCGCAGGCGCCGCCCTGCCCGGCGGTCTTTCTCGGTCTTTCCGAGGAAGCGCTTTCCGCGCAGGCCCGGAAGGACGCGCAGGAGGCGGAGTCGCTCAGCCGCGGCAGCGCGCAAAGCCTTCTTCCCGCACTCTGCGCGCTGGCGGCAGCCCTCCTGCTTTGCATCGGGACGCTGTTTCTGCCCGGCGGAACGGCGACCGTCATCCTGCGCGCCGTGCTGCTGGCGGCGGCGCTCGCCGGAGGCGCATGGGCTGTGCTTCTGCAAAAAAAGAACCGCACCTGCCGCGCGCGCACCGCACAGGCGCAGGCGATCCTGAACAAATACGGCGTGAGCGCCTGCGGCGACATCGTGCCGCTGGCGACAGAATACTGCGGCGCACTGCATCTCTACGCACAGAAGCAGGAGCAGCATGAGCAGGAGCTCGCGCGGCGCGCGGCGCAAGCGCACGCGCTTTCCGAACGGCAGGCGCGGCTGCTCGGTCAGGTCTCCATGTTCGCGCCCGAGGCCGCGACGCCGGAGCAGGCACTGGACGCCGTGCGCGCGGCGCTGGAACTGCTTGACCGTGCGGAGCGCGCCGAGCAGGCAGAGCGCACCGCGCAAAGCCGCTATGACGCGATCTGCACGGCCTTGGGCGATGCCAAGCCGCAGCCCGCACCGGAGGCCGATCTGGAGGGCTATGAGCCGAAAACCGTCTCGCGCGAGCTTTTGCAGCTCAACTCCACACTTTCGGACGTGCGCTCTCAGCTCGACCAGAGCCGCGGACGCGCCGAGGCGCTCGGTGACCCGGCAGAGCTGGAGGCGCGCCGCGAGGCGCTGACGGCGCAGGCAGAGCATCTGAGCCGTCGCTATGACGCGCTTGAGCGGGCGCTCGACGCACTGGAGGCGGCAAACAGCGAGCTTCAGACGCGCTTCTCCCCGCAGATCAGTTCTCTTGCCGGAAAGCTCCTCGCAAAGCTCACCGGCGCACGCTATGACACAGTGCTGCTTGGAAGCAGCATGCAGGCCGAAACGCGTGAGACGGGCGAGCTTGTCACGCGGCAGCTTCTTTACCTCAGCGGCGGCACCGCCGATCAGGTCTATCTCGCCGTTCGGCTCGCCATCTGCCGTCTGGCGCTGGGCGCGGACGTGCCGGTGGTGCTGGACGACGCGCTGGTCCGCTTTGACGACGAGCGGCTGCGCGCGGCGCTGGCGCTTTTAAAGGAGGAGGCTGCCTCGCGGCAGATCATCCTCTTTACCTGCCAGAAGCGCGAGCAGGCGGCGCTTGCAGAGCTGCACGCCGCAGAGCATGAGGAATGACGATGGACAATATGAAGATTTTTGTGGTGGAGGATGACGCGGTCATCGCCTCCGCCGTCAAACGGAGCGTGGAGGCGTGGGGCTGCGGCTGCCGTGTGGCGCAGGATTTTCGCGCCGTATTGCAGGAATTCGTCGCCTACGACCCCCAACTCGTCCTGATGGACATCACGCTCCCCTTTTATAACGGCTACCACTGGTGCAGCGAGATCCGGAAGCTGTCAAAGGTTCCGGTGATGTTTCTCTCCTCCGCATCCGACAACATGAACATCGTCATGGCGATGAACATGGGCGGAGACGATTTCATCGCCAAGCCCTTTGATCTCAGCGTCCTGACCGCGAAGGTGCAGGCCATGCTGCGCCGGACGTATGAATTTGCCGGACAGAGCAGCCTGCTGGAGCGCGGCGGCGCGATCCTGGCTGCAAACGACTCCTCGCTCTCCTTTGCAGGCACGCGCCTGGAGCTGAGCAAGAACGAGTACCGCATTTTGCAGGTGCTCATGCAGGCGGGCGGCGCGATCGTCCCGCGCGAGACGCTGATGCAGCGGCTTTGGGAATCAGACAGCTTTGTGGATGAAAACACGCTGAGCGTCAATGTGGCGCGTCTGCGCAAAAAGCTGGAAGGGATCGGCCTGACGGACTTTATCGTGACGAAAAAGGGCGTCGGCTATCAGGTGCGGTAAATGAAAGATCTATGGCTGTATCTGCGCGCACGGCGCTGGCACATTGTGCTGTGGGCGATCAACTGGGCACTGTTCGCGCTCATGGCGCGGCTTTGCGGCATGGGCGCAGAAAACGTCGCCTACACGGCGCTTCTGAGCGCGGTGTGCGCGCTGGCCGTCGGCGCGGCCGACTGCCGGAAATTTCTGAAAAAGCACCGTCTTTTGCAGGACATCTGCCGCCAGACGCGCCTTGCGGCAAGTAATCTCCCCGAATGCGGCGCAAACGCACTCGAACAGGACTATCAGGCGCTCGTCCGCGCGCTGGAGAGCGACATGGCCGCCGCCGTCTCGCGCACCGATCGGAAAATGGCCGATCTGGCTGCATACTATACGCTCTGGGCGCATCAGATCAAGACGCCCATCGCCGCCATGCGGCTGCTTTTGCAGCAGGATGGGCAGGAAAACAGCGAGCTGGGGCAGGAGCTTTTCCGCATCGAGCAGTATGTCGAGATGGCGCTCGGCTATGTGCGGCTCGACAGTGAGAGCACAGACCTTCTCCTGCGGCGGTATCCCCTCGACGAGGTCATCCGTCCGGCGGTGCGGAAATTTGCGCCGCAGTTCATCCACAAGCGCCTGACGCTCCGCTATGAGCCGGGCACCCAGACGGCGCTGACGGATGAAAAGTGGCTCGGCTTTGTGATCGAGCAGGTGCTCTCCAACGCGGTCAAGTACACGCCTGCGGGCGGGACGGTCACGATCTCGTGTACGGACGCGCCGGCGGTCATCATCTCCGACACCGGCATCGGCGTCGAGCCAGAGGATCTTCCGCGCGTATTCGAGCAGGGCTTTACCGGCTACAACGGCCGCGCGGACAAAAAGGCCACCGGTCTCGGGCTCTATCTCTGCCGCCGCGTCTGCCGCAGGCTCGGCCATACCATCACCATGCGCTCGCGCGTGGGCGAGGGCACCGAGATCACGATCAGCCTCGCGCGCACCGAGCGCACGCACGAATGAGCGGCGCAGTCTGACGCGCCCGCGCCGAATCTTACGAAACTGTAAGCTATGGGGCCAAACTGTAAGCCAAATCGATGGCACGCAGCTTGGCCCCTTTGTATAATGACTCCAGAACGTGAGAAAAAGGAGTTGAGTTCCATGTTTAAAAAATGGAAGCTGCTGAAAAAGAAGAAAAAAGAGCCGGACGAGACGTTTTCCGACTGGCTGGCGCAGCTGCTGACCGACGAGCGGGAGCTTGACCGGATGGCGTGCTCGATGAGTGCATTTCTGGAAAGCGAGAACAGCGACGTCCCTTTTTGCACGATGTAAAGGAGAATGAACATGACACTTCTGGAAGTCAATAATCTGAAAAAGGTCTACACCTCGCGCTTCGGCGGCGCGCCGGTCCAGGCGCTGTCAAACGTGAGCTTCTCGGTCGAGGAGGGCGAGTATCTGGCCATCATGGGCGAATCCGGCTCCGGCAAGACGACGCTTCTGAACATTCTGGCGGCGCTCGACAAGCCGACCTCCGGCGAGGTGCTGCTGGATGGGAAGCTGCTGAGCGCCATCAAGGAGCGCGACATCAGCGCCTTCCGCCGCGACAATCTCGGCTTTGTGTTTCAGGATTTCAACCTGCTCGACACATTTACGCTGCGCGACAACATCTTCCTGCCGTTGGTGCTGGCCAGAAAGCCGTATTCCTTTATGCGCGGCGAGCTTCAGCCCATCGCGGAAAAGCTGCGCATCGAGGACGTTCTGGACAAGTTCCCGTATGAGGTCTCGGGCGGTCAGAAGCAGCGCGCCGCCGTGGCGCGGGCGCTCATCACGCATCCGAAGCTGATCCTCGCCGACGAGCCGACCGGCGCGCTCGACTCGCGCGCGACCGACGAGCTGCTCGAGCTGTTTGAGCGCATCAACCGCGACGGTCAGACCATCCTGATGGTCACGCACTCGGTCAAGGCGGCAAGCCACGCAAAGCGCGTCCTGTTCATCAAGGACGGCGAGGTGTTCCATCAGCTCTACCGCGGTGAAATGAACTGCGAGGCGATGTACGGCAAAATTTCCGACACGCTGACCGTACTGCAAAGCGGAGGCGAGGCGCATGAATAAGCTGTTTTACGGAAAGCTCGCCGCGCAGAATCTGAAAAAGAACCGCCAGTTCTATTTTCCGTACATTCTGACCGTCGTTGGCTCGGCGGCGGCGTTCTACATTCTGGCCGCGCTCGCCAACACCCGCCCCGTCTCCACGAAGGTGCGGTATTATTACCTGTCGGTCTATATGTCGCTCGGCATGGTCGTGGTCGGCCTGTTCTCGGTCATTTTCCTGTTCTATACGAACAGCTTCCTGATGAAGCGGCGCGGAAAGGAGCTCGGCCTTTACAACGTCCTCGGCATGGACAAGCGAAATCTCGCCCTCATGCTGGGCTTTGAGACGCTCTATGTGGCGCTCATCGGACTTGCGGGCGGCGTCAGCCTCGGCGTTCTGCTGCAAAAGCTCATGACCATGCTGGTCACAAGGCTCATGGGCAGCACGGACATTCAGTTTCCGTTCCAGTTTTCACCGCTTGCGCTGGTTTTGACAGTGATCCTGTTCGGCGCGATTTTGCTGCTGACGCTGCTGTTTAACCTCGGCCGCGTGGCAAGGCTCCGTCCGATCGAGCTGATGCACAGCGGCAGCGCCGCCGAGCGCGAGCCGAAAACGCGCTGGCTGCTGACGCTGCTCGGCGTGGGCTGCCTCGGCGCGGGCTACTGGATCGCATTGACCGCAAAAACCGCGATGCAGGCGCTGAGTCTTTACTTTGTGGCGGTCCTTCTGGTCATCCTCGGCACCTACTGCCTGTTTACCTCGGTGAGCATCGCCGTTTTGAAGCTCCTGCGCCGCGACAAGCGCTACTATTATCAGACGGCGCATTTCATCGGCGTCTCGGGTATGCTCTATCGCATGAAACGCAACGCCGTGGGGCTTGCAAACATCTGCGTGCTGTCCACGATGGTGCTGGTCATGGTATCCGGCACGCTGTCGCTGTATCTCGGCACAGAGAGCTCGATCCGGCTGCGCTATCCGGCAGACCTCAACGTGTGGGTACGCTATGATACAGAGCTTGCGCCGGGGCAGACGCGCTTTGACGGTGAAAAAACACTGGAAAAGCTGCTGGACGCCTGCGAGCGTCTCGGCGTGCCCGCGACGGACGCGAAGGCTGGCTCCAGTCTGTGCTTCAATGCAGCGTGGACGGGAAGCTGCTTTCAGACGATCGAGCGTAATTTCATTGACCCGTTTTCCGAAGGAACGCTGATCGCCTTCCTTCCGGCAAAGGATCTGGAGTCTCTGACGGGGACGCACATTGAGCTGAAGGAGGACGAGGTCTTTGTGCTCGGAGCCGCACCGGAAGGCCTTTCGGAGACGCTGATGCTCGATTTCCGCAACTCCGAGACGGCGGAGCCGGTCGGTGTGCAGTACTATCAGGTCGTGGGAACGGACGCAGACTTCGATGGTCTTCCGCCCTACAAAGGCTACTTTGCCGCGATCTACTACTTTGCCGTGGCGGACAACGCGGCGCTCGACAAGCTGTGGAGCCTCCAGGAAGCCGCCTACGGAAGAAGGAACAGCAGCATCGAGTGGCGCGCCTACATCAGCAACGGCGCAAGCGATGCGGAGAATCTGCGTCTTTGCGGCTTCACGGAGGACGATTCGACAAATATCTATAAAGCCTTGACGACGGAAAATCTCTGGGATCCGGATTATGTCGGTATCGCCTCCGGCAGCGAGTGCGGCACGTGGGATGTCTATGCGGTCGAGCCGCGCGCCGCGCAGATCGGCGAGTCACTCGCCATGAACGGCGGCTTCTTCTTCCTCGGTATTTTCCTCGGCGTGCTGTTCATCATGGCGACCGTGCTCATCATCTATTATAAGCAGGTCTCCGAGGGCTACGAGGATCGCGCACGCTTCCAGATCATGCAGCAGGTCGGCCTTCAAAAATCGGAGATCCGTCGCTCGGTGAACCGCCAGCTTCTGATCGTGTTCTTCGCGCCGCTTCTGGTGGCGGCTGTCCATGTGGCGTTTGACTTCCGCCTCATCCGGATGCTGCTGACGCTTTTCCAGCAATATGACGCCGTGCGCACGATGTGGTGCACGCTCGGAACGCTCGGCGTGTTTGCCGTCTTGTATCTGATCGTCTATCGCGTGACCGCGCGGGCGTATTACAAAATCGTCGAATAAGCAAAATGCACGCCTTTCGGCGTGCATTTTTGCAGAGCTTGTCAAAAAGACTGTTTTGACAAGTGCAAAGGCCCCTGCATCCGCAGGGGCCTTTTCTTATTCCGTTTGGAATGGGTTTATACGTCTCTGAGCTTCTCAAAGAAGCTCTTTTTCTTCGGCTGGCTCTCCTCACCGCTGCAATCCTCCAGCTTCTTGAGAAGCTCCTTCTGCTCACGGCTCAGATGTGTGGGCGTCTCCACGACCACGGTGACATACTGGTCGCCGCGCGTCTTGTAGCCGACATACGGGATGCCCTTGCCGCGCAGGCGGAAGGTCGTGCCGGTCTGCGTGCCCTCGGGGATGCCGTAGCGCACCTTGCCGTCAAGGGTCGGCACCTCGATCGTTGCGCCGAGCGCGGCCTGTGTAAACGTGATCGGCATCTCGCACAGCACGTTTGCGCCGTCGCGCGTGAAGATCGGGTGCTTGCGCACCGCGACCGTCACCAGCACATCGCCGTTCGGGCCGCCGTTGGAGCCGGCGTTGCCCTCGTCACGGACACGGAAGGACTGTCCGTTGTCGATGCCCGCCGGGACCTTGACGCGGAGCGTCTTACTGCGGCGCACCTTGCCCTTGCCCTTGCAGGTGGTGCATGGCTCCTTGATGATCTTGCCGGTGCCGCCGCACTTCGGGCACTGCTGGTTCGACTGCATCGTCATGCCCATGAAATTCTGCTGCGTGCGCACCGTGCCGGAGCCGCCGCAGTACGAGCAGGTCTCCGGCTGGGCGCCGTCGCGGCAGCCGCTGCCGTGACAGCTCGGGCATCCCTCGATGCGGGAATAGGTGATCTCCCTCTCACAGCCGAACGCCGCTTCTTCAAAGCTCAGGTCGATCTCGACCACGACGTTCTGACCCTTGGACGGGGCATTCCGGCGCGCGGATGCGCCGCCGCCTCCGCCCCCGAAGAAGTCGCCGAAAATGTCGCTAAGATCGCCGAATCCGAAGCCGCCTCCGCCAAAGCCGCCGAAGCCTGCGCCCGCAGCCGGATTGAAGTTCGGGTCAACGCCTGCGAAGCCGTACTGGTCATAGCGCGCCTTCTTGTCGGCGTCCGACAGGACCTCATATGCCTCGTTGACCTCCTTGAACTTCTCCTCAGCGGTCTTGTCGCCGGGGTTCTGGTCGGGGTGGTACTTCATGGCGAGCTTGCGGTACGCCTTCTTGATCTCCGCCTCGGACGCATTTTTCTCTACGCCGAGCACCTCATAATAATCTCTCTTGTTTTGATCTGCCATCTATCTCTCACCTCAATTTCGGTGGAAACAGCCGAGAGGGGCGGTAGAGCCGCCCCTGATCTGCTGCATGTGCCCTGTTACTTGACTTCCTCGTAGTCCGCGTCCACAACGCCGTCGTCACCGGCACCGTTGTTCTGCGCACCGCCGGCAGCACCGGCTGCATTCGGATCGCCCTGCGGAGCCGCATTCTGATACAGCTTCTCGGACACGGCATAGAACGCCTTCTGGACCTCGTCGGTGGCAGCCTTGATGGCCTCCACGTCGGTGCCCTTCTGTGCTTCCTTCAGCTTCTCGATCGCGGCCAGCACAGGTGCCTTGTCGCTCTCGGAAACCTTGTCGCCCATTTCGTTCAGCGTCTTTTCAGACTGATAAACGACCTGATCGGCGGTGTTGCGTGCATCGACCTCGTCCTTGCGGGCCTTGTCCTCAGCCGCATACTGCTCGGCCTCTCTGACAGCCTTGTCGATGTCCTCCTTCGACAGGTTCGAAGAAGCGGTGATGGTGATCTTCTGCTCTGCACCGGTGCCGAGATCCTTTGCCGAGACATTCACGATGCCATTGGCGTCGATGTCGAACGTGACCTCGATCTGCGGTACGCCGCGGGGCGCGGGTGCAATGCCGGTGAGCTGGAACTTGCCGAGGGTCTTGTTGTAAGCCGCCATCTCGCGCTCGCCCTGCAGGACGTGGACCTCAACAGAGGTCTGGTTGTCCGCCGCGGTGGAGAAGACCTGGCTCTTCTTGGTCGGGATGGTGGTGTTGCGGTCGATGAGCTTGGTGAACACGCCGCCCATCGTCTCAATGCCGAGCGACAGCGGAGTGACGTCCAGCAGCAGCAGGCCCTTGACGTCGCCGCCAAGCACGCCGCCCTGAATGGCTGCGCCGACAGCCACGCACTCGTCGGGGTTGATGCCCTTGAAGCCTTCCTTGCCGGTCAGCTTCTTGACCTCGTCCTGAACTGCCGGGATACGGGTCGAGCCGCCGACCAGCAGAACCTTGGAGATGTCGCCCGCGGACAGGCCGGCGTCTGCCATAGCCTGCTTGACGGGGCCTGCGGTGGCCTCGACCAGATGGGCAGTCAGTTCATTGAACTTCGCGCGCGTCAGCGTCACGTCCAGATGCTTCGGGCCGGTCGCGTCAGCGGTGATATACGGAAGGTTGATGTTCGTGGAGGTGACGCCGGACAGCTCGATCTTGGCCTTTTCGGCGGCTTCCTTCAGTCTCTGCATGGCGACCTTGTCGTTTGACAGGTCGATGCCTTCGGTCTTCTTGAACTCGGAAACAAGGTAATTCATGACGCACTCGTCAAAGTCGTCGCCGCCGAGGTGGGTGTTGCCGTTGGTGGCAAGAACCTCGATGACGCCGTCGCCGATGTCGAGAATGGAGACGTCGAACGTGCCGCCGCCAAGGTCATACACCATGATCTTCTGCTCGGCTTCCTTGTCAACGCCGTAGGCGAGCGCCGCCGCCGTCGGCTCGTTGATGATACGCTTGACCTCAAGGCCCGCGATCTTGCCGGCGTCCTTGGTGGCCTGACGCTGGGCGTCATTGAAGTATGCGGGGACGGTGATGACGGCCTCGGAGACGGTGCCGCCCAGATATGCCTCAGCGTCCGCCTTCAGCTTCTGAAGGATCATGGCCGAGATCTCCTGCGGGGTGTACTTCTTGCCGTCGATATCGACTCTGTAATCGGTGCCCATGTGGCGCTTGATCGAAGAGATCGTGCGGTCATGGTTGGTGACAGCCTGACGCTTTGCGACCTGGCCGACCATACGCTCGCCGGTCTTCGAGAACGCTACAACGGACGGGGTGGTGCGATTGCCTTCGGCATTCGCAATGACAACGGGCTCGCCGCCTTCCATGACGGCAACGCAGCTATTCGTAGTACCAAGGTCAATACCAATAATTTTACTCATGATCAATTCCTCCAATTTATATATCAAGCAGTGTTTTTACAAATTTATGTTCTTCCCGCATTTGCGGGGAGCTTTCTTTTAATTTGCGACCTTGACCATCGCAAAGCGGATGATCTTGTCGCCCACGCGGAAGCCCTTCTGGAAGACCTCCACGATCGTGTTTTCTCCAGCGCTCTCGTCCTCGCAGTGCATCACAGCATTGTGCTCGGCGGGGTCGAAGCTCTCGCCCGCTTCGCCGTAGACCGTGACGCCCAGCTTTTCAAAAACGCCTGTCAACTGGGTCATGGTCATTTCCACGCCTTTTTTGAACGCCTCGTCCACAGTCTCCTGCTTCAGCGCACGCTCGAGATTGTCATACACCGGCAGGAACTTTTCAACGGTCTCCGCGCGGGCATCGGTGTAAAGGCTGTCCTTTTCACGCTGGCTGCGCTTGCGGAAGTTGTCGTACTCCGCCGCGAGTCTCAGGTAGCTGTCGTGCTCCTTGGCAAGTGCCTGCTGGGCTTTTTCAAACTCGGAAAGCTCCTGCTTCTGCGCGTCCTCGCTCTTGACCTCCGGCGCCTTGTCCTCGGCCGCTTCGGTCTCGGGGACGTTTGCCGTTTCTTCCGCCTGAACGGTTTGCTTTTCTTCGGCGGCCTGCGCCGCCTTCTTTTCTTCGCTCATATCTTATTCTGCCTCCGGGGTGATTTCTTTTTGGGGATCCGGCCCGTCGATCGCCGGGGTCTGGGGCTTGCCGAACATCCGGCTGAGATTTTCTGCAAAGTAGCTCAGCCGCGCGGTGATCTGCGCATAATCCATGCGCGTCGGCCCGACGACGCCGATCATGCCCTGCATGCCGTCGCCGATGTCAAACTTCGTAACGACCACGCTGGTGTCCTTGAGCTCCTTGGCGACGTTTTCCGGCCCGACAAGGATCTGTGTCTTGCTGCCGGAGCCGAGCGTCGCGGGAAGATTGGAGATGATCTCCTCGTCCAGTGTGGACAAAACCTCCTGCGCTTTCTCGGGGTCGCGGTATTCCGGCTGTCCGAGGAGCTTTGCCTGTCCGGTCATATAGACCTCGCTGTGCTGCTCATGCAAAAGCTGCATCGTGAAGTCCAGCACCACCGGCACAAGGCTCGCGGCGCTGCCCGCCGAGCGCGTGACGCGCGCCAGAACATCCGGCGTGATCTGCTCTGCCGTCAGCTCGGTAAGGCTCGCGTTGAGCACCGCCGACAGAAGCCGCAGATCCTGCTCGGTCACATTGACCGGAAGCTGGATCAGCTTGTTTTTGACCTGATTGCTGCTGGTCATCACGACCAGAATGAAGCTGTTTGCCTCTGCAAGGATCAGGTCAAAGCGTTTGACGCTCACCGCGCCCTGCGCCGCAGCCACGGCGTAGGCCGGGAGGTTGGTCATCTTGGAAACGAGCTTGCCGACCTGTGAGATCGCCTTGTCGAATTCCCGGAGCTTGAGCTCCATTGCCTGATTGATGGACCTTGTCTCGTCCGTTGTCAGGCGGTAATCCTGCATCAGCTCGTCCACATACAGCCGGTAGCCCGCGGGGCTTGGCACACGGCCCGCCGACGTGTGCGGCTGCTCGAGCAGCCCCATCGTGGTCAGCTCCGCCATCTCGTTTCGGATGGTGGCCGGTGAAAAATCCATGCCCGGCATGGCGGCGATGGTCTTGGAGCCAACCGGTTCGGCCGTCCGGACGTAATTGTCCACAATGGCACGCAGGATCTTTTTCCTGCGGTCTGTCAGTTCCATGGCGCCGCCTCCGTTTCGTTTTCATTTTAGCACTCTTTATCCCTGAGTGCTAAACGAAGTTTAACACCGTCCCGCGCCGTTGTCAATACCCTGTTTTTGAATAAAGTGTAAATATCGCATTTTCGCGCACGCGATACTATATAAATTGTCGCCTTCCGGGGCGCGGCTCCGGCGGGCGTATCCGTGCAGCGCTCCACACGCGCGGCACGCACCATAAAAACCCAACTTTTTGTGCAGCATTACAGCAGGATTCAGGCAACATTCACAAAAAACAGGTGGCAAATTTGACATAGACGCACAGGAAAAGCGGAAGTTCGTTCTGGTATTTTTGCATTTTATACGCTATAATATACGAAATAGCCGCTCTTTTAGCGGATCAAAGGAGTGATGAACTTGGCGGAACCGCAGTATGTCATTGAAATGCTGAACATTACCAAGGAGTTCCCCGGCATCAAGGCCAATGACAATATTACGCTTCAGCTCCGGCGCGGTGAGATCCACGCGCTGCTCGGTGAAAACGGCGCGGGCAAATCGACGCTGATGAGCGTCCTGTTCGGTCTTTACCAGCCGGAGTCCGGTACGATCAAGAAAAATGGTGAGGTCGTCAGAATATCCGACCCGAACGATGCAAACGAGCTTCACATCGGTATGGTGCACCAGCACTTCAAGCTGGTCGAGTGCTTTACCGTTCTGGATAATATCATCCTCGGCGTTGAGCCGAACAAGATGGGCTTCCTCCAGAAAAGGCAGGCGCGCGAAAAGGTGCTTGCGCTGAGTGAAAAGTATGGTCTGCACGTCGATCCCGATGCGCTGATCGAGGATATCTCCGTCGGCATGCAGCAGAGAACCGAAATTCTCAAAATGCTCTACCGCGAAAACGAGATCCTGATCTTCGACGAGCCCACCGCCGTTTTGACCCCGCAGGAGATCGACGAGCTGATGCAGATCATGCGCAGTCTCGCGGCAGAGGGAAAATCCATCCTCTTTATCTCCCACAAGCTCGCAGAGATCATGGCGGTCGCCGACCGCTGCACCGTGCTGAGAAAGGGCCGCTGCATCGGCACTGTCAACACGCGTGAGACCACGATGGAGCAGCTTTCGGCGATGATGGTCGGCCGCGAGGTCAACTTCAAGGTCGATAAGAAGCCCGTCACCCCCGGTGAGACCGTTCTTGAGGTCAAGGATATGGTCGTTGCCTCCAAGGTCCACAAGAACAACGCCGTCCGCGACGTTTCCTTCAGCGTCCGCCGCGGCGAGATCGTCTGCATCGCCGGCATCGACGGCAACGGCCAGTCCGAGCTTGTCTACGGTCTGACAGGTCTGGAGCCGCTGATGGGCGGCAGCGTCAAGCTGCTCGGCAAGGACATCTCCCACATGCCCATCCGTCAGCGCAGCATCATGGGCATGAGCCACATTCCCGAGGACCGGCACAAGCACGGTCTGGTGCTGGACTACACGCTGGAAAACAACATGATCCTCCAGCGCTACTTTGAGCCGGAGTTTACCGACAAGGCGGGCTTCCTCCGCCGCGGCAACATCCGCTCCTATGCCGAGCGTCTGATTGAGCAGTATGACGTCCGCTCCGGACAGGGCCCGATCACCATCACGCGCAGCATGTCCGGCGGCAACCAGCAGAAGGCCATCGTGGCGCGCGAGATCGACAAGGACCCCGAGCTGCTGATCGCCGTGCAGCCCACGCGCGGTCTGGACGTCGGCGCCATCGAGTACATCCACAAGCAGCTCGTCGCCCAGCGTGACGAGGGCAAGGCCGTCCTGCTCGTGTCTCTGGAGCTTGACGAGGTCATGGACGTGCCCGACCGCATTCTGGTCATGTATGAGGGCGAAATCGTCGGCGAGCTGGATCCCAAGACCACCTCGCAGGAGGAGCTCGGCCTGTATATGGCGGGTGCAAAGAGAGATGAGGTGCGGAAATGAATAAGAAAAAGAACCCTCTGGAGTCCAATCTCCTGCAATCGCTGATCGCATCGCTGATCTGCATCCTGCTCGGCCTGCTCATTGGCTACATCGTTCTTCTGGCGATCAACCCCAAGGGCGCGGGCGGCGCCATTCTCGCAGTCGTCAAGAACTTCCTGACCTATAACAAGGCTTCCTCGCGGCTGAAATACTTCGGCAACACTCTGGTCAAAACGGCGCCGCTGCTGATGTGCGCGCTGAGCGTCCAGTTCGCCTACACCGTCGGCCTGTTCAACATCGGCGCCGCCGGTCAGTACGTCGCCGGTACCTGCGCCTGCATCTACGCGGCGCTGGCATGGCAGTGGAGCTGGCTGCCCTGCCTGCTGTTTGCCATTGCAGCCGGTGCGCTTTTCGGCGCGGCCGTCGGTCTGCTCAAGGCATACTGCAACGTCAACGAGGTCATCTCGGGCATCATGCTCAACTGGATCGGCCTTTACGCAACAAATATGATCCTGACAAATGTCAAGGAGGAGGCCAGCCCCTACACGCTTCAGATGCACACCTTCGGCACGAAGGCGCTGCTGCCCTCGCTTGGGCTTGAGAAGCTGCTGGGCGGCAACAAGTACATTACCCTCGCCATTCCGCTCGCCGTCATCATCGCCATCGTGATCTGGATCGTGCAGGAGCGCACCCGCTTCGGCTACGAGCTGAAGGCGACCGGCTTTAACAAAAACGCCGCGAAATACTGCGGCATGGCGGAAAAGCGCAACATTATCCTCACGCTCGTCATCGCGGGCGCGCTCGCCGGCCTCGGCGCCTCGCTGCTGTACCAGACGGGCTATGAGCAGTGGCAGTGCACGCACACGTCCGTCCCCGCGATGGGCTTCAACGGCATCGCCGCAACGTTCCTTGGCGGTCTGAACCCCGTCGGAACGATCTTCTCCTCGTTCTTCATCCAGCACATCACCGCCGGCGGCGCTTACGTCGACAAGTCGATGTACTGCTCGCAGATCTCCGACCTGATCTCGTCGCTGATCATCTATCTCTGCGCGTTCGTGCTCTTCCTCAAGAAGGTCATGAACGGTATGATCACCCGCAGCAAGGAGCGCTCCGCATCGGCTGCGCGCAACGGTAAGGGAGGTGTCGCATAATGCTGCTGCTTGTTCAGTATACTCTGATTTTTGCCTCCGTCCTCGTTCTGGTTGCGCTCGGCGGCTGCTTCTCCGAGCATTCCGGCGTCATCAACCTCGGTCTTGAGGGCATCATGGTCATCGGCGCATTGGGCGGCGCACTCGTCATGCGCGCACTGGAGGGTCACACCTCCGGCGTTCTGCTCGTTCTGGCCGTTCTTCTCGGTGCGATCGTGTTCGGCGTTGCATATTCGGCGCTTCTCGGCGTCGCCAGCATCAATTTCCAGGCCGATCAGACGCTGGTCGGCACGGCGATGAACCTGCTTGGCACCGCGGGCGCGACCGTCTTTGTAAAGGCGCTCAACACCGCCGCAAACCCCGATGACGTCTCCTCCACCGTTCAGTATGTCGAGGCCAAGAAGTCCTTCCTTCTGAACATCAACGGCTTCGAGTTCAACTGGTTCATGCTGATTGCCGTGCTGGCCGTCGTGGTCGCGTACATCACGCTCTATAAGACGCGCTTCGGCCTGCGGCTGATGGCGTGCGGCGAGCATCCACAGGCTGCCGCCTCTGTCGGCATCAGCGTCTGCAAGATGCGCTGGGCGGGCGTTCTGATCTCCGGCGTGCTCGGCGGTCTGGGCGGTATCTGCTACATCCTCGCCGGCGTTTCCGAATGGAAATTCGAAAACGGCGTTGCCGGCTTCGGCTTCCTCGCGCTCGCGGTCATGATCTTCGGTCAGTGGAAGCCCACGCGCATCGCGCTTGCGGCGCTGCTGTTCGGTCTGTTCCGCGCGCTGTCGAACGTCTACGCCGGTTTCAGCTTCCTCGCGGCGCTGAACATCCCCGGCGCAGTCTACAACATGATGCCTTACATCATTTCCCTTCTCGTTCTGGCCTTCACCTCCAAGAATTCCAGAGCGCCGAAGGCGGAGGGCATCCCCTACGATGTAAGCCAGCGCTGATCCATCCAGCATTTCACGTCAGGCGGACCGCAACCGGTTCGCCTGCGTGGATTTTTACGAAGAAGCCTGAATTACTGTGCCGGGAGCCGCCGGGACAGCCGTATAAAGGAGAGAAAGATGGGTAACACGGACATCATTGTCATTGGCGTCGCCGGAGGCACCGGCAGCGGAAAAACAACGCTTGTCAAGGCGCTGCAAAACCGCTTCGGCGACAACATCACCGTTCTGAGCCATGACAACTACTACAAGCGTCATGACGAGCTGAGCTATGAGGAGCGCACGCACCTGAACTATGACCACCCGGACGCATTCGACACGGATATGATGATCGGGCATCTGCGCCTGCTCAAGCAGGGGCTTGCCATCGAATGCCCGACCTATGACTATACCATTCACAACCGCGCCGAGGAGGTCCTGCTCATCGAGCCGAAAAAGGTCATCGTGGTCGAGGGCATTCTGATCTTCCAGAGCAGAGCGCTCTGCGATGAGATGGACATCAAGATCTTCGTTGACGCCGATGCGGACGTGCGCCTCTGCCGCCGCATCCGCCGGGATGTGAAAAAGCGCGGGCGCACCATCGATTCGGTCATCGAGCAGTATCTCACCACGGTCAAGCCCATGCATGAGCAGTTCGTGGAGCCCAGCAAGAAAAACGCAAACCTCATTGTCCCCGAGGGAGGCAAAAACCTCATTGCGCTGGAAATGATCATCAACCGCATCCAGCGCCACATTGACGGGCTCGTCGTCTGACCCATCCGACACAGATCCTCACATATCAAATTCGGCGCTTTCAAACAATCGAAAGCGCCGAATTTTTTGTACTTTTCGTCCAAAAATGCAGTTGACTTTTTATACAGGAGTTCTATAATGAATCCTGCAAAAAGAAGTATACGAAAAAGCTGGGAACATTATGAACATCTTATTATCACTATCCGTTGCAATCCTTGCAGGTCTGCTGATGACCCGCGTGTTTAAGCCGCTCCGTCTGCCGTCCGTGACCGCCTATCTGGTCGCCGGTATTCTGGTCGGCCCGTACTGCCTCGGCAAGCTTGGGCTTGACGGCCTCGGCTTTGTCACGATGGACGCGGTCAACAAGCTCTCCATCGTCTCCGACGTTGCCCTCGGCTTCATCGCGTTCTCCATCGGCAACGAATTCCGCCTTTCCTCCCTCAAAAAAACCGGCCGTCAGGCAACCATCGTCGGCATCGCGCAGGCACTTGTCGCCACAGTGCTGGTCGATGCCGCGCTGCTGGTCTTCCACCTTTGCTTCCCTGAGATCGTCAGCGTTGATCAGGCCATCGTCCTCGGCGCCATCGCCACCGCCACGGCGCCCGCAGCCACACTGATGGTCGTGCGTCAGTACAAGGCCAAGGGCGAGCTTGTCGATCTGCTTCTGCCGATCGTCGCGCTCGACGATGCGGTGGGCCTTATCGTCTTCTCCGTCTCCTTCGGCATCGCAGACGCCATGCATTCCGGCGCGGTCGACATGATCTCCATCCTCGTAAACCCACTGCTGGAGATCGTCCTTTCGCTCGGCCTCGGCGCTCTGATGGGCTTCGTGCTCACGAAGCTCGAAACGCTGTTCAACTCCAACACGAACCGTCTGAACATGACCATCGCGGTCGTCTTCCTGACGTGTGCACTGACCGGCCTCAGCTTCCCGCTCGGCCCCGTCACGATCAGCTTCTCCTCCCTGCTCACCTGCATGATGCTCGGCACGGTGTTCTGCAACATCTGCCCGCTGTCCGAGGATCTGATGGAGAAGGCCGATCGCTGGACCTCGCCGCTGTTTGCCCTTTTCTTTGTCATCAGCGGCGCGCAGCTGGAGCTCGGCTTCTTCCGTGACGGCATGGTCGTGCTGCTCGGCGTGATCTACATCGTCTTCCGCAGCCTCGGCAAGTACTCCGGCGCGTTCTACAGTGCGAAGCTTACAGGCTGCCCGAAGAAGGTCTACCGTCACCTTGGCTCGGCGCTGCTGCCGCAGGCTGGCGTGGCGCTCGGCATGTGCGTCACGGCGCGCAAGCTCGGCGAGAGCAGCAACCTGATCTGCAACATCACGCTGTTTGCGATCCTTGTCTATGAGCTGTTCGGCCCGGTCATCACCAAGCAGGCGCTCATCCACGCGGGCGATATCCAGCCCATGAGCGACGAGGTCAAAAACCGCCGCCAGACCAAGCTTGCAAACGCGCAGAACAAGTAATTCCCTATCACAAAAAAGCTCGTAGAGTTTCGCCGCGCACGGCGAAAGAAAATGTGAATCCATTTTGTCCGGCGGCGTGTACGTCGGACAAAATTCTCTCCGTGATGCAAGTGTGGAATTTGTGCGCAAACTGCGCACAAATTATGCGCGCCGCATCACGCAGCCTTTTCAAACGCGAACCCAGCTCCGCGGTTCGCGTTTGAGAGCTTGTCAAAAGACTTTTTGACAAGCTCAAAAAATCTCCGGCAGAAGCGCTCTGCCGGAGATTTTTTACTTGTCACGCGGCGGCTCGTGTGGTATTTTCATGGTAGAGTCCGCATCCCACACCCATCCGCCCGCGCAGGAGGTATCCCTATGACCAAAAGAAACATCTGCCTGATGAACGATTCCTTTCCCCCGGTCATCGACGGCGTTGCAAACGCCGTGACGAATTACGCAAGGAATATACAGAAAGACTACGGCACAGCCACAGTCGTGACCCCCTATTATCCGAACGCCGACGACTCCGATTTTCCCTTTGAGGTCATCCGCTATCCAAGTCTCGACCTGACAAAGCTCGTCGGCTACCGCGCGGGCAACCCCATCTCGGCGGAGACCATGCAGACGCTCGAGGAAAAGCATTTTGACCTCATCCACAGCCACTGCCCCGTCGCCTCCACCGTTCTGGCGCGTCTGGTGCGCGACCGCATCCACGTTCCCTTGATCTTCACCTACCACACAAAATTCGACATCGACATCGCTCACGCCATCCGTGCCAAGTGGCTTCAGGAGGCCGCCGTCCGCACGCTGGTCGAGAACATTTCCGCCTGCGATGAGGTCTGGACGGTCAGCCGCGGCGCAGGAGAAAACCTGCGTTCGCTCGGCTACGCCGGCGACTGCATCGTCATGCCGAACGGCGTTGATTTTGACGCAGGGCGCGTGCCGGATGCGGCGGCGCACGCCGTCGGCGCAGACCTCGACCTGCCGGAGGGTGTGCCGGTCTTTCTGTTTGTCGGGCGGCTGATGTGGTACAAGGGCCTTCGCATCATCCTCGACGCCATGAAGCTGCTCAAGGACGGCGGATACGATTTCCGCATGGTCTTTGTCGGCAAGGGCACCGACGGTGACGAGATCAAAGCCTACGCAAAGGAGCTTTCGCTCGGTGACAAGGTCTTTTTTGCCGCGCCCGCCTATGACCGCGACGTTGTCCGCGCATGGTACTGCCGCGCGGATCTGTTCCTCTTTCCCTCGACCTTCGACACAAACGGCCTTGTCGTCCGCGAGGCGGCGGCCTGCGGCCTTGCAAGCGTGCTGATCGCCGGAAGCTGCGCCGCCGAGGACATCACCGACGGGAAAAACGGCTTTTTCATCGAAGAAAATGCCTCCTCCATGGCAGCGCTGCTGAAAAAGCTCTACGGCAAGCGCACGCTTTTGCGTCAGGTCGGCGAGAATGCACAGAAGGAGATCTACATTTCATGGGAAAGCTCCGTCCGCCGTGCCTGTGCGCGCTATGAGGTCGTGCTTGAAAACTTCCGCCGCGGGCTCTATCCGCCCCATGATGCACCGTCAGACGAATTTTACCGCCATGTCTCCGAGTATCTTGCCGCTGTCAACCGCGCCCGCAGCGGCCTGCTGGAGCTGCGAGACGACGTGCAGAAGGGCTGTGCGCAGCTCACGGAAAAGCTTGACGATCTCTGGGATCGCTTTCTCTGAGCCTGTCAGCCGAAAAACAAATATCGCCGACGGCGTGCGCCGCAGAATAGACCCATCAGAGGCGCACGCCGGGTTTTAGTTTATTTGAACAAGTTGGTTTCATTTTACAAATTTAACAAATTATAAAACAATAATTTGTGTATAAATATTTAGATCCATAGATGGTATTAAATATTGATAGAAATCAACCAGAAAACCAAAGATAAAAGAAAATGGTATTTCTAAAACAAATTTTACACTTATTTTTCTTTCAATAATGATTTGAAGAAATACAAAGAGCAAGTAGAAAATAATATTTGCCTGTCCAAAGGTCAAAGCACTTAAAGAACTTATCGCAAAAGGAAGGGTACTAAAAGCACCGACCCCT
>URLO01000011.1 GCA_900548625.1 uncultured Eubacteriales bacterium | reverse complement strand
GGCTCCACGCCGACTGCCCGCGCGCGTCATAGATCGCGGTGATATAGTGCTGGAGACTGCGGCCGAAGCCGACCGTCCGCACGGGCGCGTCAGGGCGGATGCCGCTTTGGGCAATGAGGGCGGCGGCGTCCGGCCCCGTGACGCCCAGCCAGTAGTATTCCCATGGATCGTGCTCGTCGGCGCAGTAGCGGATGAGCGTATTCGGCCACGCGAGAAAGACCTGCCCGGCGTGGACAGGGTAGGACTGCCCACCGAGCGTGTATGTCCCGCAGCCCGAAACGACATAGTGCAGCAGATAATGGTCACGCATGCCCGCGCCCCAGTGATAGCCGGGCGGACACTGCTGAAAACCGACATTTTTGACCACGAGCGGCAGACCGGCGGCGCTGGATTTGTACGAATGCTTGAAATATTGCGGCATCATGCGCCTCCTGTGTGCTTGATACGGACATTCTAGCACAGGAAGCAACAAAATTCCATATACAAAAAAGATTTTCCATTGAATACGCAACATAAACACCTACAATGGAATCATAAAGGATCCAAATCGAAAAAAGGGAGACGACAAACATGTACGAAACGCTGAAAGAAGCATTTTGCGGCCGGTTCAGCCGGGAAGCGGAATACATCTTCTCCGCACCCGGACGCACGGAGCTGAGCGGCAACCACACCGACCATCAGCACGGCTGCGTGCTGGCGGCGGCGGTCACGCTGGACACGCGCGCGGCCGTGGCGAAAAACGCGGACAGACGCATTCGCATCCAGTCTGAGGGCTATCCCCTTTGCGAGATCGCGCTGGACGATCTGACGGTGCGCCCCGAGGAGATCAACACGACCGCAGCGCTGGTGCGCGGTGTGGCGGCGCGATTCCAGCAGCTTGGCTGCGAGGTCGGCGGCTTTGACGCCTATGTGACCTCGACGGTTCTGCCCGGCAGCGGCCTTTCCAGCTCTGCCGCCTTTGAGGTGCTGACCGGCACGATCATCAACCACCTGTTCTTTGCGGAGAAGGCAACGCCGGTCGAGATCGCGCAGATCGGCCAGTACGCGGAGAACGTCTACTTCGGAAAACCCTGCGGCCTGATGGATCAGACGGCAAGCTCTGTCGGCAACATCATCACCATCGACTTTGCAGACCCAGAGCATCCCGCGGTCGAGCGGCTGGATTTTGATTTTGCAAGCTGCGGCTACAGCCTCTGCATCCTCGACAGCGGCGCGGATCACGCCGAGCTGACCGATGAGTACGCCGCCATCCCGCGCGAAATGAAGCAGGTCGCCGCCGTGTTCGGCAAGAATGTCCTGCGTGAGGTGGAGGAATCGGAGTTCTACGCCCGCATTGCAGAGGCGCGCAAGGCCTGCGGCGACCGCGCCGTGCTGCGTGCGATTCACTTCTTTGAGGAAAACCGCCGCGTGCTGCTTCAGGTGCGCGCGCTGCAAAACGACAACTTCAACGCATTTTTGCACTATGTGACCGAGTCCGGCCGTTCGTCCCAGCTCTACCTGCAAAATGTGACGCCGCTCGGCGCAAGCGCACATCAGGACATGGCGTTCACGCTGGTGCTGGCGGAGAAGCTGCTGGACGGCCACGGCGCCTGCCGCGTCCACGGCGGCGGCTTTGCGGGCACGGCGCTGGCCTTTGTGCCGAAGGAGAGATTGCAGCAGTTCCGCGAGGGCTTTGAGGCGGTCATGGGCGAGGGAAGCTGCCACGTGCTGGCGATCCGCGCCGAGGGCGGCGTGCTGTTGGAGGCGTGCAAATGAAAATGAACGAATCGATCTTCGGTCTTGTCGATTATGCGGTCCGCTGTGAGCTGATCGAGGAGGACGACCGCCTGTGGGCGCTGAACCGCCTGCTGGAGGTCATGGGGCTTGACGGCGTCGAGCCCGCGACCGCGAGCGGCGCGCCGCTGCATGTGCTGCTGGAGACGCTGACGGAGGACGCTGTTGCACGCGGCGTCTGCGAGGACAATCAGGTCGCCCGCGACCTGTTCGACACCAGGCTGATGGGCGTTCTGACGCCCGCGCCGCGCGAGGTGCGCGAGCAGTTCCGCGAGCTCTACCGCGAAAGCCCGTGGCAGGCGACTGACTGGTTCTACAAGTTCAGCCAGGACACCAACTACATCCGCCGCGACCGCATCGCGAAGGATCAGAAATGGGTCTACGAAGGAAAATACGGGGCGCTGGACATCACCATCAATCTCTCGAAGCCTGAGAAGGACCCCCGCGCCATCGCGGCGGCCAAGCTCGCGCCGCAGTCCGGCTATCCGAAGTGCCAGCTCTGCCCGGAAAACGAGGGCTACGCCGGCCGCATGAACCACCCCGCGCGCCAGAACCACCGCATCATTCCGCTGTCGCTCAGCGGAGAGAGCTGGTATTTCCAGTATTCACCGTATGTGTACTACAACGAGCACTGCATCTGCCTGAATGCGGCGCATGTGCCTATGACGATCTGCCGGGCGTGCTTTGAGAAGCTGCTGGACGTCGTGACGCTCCTGCCGCACTACTTTGTCGGCTCGAACGCCGACCTGCCGATCGTCGGCGGCTCGATCCTGAGCCATGAGCATTTCCAGGGCGGGCATTATGTGTTCGCGATGGAAAGAGCCAAGATCGGCACCCCGCTCATCTTCCGCGGCTTTGAGGACGTGGAGGCAGGCATCGTGAACTGGCCGATGTCCGTCATCCGTCTGCGCGCCGCCGACCGCAAGCGCCTTGCGGAACTGGCTGAGAAGATCCTGACCTGCTGGCGCGGCTACAGCGACGCGGAGGCGTTCATTTTTGCCGAGACCGACGGCGAGCCGCACAACACCATCACGCCCATCGCACGCCGCCGCGGCGATGATTTCGAGATGGATCTGGTGCTCCGCAACAACATCACTACGCCGGAGCATCCGCTCGGCGTCTATCACCCGCACGCAAAGCTGCACCACATCAAGAAGGAAAACATCGGCCTGATCGAGGTCATGGGCCTTGCGGTGCTGCCCTCGCGTCTGAAGGGCGAGCTTGCGGCGCTGCGCGAGGCGATTTTGAGCGGCAGCGACATCCGCGCCGACGAGACGCTGGCGAAGCACGCCGACTGGGTCGATGAGCTGAAAACGCGCCATACTTTCACCGTAGAAAAC
The DNA here is from genome assembly GCA_900548625.1 of uncultured Eubacteriales bacterium. Classification (GTDB taxonomy): domain Bacteria; phylum Bacillota; class Clostridia; order Oscillospirales; family Oscillospiraceae; genus CAG-170. The sequence continues at coordinate 41,947 of URLO01000011.1, read as the reverse complement.
ACAGAGCAGATTCTCCGTCAGGAGGTCGGCGCCGTGTTCGAGCAGGTGCTGGAGGACGCGGGCGTATACAAAACGGACAAGGCGGGCAGGGAAGCGTTCCTGCGCTTTGTTCAGGCGGTCAATCAATAAGGGAGGTTTTCAAAAATGAAGGTTCTTGTTACCGGCGGTACGGGCTACATCGGCAGCCACACCTGCGTGGAGCTGCTTGAGGCAGGGCACGCGGTCGCCATCGTGGATGATCTTTGCAATTCCCAGGCGTCGGTCGTGGATAAGATCGAGAAAATCACGGGCAAGCGCCCCGCGTTCCATGAGGCGGACGTGGCGGACAAGGAAGCGCTGCGCGCTGTGTTCGCGGGCTTCAAGCCCGACGCGGTCATCCATTTCGCTGGCTTGAAGGCCGTCGGCGAAAGCTGCCGCATTCCGCTCAAATATTACCGCAACAATCTCGACAGCACCCTGACGCTGCTGGAGGTCATGGAGGAGTTTGGCTGCAAGAAGATCGTCTTCTCCTCCTCTGCAACGGTCTACGGCCCGGAAAACCCCGTTCCGTATGTGGAGACGATGCCCGCACACGTCGCGACCAACCCCTACGGCTGGACAAAGACGATGATCGAGCAGATCCTCCGCGACTACGCCGTCACGAAGCCGGACTTCACGGCGGTGCTGCTGCGCTACTTTAACCCCATCGGCGGCCATGAATCGGGCCTTCTGGGCGATGACCCGAACGGCATCCCGAACAACCTGATGCCCTACATCGCGCGCGTTGCGGCAGGAAAGCTCGAAAAGCTGACCGTGTTCGGCGACGACTATCCCACGCCCGACGGCACCTGCCTGCGCGACTATCTGCACGTGGTCGATCTGGCGAAGGGTCACCTCAAGGCGCTGGAATACGCCGAGGCACACACCGGCGCGGAGGCCTTCAACCTCGGTACCGGCAACGGCGTCAGCGTTCTGGAGCTGCTGCACGCCTTTGAGAAGGCGAACAACATCCAGGTCCCGCATGTGATCGGCCCGCGCCGTGACGGCGATCTGGCGTGCTGCTGGGCAGATACAAAGAAGGCAAAGGATGTCCTCGGCTGGACGGCAGAAAAGACCGTGGAGGACATGTGCCGCGACAGCTGGAACTTCGTCAAGAGCAACAGCTGAGAAAGAAAATCCGCATCTCACGAAAACAAGCGGCGGCCCGAACGGGCCGCCGCTTACTGGCAATATATAAGGTATGTGTTATTCCACGGTGACGCTCTTGGCGAGATTGCGCGGCTTGTCGATGTCACAGCCGCGCTGGAGCGCGACATAATACGCAAAGAGCTGCAGCGGCACCACGCCGAGCGACGGCAGGAACATGGTATCCGTGTCGGGAATGACGATCAGCGCGTCGGCATGCTTCGCCATCTCCTCGCGGCAGCTCTCGGTCGTGAGGGCGAGAACCTTCGCGCCGCGCGCCTTGACCTCGACCACGTTGCTCATGGCCTTGTCAAACAGCGGCGTGTATGTGCCGAGCGCCACAACGAGCGTGCCGTTTTCGATCAGCGAGATCGTGCCGTGCTTGAGCTCACCCGAGGCATACGCCTCAGAGTGGATGTACGAGATCTCCTTGAGCTTGAGCGAGCCCTCCAGCCCGAGCGCGTAATCCAGATTCCGGCCGATGAAGAACACGGAATCGTGGTTAAAATAGAGCGAGGCGTAATGCTTGATCTGCTCGCAGTCGGAGAGGATCTGCTCCAGCTTCTCCGGCAGGCGCTGCATTTCGGCAACAAGCTCCAGATACCGCGCCTCCGGGATCGTCTTGCGGATGTCAGCCAGATACAGGCAGAACATGTTGAGCAGCAAAAGCTGCGTAGAATAGGCCTTGGTTGTTGCCACGGCGATCTCGGGTCCGGCCCAGGTGTAGAGGACGTCGTCGGATTCGCGCGCAATGGAGCTGCCGACCACGTTGACGAGGGACAGAATGCGCGCGCCGCGCGCCTTGGCCTCACGCAGAGCCGCCATGGTGTCCAGCGTCTCGCCAGACTGGCTGATGACGATGCAGAGCGTCTTGTCATCGAGGATGGGGTCACTGTAGCGGAACTCGGAGGCGAGCGAGACCTCGACCGGGATGCGCGTCAGCTTTTCAATGTTGTATTTGCCGATCACGCCGACGTGATACGACGAGCCGCAGGCGATGATGGAGATGCGGTGGATGCCGCGCAGTGCCTCATCGGAGAGCTTCATGCCCTCAAAGACGATGCGCCCGTCATGGATGCGCGGGCTGAGCGTGCGGCGCAGGGCGTCCGGCTCCTCCATGATCTCCTTGAGCATAAAGTGCGGATAGCCGCCCTTTTCCGCTGCGGAGATCTCCCAGTCGATGTGATGGTGCTCCTTGACGATGATCTGCTCCATCGCGTTGCGCACGGTGACGCCGCCGGTTGTCAGGACGGCGACCTCGCCGTCCTCCATATACGTCACATCGCGCGTGTATTTGACAAGCGCGGTCACGTCGGAGGCGATGAAGCTGCATCCGTCGCCGTAGCCGATCAGAAGCGGCGCGTCCTTGCGCGCGGCGTAGATGCGGTCCGGCTCGTCGGCGCAGAGAATGCCGAGCGCATACGCGCCCTCGATGCGGTGCAGCACCATGTACAGCGCATCCAGAACGGAGCCGGTCTCCTTATAGAAATGGTCGAGAAGCTGCGCGACGACCTCACTGTCGGTCTCGGAGGTGAAATGCACGCCCTTTTCCTGCAAGTACTGGCGCAGCTCCATGTAGTTTTCGATGATGCCGTTGTGGACGAGCGCGATCTTGCCGTCCTCGCTGATATGCGGGTGAGAGTTGGTGTCATTCGGCTCGCCGTGGGTCGCCCAGCGGGTATGGCCGATGCCGGTCATCCCATGCAGCGTCGCGCCGTCATTGGTCATCTCAATCAGATTCTTGAGACGGCCCTTGGACTTGGCGAGCTGAAGCCTGCCTTCACCTGCGACGCAGATGCCGGCGGAGTCGTAGCCCCGGTATTCCAGACGTGAAAGCCCCTCCAAAAGGATCGGAGCGGCCTGTTCCTTGCCAATGTATCCTACGATACCACACATAATATTCAGTTCCTCCTGATTTTGATCTCAGGACAAACACGCAGACCATTTGCCTGTGCTTTGCTCGCAGCCCCTCTGTTTTGCAGTTGCCCGCATATTTCTGACTGCGTTACGCACGCAAAGCGGCACGGGGACGCATCCGCCGATTTCTTCGATCACGTCCCACCTCGTCATCCTGCGCTGGGCAGGAACACGGCGCTTATGATGGAATGCTCCATGGCCCTCCTTTCCTTTCTGCGTTTATGCCATTATACCGTATCTTGGATGAAAATGCTACTGTTAATTTCCGCGCAGCGTGACGGAGGGAAGCGCAATGGCTCAGGAACGTTATTTGATCTTCTACAGCAGCCGCACCGGCAACACAAAAATGCTTGCCGACGCCATCCGCGAGGCGTATTACCGGAAGGTGCTGGAGCGCGTCCGGCAGTCCGTTGACGAAAGCAACACCATTGTCGGCACATATATGTGTCAGGGGAAAATGCCGCAGGCTGTGAAGGAGCGCTATCTCAGGATGAAGCAAATGCCGGAGCATCCGGAAAATCTCGATGCGCTGATCCGCAGCTTTGACTGCGCCCTGTCCCATCCCGACGCAGAAGACCTGGAAGCACTCAAAAACACCGTAAGAAACTGAAAAAATACCGGTTCGCCGCACGGCTCTCCTTTTTGGAAGGATGCGGCAAACCGGTTTTTGTACGCACAGGCGCGGCGCTTACGAAATGCCAAAGCACTGGATGATAAATTTCTCCAAACGGATAGAAAGAACGAGGGAAGTAAGATATACTCAACACGATGAAGTATCCGGAGTTTTTTATAACGAACCGGAAATAGAGCCACAGCCGTGGCAGCCATTGCGTGATTAAGTCCTACAAGGATGTATTAAAGAGCGCGAATGGTTTGCGAGCGGAACGTTTGAAATGATGTTCGGTTTCCCGTTAGATATGATCTAATATAAGCCACGGAGACTATCCTCCGTGGCTTTTCTTAATCGATGCGGAGGTTTTATGTCAACTGTAAAAATTTCTCCGGGAAATACAAAGCTCGGAGCGATCCCAAGTAAAACGCAGCCGATCCCGCGCTTTCGCGGAGATCGGCTGCACATGTTAAAGGAAAAACGCACACGGACAAGTTTTGCGAAATGCTGCGGCGGCGATCAGTTCTGCTCGATCAGCATTTTGAACACCGGCAGGCTCTTCTGTACCATCTGGTGGCTGACGCAGGTGCTCAGACGGAAGAATTCGGGACAGCCGAAATCGTCTCCGGGCACGGCCAGCAGGTTGTGCGCCTTGGCGCGGTCGGAAAAGTCCTTGGAGCTGCCGTTGGGCGCCTCCACAAAGAGATAGAACGCGCCGTCCGGCTTGACACAGCGGTAGCCGTAGGACGTCAGAGCGTCATACAGCGTCGTGCGGTTGCAGTCATAGGCCTCCAGATTGGGACGCACGTCCACGCACTGGGCGATCACCTTCTGCTGAAGCGAGGGCGCGCAGACGTGGCCGACCGTGCGGGAGGCGCCGGCAATGGCGGTGAACAGCTCGGCGCTGTCCTCCGCAACGTCCGGCACGCAGACATAGCCGATGCGCTCGCCGGGCAGAGAGAGAATTTTTGAATAGGAATAGCAGATGATCGTATTCGGATAGATGTCGGGCAGATAGGGCACGTCCACACCGTCATAGACCAGCTCGCGATAAGGCTCGTCCGCGATGATGTAGATGGGATGGCCGATCTCGCGGCTCTTTCTGTTGAGCAGCTCCGCCAGCTTCTGAAGTGTCTGCACCGTATAGACCACGCCGGAGGGGTTGTTGGGGGAGTTGACGATGAGCGCCTGCGTGTGCGGCGTGATGCGCTTTTCCAGCTCGTCGAAGCGAATCTGGAAGGCATGGGTGTCGGGCGGCACGACCACGAATTTGCAGCCGTTCATCTCGATAAAGGGGCGATACTCCGGGAAATAGGGCGCGATGACCATGATCTCAGCGTCCTCTACTGCGAGTGCGCGGATGGAGGAGATGAGTGCCGGAGCCGCGCCGCAGGTAAAGAAGATGTTTTCGGGGCGGATCTGCGTGCGGGTGCGGCGGGTGAGGTTGTCGGCAACGGCCTTTCTCGCCTCAAAGTCACCGGGGGCGGGCGTGTAGCCGTGGACGGCGATGGTGTCCTCCGAGAGCACCAGACGGTCGAAGGCCTGCGTCACCGCATCCGGCGTGGGGATGGAGGGGTTGCCGATGGAAAAGTCCATCACGTTCTCTTTCCCGACGACTTTTGCCTGCTGAAGGCCGTATTCGAACAATTCGCGGATGCAGGAACGCTTGGCACCCAGAGAATACATGGAATTGGAAATCATATAGCAATCAGTCCTTTTCAGTATTGACGCGCGGGCGGTCTGTAACGGCCGCCCGCGGGCGATGGATCAGGATCGGGGAATGGTATAGCGCTTGGGCGTTTCCTCGCCGCTGAGAAGACGGAGCCCGCCGAAGGCCAGCGCCTCCATCTCATTTTCGCCGGGCAGAACGGCCACGGGCGCGATGAAGCCGACATATTCCTTGACACGCTCTGTGAGCATCCGGGAGCGGGCCACGCCGCCGGTAAGAATGATGGCGTCGCAGTTTCCCTTGAGGACGATGGACAAAAGACCGATGGTCTTGGCGATCTGGTACGCCTGCGCCTGAAAGACCAGATCTGCGTGCCGGTCACCGTCCTGGATGCGCTTTTCAATGACCCGGCAGTCGCTCGTGCCGAGCAGGGCAAAGAGACCGCCCTTGCCGCGGACTTTTTTCATCATTTCCGCTTTGGTGTATTCTCCGGAGTAGCACAGGCGGATGAGCTCCAGCGACGGTACGCAGCCGGAGCGCTCCGGCGAGAACTGCCCGTCATCATCGCCTACGGAGTCGATGATCTGCCCGTGTGCGTGGACGCTGGCAGAGATGCCGCCGCCCAGATGCGCCACGATCAGGTTGAGCTTGTTGTAGTCCAGCCCGTTCTCCTGCGCATACCGGATCGCCATCGCGTGGCTGTTGAGCACGTGGCAGAAGCTTCTGCGCTCAATGTCCGGAATGCCGGTGATCTTGGCAACGTCAGACAGCTCGCCGCCGGTCACCGCGTCGTAGATGTAGGCAGGAATGCCAAGCGGCCGCGCGACCTCTCTTGCAAGCAGACCGCCGAGATTGGATGCGTGCGCCTGACTGAGCTTGTCGCTGACCAGCGCCTGGCAAAGATCGTCGTTCACCTCATAACCGCCGGTCTTGAGGCCGAACACCAGACCGCCCCTGCCCATGACGGCGCTCAGCTCCGTGTCGCGGATGCTGTTGCGCGCCATAAAGTCCCGGATGATCTGCAGCCGGAAGGGAACCTGCTCCGCGATGCTCTCAAACTGGTGGAGCTGCGCGGCGTCATGCTCGATGTTCTCCTGAACCACCTTTTCCGTTCCGTCGTAGAGGGCAAGCTTCGTGCTGGTGGAGCCGGGGTTGATGATGAGCTGCTTATATCCCATGGTTCCCTCCTATTGTCCTCCGGCCAGCGCACAGGCCAGAAGGGAGTTGTATTTTTCTTCAAAGCTGGCGCTGCGGGAGTTGAGGGCGATGGGGCACTTCGCGCCGGTGACCACGCCGACCATCTTCGCGCCCGCGAAGATCAGAAGCCCCTTGACCATCATGTTTCCTGCCGCCATGGAGGGCACCAGCAGAATGTCGGTCTCGCCGCAGACGGGGCTTTCATAGCCCTTGATCTTCGCGGACGCCTTGTCGAGCGCCAGATCCAGAGAGATCGGCCCCTCCACATAGCAGCTGCCGAACGCGCCTGCGAGAGCCGCTTCCTTGAGCGCCGCCGCGTCCACGGTCTCGATGATCTTGGGGCTCACGGTCTCCGCCGCGCATACGGCGGAGATCAGAGGCCGCTCGTAGCCCAGCTGCCGGAACAGCTCCGCAGCGTTGTGGACAATGGCCTTTTTCGCCGCAAGATCCGGCGCGGGGATCATGCCGCCGTCTGCCACGCCCAGCAGCTTGTGGTAGCCGGGGATCTCCAGCAGCGCGGTGTGGGACATCGGGCGGCCAAGGCCGATGCCCGTCTCTTTGTTGACAACTGCCTTCAAAATAGTGGCAGTCTGCATAAGACCCTTTTGCAGGAAGTCGGCCCGACCCTCGCGAACGAGCGAGACGGCGAGCTTTGCCGCTTCCTCGTCGGTCTCGGCAGGGATGACATCGCCCTCGGAAATGGTGTGCCCCAGCTCTCTGCCGATCCGCAGGATATCGTCCTTGCGGCCCACCAGCGCATAGCGCAGGATGCCCTCGTCAGCCGCCCGAAGGACGGCCTCGAGCGTGTGGGCATCATGGGCGCATGCCACGGCCACGGTCTTGGGCGCGCAGCTTCCGACTTTTTCACGAAGCTCCTTGAAATTTTTCAGCATGGCGGCCTCCTTATGCGGACACGGCGTCCCGGCCTGCGCGGTAGGCGCGCAGATTCAGCTCCCGGAACTTCTCCGGCACCGTCTCGGCGATGACCGTCTCCCAGTCGATGTCGTCCATGTGCAGCGCCTTGACCATGCTGCCGAACAGAACGATGTTCATGCACTTGGCGCTGCCGAGCGCCTGCGCGATCTCACCGGCCTTGAGCACATGGCAGCGGAAATGCTTCTGCATGGCCTCCACGCAGCCTTCCGGATACTGGAAAAGACCGGCCGCGATGCTGGACGAGGCCATTTCGTAGTCGTTGATGACGGCCACGCCGTCCGGCTTGAGATAGTCCGCATAGCGGACCGCTTCCATTTTCTCAAAGGCCACGACGATGTCCGCCGCGCCCTTGCCGATCACCGGCGAGTTTACCTTTTCGCCCCAGTGAACCTGCGTGGAGACACTGCCGCCGCGCTGGCTCATGCCGTGGACCTCACTCATTTTCACGTCATAACCGGCCTTCAGCAGACCGTTGACCAGAACCTTGGCGGTGAGGATGGCTCCCTGACCGCCTACGCCCACCAGCAGTGCGCTTTTTGTCGTCTTCATGGCTCAGTTCTCCTTTCTCGCAATGGCGCTCTTGGGACAGACCTGGGCGCAGACCGTGCAGCCCACGCACTGGTTGGGATCGATCTTTGCCTTCTTGTTTTCCACCATGACCGCCGGACAGCCGACGCTCAGGCACTTCTTGCAGCCGATGCACTTGTCCGGGTCGACCTCGCACTTGCCGATGTCGTGCTTGATGCGCTTGATGAGCAGGCAGGGGCGGCGGGTGATGATGGCGGCGGGCTCTGTCGAGGCCAGCGCGTCCTGAACCGCCTTCTCCATGGCTGCCAGATCCTGCGGGTCAACGATGAGGATGTTTTTATAGCCGTAGGCGGCCAGAATGTCTTCGATCTTCAGCGCCTCGGCGATGTCGCCCTGAAGTGTGCGGCCGCTGCCGGGGTTGTCCTGATGGCCGGTCATGCCGGTGATGGAGTTGTCAAGCACCACGGGGATGACGCGGCCGCTGTTGTAGATGATCTCTGCCGCGCCGGTCATGCCGCTGTGGAAGAAGGTGGAGTCGCCCATGACGCCGAACACCTTCTTGTCCGTCTGACCGGCAAGCTCAAACGCCTTTGCCATGCCCATGGCGACGGTGAATCCGCCGCCCATGCACACGACGCTGTCCAGCGCGCTCAGCGGCGCGGACGCGCCCAGCGTGTAGCAGCCGATGTCACCGGCGATGACAAAGTCCTTGTGCCGCGCCATCGTGTAGAAGAAGCCGCGGTGCGGGCAGCCCGGGCACAGTGCCGGAGGACGGGAGACGGCCGCAACGCCCACATCGACGCGCTTCGGCTGCTCGCCGAAAATACGCTTCTTCAGAAGCTGCGGATTCAGCTCGTAGAGCTTTCCGGTCAGTTCTTTGCCGATGCAGTCGATGCCGGCGGCCTTGATCTGGTCTTCCATGAAGCTGTCGAGCTCCTCGATGACATAGAGCCTTTCGACCTTGGAGGCAAACTCGCGGATGAGCTTCATGGGCAGGGGATTGGTGAGGCCCAGCTTGAGGAACGAGGTGTCCGCCGGGAAGGCGTCCTTGGCGTATTCATAGGCGATGGAGGCGGTAATGACGCCGATCTTGCTGCCATTGAGCTCCATGCGGTTGAGCGGAGACGTGCAGCCGTATTCCTCCAGAGCCGTCAGCGCGGCCTCCACCTTGGGATGGTTCAGGTAGGCGTTGGCGGGAGAGGAGATGTACTTGCGGGTGTTGCGGGCATAGGGCGGGACGGGCTGCTCGGTGCGCTCGCCGAAGCGGACAAGGCTCTTGGAGTGGGAGACGCGGGTGGTGGTGCGGAAAAGCACCGGCAGGTCGAACTGCTCGGAGATCTGGTATGCAGCCTTCATGAAGTCCAGACACTCCTGAGAGTCGGAGGGCTCGACCATGGGGAGCTTGGCGGCAAGCGCGTAATGGCGGTTGTCCTGCTCATTCTGAGAGGAATGCATACTGGGATCGTCGGCCGAGACGATGACAAAGCCGCCGGTGATGCCGTTGTAGGCAGCGGTGAAGATGGGGTCTGCCGCCACGTTCACGCCAACGTGCTTCATGGCGCACATCGACCGGACACCCGCGATGCTGGCGCCGTATGCCACCTCGGCAGCCACCTTCTCGTTGGGAGCCCATTCGCAGTAGAGGTCGTCACGGTACTGGGGGAGATTCTCGAAGATCTCCGTGCTGGGGGTGCCCGGATAGGCCGAGCAGACCTTCACTCCGGCTTCGTAGGCGCCGCGGGCGATGGCCTCGTTACCCGATAAAAGTTTGCGTTCCATATTCTGTGTTCCTTCCTGTGTCGTAGAATTTTTTAGGTGTTTTTGCATGTCAGAGGGAGACCGGGCAGGAAAAAGACACCTCAAGCCATGCAATGTGGCTGAGATCGCCGGAATGGGCGACCCTGCGGCGGGCTGCCGCCGCTGAGAGAAGGCATCCCGGCAGCCCTGTTTTTTGGAATATATTCATGCATAGTATACCAGTTCGATTGGGCTATTGCAAGACGTTGAGATGCGAAAAGTACAAAAAAGTTGTGCAAAAAGCACAAAACGATTTAAATAAGCAAAGTAAAAGATGGCATTTTAGACACAATTCACAAATTCGGCCGCATCCGCCGGTGCACCTGCGCTGAGCGGGCGCGGAGCGGTTGAAGGCAGAAAAAATGTATGCTATCATGGGCGCAGAAAAACAGAAACGGAGAGGATGCAGATGAAACTCCAAGCGTTGTCAGAAACATATGCCGTGCGCAGGCTGGAGCCGAGGGACGTCGATTTGCTCTACGAGCTGATGCGCAAGAATGTCCTTTTTTATGAATATCATCCGCCGTGTGTAACAAGGGAAAGCATCCTCGCGGATATGAAGGCGCTTCCGCCGCAAAAGCAGGAAGCCGACAAGTTCTATGTGGGCTTCTTTGACGGAGAAAAACTCGCAGCCGTGTTGGATCTGATCGTGTCCTATCCCGACGGCAGCGCGGCATTCATCGGCTTTTTTATGACGGATGTGCAATGTCAGAATCAGGGCGTCGGAACACGGATCGTAACGGAGCTCTGCCGCTCCCTGAAAGAGCTGGGATACAAAAGGGTATGCCTCGGCGTGGACAAAGGAAATCCGCAGAGCCGCGCCTTCTGGATAAAAAACGGATTTTACCGGGTCGGAGAAAAGACGTATGTTCTTATGGAGCGCCGATTATAGCATAAATCGTCCGGCGGCAGCACACAGGTGCAAAAAACATCCCCCCGGGGAGCTTCCGAAGTCCTTTGAGGTCTGATACAATACGGTCATCGGTTCATGCAAAACCGGATCGCTGAAACAAAAGCGCGGCGTTTCTTGTGGAAGAAAACGCTGCGTTTTTATGCCGGACGGAGCAGCCGCAGGCGCGCATGAACGCAGAGAACAGAAAGGATGACCATAAAATGAAAAAAACGATCGCATTGCTGCTGGCACTGGTCATGCTGCTGACGATGGCAGCTTGCAGCGCAAAGAAGGACAATCAGACTCCCGCGGAAAAGCAGGATACGCAGGCCGATGCGCCCGCGCAGGAGCAGACCACGCAGCCGGAGCAGCCGGAACAGCCCGAGCAGCCCGAAGAAGCTGCGACCCGCACCGTCACGGACGCGCTGGGCCGTGAGGTAGAGATCCCTGCCGAAGTGACAAGCATCGTTCCTCTGGGCAACACGCCCCGTATGATCGCCTACCTCGGGCTTGCCGATCGTGTCGTCGGCATCGAGGAATGCGAGATCGCAAAGAGCCCGATCCAGGCCTATGCCTACTCCCATGCGGAGGAGTGGAGCAAGCTCCCCAACTGCGGCACGAACGCCATGGGCGAAACGGCCTACTATCCGGAGCAGATCATGCTCGCAGCTCCGGACGTGATCCTCTCCACGGATACTGCCGATGTGGCCGACAACCTTCAGAGCCAGACCGGCATTCCCGTTGTGTGCGTGTCGCAGGGAACGCTGTTCTCTGAGGACTATAACCAGTCCCTGCGCATCCTTGCCGATGTCTGCGGCGTGGACGAGCGGGCAGAGCAGCTGATCGCGTTCATTTCCGCCTGCCTTGACGACCTCTCCGAAAGAGCGAAGTCCGTTTCGGACGAGGCAAAGCCGAGCGTTCTGGGTGCGGGCGCGACCTTCAAGGGCGGCCACAGCATCGACGGCGTTTATATGAACTATCCCGTATTCCGGATCCTTGCCGCCAACGACGTTGCAAACGAGATCGCCGGTGCGCAGGGCTCCAGCGGCGTCATGGTTGACCGTGAGCAGATCCTGGCATGGGACCCCGAGATCATCTTCTTCGACGCCGGCAATATGGGCCTTGTCAACGCCGACTATGCGGAAAACACCGCCTATTTTGAGCAGCTTCAGGCCGTTCAGAACGGCAGCCTCTATCAGTGGCCGAACTCGACCTGGCACTGGTCCAATGTGGAAATTCCGCTTGTCACCGCCTACTATGTCGGCACGCTCCTCTATCCGGACGCATTCGCGGACGTGAACTTTGAGGCAAAGGCAAGCGAGATCTTTGACATGTTCCTCGGCGAGCCCGACTATCTGAGCGTTCTGGAAGCAGCCGGTGTCGGCTACGGCAAGATCACGCTTGGGGAATGATCGGTGAAACAGGAAAAAAACACGGGGCTGCTGGTCTATAACCAGTATCTGCGGCGCAAGCGCATCGCACTGGTTGCGGCGCTGATCGTCACGCTGGCTGCGGCGCTGTACTCGCTCGGCATCGGCTCCATTCCGATATCTCTCCCGGATATTTTCGCGGTCCTGACCGGCGGCGGTGAGAAGATGCAGCGCACCGCGATCATGAATATCCGCCTGCCGCGCGCCGTCACGGCGATCCTCGTCGGCTCGGCACTGGCTGCGGCGGGCGCCGTGATGCAGTGCGTCCTTCGAAATCCGCTGGCCTCGGCGTCCTCACTGGGCGTCTCGCAGGGCGCGGCGTTCGGCGCGGCGCGCGGGATCGTGGTCTTTGGCGGCGGCGTCGTGAACTCCGCAAACGCGACCACGGCGATCACCATCAACAACCCCTATATCGTCACGCTCTGCGCGTTCGTGTTCGGCATGGTCTCGACGGTCGTGGTCGTGCTCATTTCGCAGTTCAAGAAAAATGTCGGCCCGGCAGGTCTGATCCTTGCAGGCACCGCGCTGAGCTCGCTGTTCAGCGGCGCCAGCACCATCCTGCAATACTTTGCGGACGACACAAAGCTGGGCGCGATCGTGTTCTGGACGTTCGGCAACCTCGGAAGCACGAACTGGAGCGAGCTTGCGATCCTTCTCGCGGCACTGCTGGCGGCGATGCTGTATTTCCTCTTTAACCGCTGGAATTACAACGCAATGGAAAGCGGCGCGGATACCGCGAAAAGCCTCGGCGTCAACACCCGCGCGGTGATGCTGGTGAGCATGGGCATCTGCTCGCTGCTGGCGGCGGTCGCAGTGTCGTTTGTCGGCATCATCAGCTTTGTCGGGCTGGTCGCGCCGCACATCATGCGCAAATTCGTCGGCAACGATTACCGCTATCTGATCCCCGGCTCTGCGGTCGTGGGTGCGCTGCTGCTCGTTCTGGCGGACCTTGTCAGCAGAACGGTCATGGCGCCGGTGATCCTGCCGATCGGAGCGCTGACATCGTTCCTCGGCGCGCCGATGTTCCTGTTCCTTCTGTTTAAGGGAGGGAAAAAGAATGGTTGAAGTCAAAAATATAACCTTCTCTTATGGCCGTTCTGCCGGCAAGACGCTGGAGGACGTCGCGTTTGACATTCAAAACGGCGAATGCGTCGCGGTGCTCGGCAACAACGGCGCAGGAAAGAGCACGCTCCTCAAATGCATCGACCGCATCCATCCGACAAGGGACGGCGTTGTGGTCGTTGACGGAAAGAGCGTCTTTGAGATGACGAACCGCACCATGGCGCAGCACATCGCCTATGTGCCGCAAAATGCCGCCGCGGTGGATCTGACGGTATTCGACACCGTGCTTCTGGGCAGAAAGCCGTATATAAAGTGGGACGCGACCGCGGAGGACCGCAGGATCGTGTCGGACATCATTCACCAGATGGGACTGGACAGCTATGTGCTTCGGAACGTGTCGGAGCTTTCCGGCGGCGAGGCGCAGAAGGTCGTGATGGCGAGGGCGCTTGCGCAGCAGCCGAAGTTCCTGCTTCTGGACGAGCCCACCAGCAACCTCGACCCCAAGAATCAGCATGAGGTTTTGCAGGTGGTGACGGACATCGCAAAAAAGAACCGGATCAGCGTGATCATCATCATCCACGATCTGAATCTGGCGGTCCGGTACTGCGACCGGTTCCTGTTTCTGAAGGACGCACATGTTTTCCGCTACGGCGGGGCAGAGGTGCTGACGGAGGAGACCATCGAGGCCGTCTATGACATGAAGGTCAAGCTCATGGAGTGCGACGGTATCCCGGTCATCATTCCCTATCCGAAAGACAAAACGAACGGAGGAACTGAACATGGAAGATAAAAAAGTTTTGTGGGAGAAATGCGCCGCATTTCACGGCCATGTATGTCCCGGACTGACCATCGGCTACCGCGCCGCGCTGTACGCAGCCGAGCTGCTGGAGCTGACCTTTTCCGCAGACGAGCAGGTGGTCTGCGTTTCCGAAAACGACGCCTGCGGCTGTGATGCGATCCAGGTGATCCTCGGATGCAGCATCGGCAAGGGGAATCTGCTGTTCCACATGACCGGCAAGCAGGCGTTCTCGTTCTATAACCGCAAAACGGGCAAGTCTGTTCGCCTTGTGCTGCGCGCCAAGCCGCGCGAAATGACGCGCGAGGAGTCGTTTGAGTACTATCACAGCTGCACGGACAGCGAAATGTTCGAGGTCAAGGAAACGACCATCCGCCTTCCCGAGCAGGCAAGGATCTTTGAGTCCTATGTCTGCGAGTGCTGCGGCGAGATGACCGGCGCAAACTGGATCCGCATCTCTCAGGGGAAAAAGGTCTGCGTGGACTGCTATTCCAAATACGACCGCTTCAACGTTTAACGCACATAAGATCAGAAACCATTTCAAATGCAGCGCCGCGCCGGATACATCCGGCGCGGCGCTGAGCTTATTCCAAAGATGTCTGAGCGGCCTCCGCAAGCGAGCCGCTCACGCATGACTGCGGGCGATGACGGCGATGTCGCCCACGCCGTCGAGCACGACGCTCGGGCGGTAGGCATAGGTCTTGAGCGTTTCGCGCGTGGAAACGCCGGAGAGCACCAGCACCGTGGACATGCCGCTCTCCATGCCGGAGATGACGTCGGTATCCATGCGGTCGCCGACCATCACCGCCTCCGCGGAGTGGCAGTTGAGCATTTTCAGTCCCGTGCGCATCATCAGCGGGTTCGGCTTGCCGCAGAAATACGCCTGCTTGCCCGTCGCCATCTCGATGGGCGCAATGAGCGCGCGGCATGCGGGCGCAATGCCGTTTTCAATGGGGCCGGAGACATCGGAGTTCGCGCCGATGAGCTTGGCGCCCTGCATCACGAGATTCGTCGCTCTGGTCAGCGTGTCAAGAGAGTAGGTGCGGCCCTCACCCACGACCACGTAATCCGGGTTCACATCGTTCATGGTGATGCCCGCGTCGTAGAGCGCGTTGAGAAGCCCTGCCTCACCGATGGCGAACACAGAGCAGCCCGGCGCCTGCTCGCGCAGGAAGGCCGCGGTGGCAAGCGCACTGGTGTAGAAGTGCTCCTCGGGCACATCAAGCCCCATCCGCGCGAGCTTCTGGTTCAGCTCACGGGGCGTGTAGCCGCTGTTGTTCGTGAGAAAAAGATATTCCTTCTTTTCCTCGTGCAGCCACTCGATGAACTCCGCCACACCCGGCAAAATGCGGTTGCCGTGGTAGATCACGCCGTCCATGTCGCAGATAAAGCCTTTTTTCTCGTTAAAATTGATGGAGGTGTTCATATTCATGCTCCTTCGCTGCCAAGATGACCTTATCATACCATTCAGCGCGGCGCTTTTCCATATTTGGAATGTAAAATTTCGATGAAACGCCGTTTCCCTCGCGGAAAACAGCGAAAGGCGGGCCTCGCAGCGGCAGCGTATCCGGAAGTCTCCTGCCGAAAAAACAGGAACGATCGGGGTCGGGCTCTTGCAAAACCGGCGTTTTGCATGTATAGTGATTTATAACGACAGCAATTTACAACAGGAAAGGATGCATCTATATGACTCAGCCCACACCGATCACCGCAAAACAGCTGGAGGACTTCTCCGCACATTATCACGCCGACCCTGTCCGCAAGCTCGCAACGACGGCTCTTTCCAAGTCCGAGATGAGCGACGTCGCTTACGTCAGCGCAGGCGCTGCGCAGATGCGCCACAAGTTCTCGATCGAGATCCCGACCCTTGCGGTCACAAATCAGAAAAAATCCGGCCGCTGCTGGCTGTTTGCTTCGCTGAACCTCCTGCGTGAAAAGATCGCGAAGGAGAAAAACCTCGCCGACTTTGAGCTCTCTCAGAGCTATGCCGCCTTCTGGGACAAGTTCGAGCGCGCCAACTTCTTCCTCGAATCCATCATCGAGACGGCTGCGCTCCCGACCGACGACCGCGTGGTTGCGCACATTCTCGAAACCGGCGTCCATGACGGCGGCCAGTGGGATATGTTCAAGAACCTCGTTGCAAAATACGGCATCGTTCCGAAGGATGCCATGCCCGAAACCGCCCAGAGTGAGAACACGTCGATGATGAACCGGATGCTCAATCAGGCGCTCAAGGCGGCTGCCGTACATATCCGCGAAATGGCCGCCTCCGGCGCCGGAGCGGAAAAGATCGATGCGTATAAGGTCTCTGTGCTGGACAGGATCTACGGTTATCTTTGCAGCTGCTACAGTGAGCCGCCCCGCAGCTTCACCTTCGAGTATGTTGACAAGGACGGAAAGTACCACATTGAGCGCGATCATACCCCGCAGAGCTTCTATGAGGCGTACATCGGCTCTGCGCTCAAGGACACGGTCTCGATCATCAACGCCCCGACGGACGACAAGCCCTATTACCGCACCTATACCGTCTCGATGCTCGGAAACGTCGTGGGCGGCGAAAAGGTCTGCTATCTGAATCTCCCGATCGACGAGTTCAAGACGCTCATCATCCGCCAGCTTCAAAAGGGCGAGCTGGTCTGGTTTGGAAGCGACGTCGGAAAGGGCGGATGCCGCAAGGAGGGCATCTGGGACACCGGCGCGTTTGACTACGAGCATCTGACCGGGCTTGACCTTGCGATCAGCAAGAAGGACGGCCTTGACTACAGATTCTCCTCGATGGGTCACGCCATGGTGCTCACCGGCGTCAATCTCGATGAAAACGGCGCGCCGACCCGCTGGAAGATCGAAAACAGCTGGGGCAGTGAAAACGGCGACAAGGGCTATTACGTTTGCAGCGATGCATGGTTCGACCTGTATGTCTATCAGGCCGTCATCGACCGCGCGGCGCTCGGCGACAAGGCAGAGCTTCTGGATCAGGAGCCGATCGTCCTGAAGCCGTGGGACCCGATGGGCTCGCTCGCCCTGTAAACGCAAGCATTTCCCCGATACAAAGCGCCCGCCGCCCGGATGGGCGGCGGGCAGTTTTGCGGCCGTAAAATCGCGCCTTCGGAAGCGATCACGCAATTTGAAAAGGACAGAAGGACATGAAAAAACTTTGCATAACCGTGGCAAAAGCGGTGGGATTCTTTGTGGGCTGGGCAGTGCTCACGGGGCTGCTGCCGCTCCCGGAGACGGAAAACGCGGCAATATGGAGATTCTGGGCGGAGCTGATCCCGTTTTTATCCGCAGCGGGATGGACGGTGCTGTTCTGGCTTCCGGAAAAAAGAAAGCTGCGCCTGCACCTGATCGCATCGCCGCTGAAAAGCACCCTGATCGGACTTGGAGCGGGAGTTTTGTGGCTTGGAGGCACGGCTGCGGTGCTGCTTTTGTCCGGGACGATGCGGTTTGCGGGGCGGAATGAGATTGCCATGCTGTGGCTCTGGATCGTCTCCGTGCTCATCAACAGCGCCATGCAGGAGCTGCTTGTGCGGGGATACCTGTACCAGATGCTGAAGGCAAATTATCATACTGCTGCCGCTGCGGCCGCGACGACGGCGCTGTTCACCTTCCTGCACGCGGGTGCATTTGAGGCGGGGCTGGTGCCAGTCTTGAATGTGGTGACGATGAGCCTTCTGATGACCGCTGTGCTGGAATATACGCAGTCCCTGCTGGCCCCGACGCTGATGCATTTTATCTGGAACAGCATCGGCTCGGTCATCCTTGGCGGCGTGGCGCTGGCGGAGGATTATCCGCATTTGTACAGGACAGAATTTACGGGAAATGTCCTGCTCTCCGGCGGCGCGCCGAAGATGGAGGGAAGCCTCGTCGTTCTGATCGTCAATCTGCTTCTGATCGCCGTCTTTGGCATCCTTTTGGGAAAGAAAACGCACGAACATCCTGCCATATAATTGACCACAAACGCGAAAACGCGGCGTGCAGCCCCATCGGCTGTACGCCGCATTTTTACAGGAAAACAGAATGAAAATGAAATCTTCTACGGGTTCAAGCGGACTAATTCGTTAAAGCAGACAAAGAGAATAATTGTGCTCTATTTCGAAACATCGCAGTTGACTCCTATTGTGCTAAATGATTATGGATCCCTCCATCTCTTTAATAGTGAACGATTCTGTCCTCACCCGCGCCGAAGCGTTTCAGATAGACCCGGCGCTCGCTCTTTTTCAGGACGAGCGCATCCCAGAGGTCTTCGCTCGGTGTGCCCAGATCGCGCTCCCAGAAGCGCACGTCGTCGTCAAACAGCTGCGGGTCATAGGCAGTCTCCGACGCGGTGATCACGAAGGGGACCCCGAAACGTGTTATGATCCGGTCGCCGTGATAGTGGCCGATGAACCATCCGGCCACGTCGAAGCCATACTGCTTCCGGCACTGGTCGAGCGCGGAAAAGACTGGATTACCGTTGGCGATATTGTTCTTTTCGAGTGCCGTCTTTTCATCGGACAGCAATGCAGAAAACGGCGCGTCGTGGGAAAACAGCAGGACTGTCCAGTCCGCCGGTAAGTTCAGCGCCGTCTCTTGCAGCCAATGAATCTGGCTTTCTTCGTATCCGAATACCATGGCCGAAGCGCCGCCGCGCTGTTCGTAAAAATAAGAGCACAGGAATACGAGCCGGACCTGTTCCTTCGCAATATCTACATAGTAATAGGGCTTCTGCGCAGGGCGCCGGACGTCCTCCTCCGCATCCAGAAAGCGGATGGCCTCCGGCCAAAGCTTCCCGGAGCACGGCCCGCTGCATGCATCGTGATTTCCCTGAACCGGGAAGAATCGCCCGCTCGAAATCGCCGCCGGGAACAGAGAAAGCTGCTGCCGCAGCAAGCGCCCTGCATATCGTCCGCCGATCTCACCGGCGAGAAAGTCTCCCGAATGGACGCAGCAGTCAAACTGCACGGCCTGATCGACGGCGGCAATATTCTCGACCGTCTCCGGCGCGGAATTGTCCAGATGCGAGTCCGCGACCAACGCGATGGTCAAATCACCATTACAGCAACGCACGGCCTGAATGGTTCGCGCTGTTTCATGTGCATAACATTGATTCGTCATATCCATACCCTCAGCAATGCTCGTGCCTGTCGTCTGTATCAATTTGAAAATAGCATATGGCTTATCAGACTGTCAAACCGCAGCCGCGCCAAAAACAGGCCCGTTTGCGCCATGATTTTCGGTGGGCAGAGACCTGATCGCCGGAGGGGAGACGGCGCTTCGGCAGAAGCTCCACGGCATGACTGCCGCCTTATGTCTCAGGCAGAGCGCTTTGCGCGTTCGCCCGATTTTGCTGCTGCATCTGGCACCGGAGTCGATGGGGTGAAACGCGTTTGCTTGGACAAAAGGAGATGGAAACAAGAAGCCCGGCTGCCTTTCATGGCAGCCGGGACTTCATTTTTTGATACTTCGTTCTGTTTATGCAGGCGGCTGACTTTGCACGGCACCTACAAAGAGAAGGGTCAGACCAATATAAACGATGCAGGCCAGCGCCAGCAGCGAACAGAAAAGGATGCAAAGAATGTATGCGGTTTTGTTTCCGCACAGATATTTGCGGCACAGCACAATGCCGGAAGCTGCCAGCGCCAGCAGCACCGCAGCCAACCAAAGGGGCATGTTGTCCACCTCCTTTACACGCCGTCGAATACGTCGATCATGTCCGTAAACCATTTCAGTTCCTGGGCAAAGCGCCGGCGCAGCTGCGCAGGGGTTTCATGGCCTTTGCCGATATCAAAAAAGCCGCGCCCGCTGTGAACGGCAAGATACAGCCTGCCGTCGCGATTGAGATTTACAGAGAATTTTCCGGCGCAGGAATCCGCCAGCGCCAGAATCCGCTCCATCCGGCCGGGGGTCAGGATGCGAAGGGCAGAGGCTTCGTCATCGCTGCTCAGATGGAAGCGCCGGTCAAAGGCTGCATTCCCTGTTTGGATCGTTTTGGAGCGAAGCAGCTTCTCCCGCGGCCAGATGGTCAGCCACGTCGAAACGTCCCGGCCCAGCTTGCACAGCAGCCACTGACCGACATAGACCTCGCACTCGCTTTTCTCCCACAGGCCGGTTTCCTCGCGCGGAAACTCGTTCACCTCCGTCAGCCGGATGGTGCACAATTCTGTTGTCAGTCCCCGGTATGTTCCCCGGATATAACCGCTGCCGCTGCAATGGGTGTGGCCGGGCAGGGGAATGTTTGTGTCCTTTGTGTCCAAAATGGGCGCGATGGGGTTTGTCTGTATGTTTTCAAAGACAGCACCCACAATCTCCGGTGCGATGGCATCGAAGGCCTGCTGACCGGCCTGCGCCTTCGACCGGCCCTGCACCGCCTGCCCCAGCGCAAGGAGCACAGCGCCCAAAACGATCAGCGCGATACTGCCGCCCTGAATGATACCTGCGGCGGCAATGACACCGCCCGACAGCGAAAGGAGCATTCCGCCCAGCCTGCCGCCCTTGCTCTTGCGAAGCTGCTGCGACAGCGGCTCCTCCGCCGTGCGCCTGTTCTTTTCTTCCACGGGCCTCTCCTTATTCCGCTGCACCGGCCAGAGCCGGTGCAAGAGCAAATTCCTCGCCGCTTCGGCACCAGACAAGCTCTGTCTGTGTGCCGTCCTCATGGAGAAAGACAAGCCGGACATCCGCGCTGCCGTCGCCGTTCCGGTCGAGCAGCGTCATGGAAGCATACGACTGCTTCGCGTCCTCGATTGCATACGGGTAGCGCAGGTCTGCAAACGCTGTCTGTGTGTCGTCGTCATAGAAAAGCACCGCGTTTTCCGTGAATACGCACAGCAGAAGCGGAATTTCCTCGCCGTCGGGCGCTGTGAGGATGCCGGTATCGTCGATCCAGCCCCATGTGCGCCAGTCTGCGCCGGCAACGTCTGCCGCTTCCGCCGGCTTTTCCGGCGCTGCCGCGCCATGACAGCCCGCAAGGAGGACGCCTGTGAGCGCCAGAAGCAGCGCGGTCAGTCTGATCTTTTTCATGTCAGCGCCTCCCTCGATCAGCCGAAGTAGTCACCCCAGCCCTCGTCATAGTCGCCGTAATCGCCCCAGCCGTCGCCGGGATCGGACCACGGATCATAGTCGTCGTAATATTCATCGTCATAGTCCCAGCCCGCGTCGTTCGACTCCATATACTCGCCCGTATCGTCGTCGATGTAGCCGTCCGCGCCGAAGCCGATGAACTCGTTCTCGTAGCCGTTCCAGTACCAGATATCGCCGTCCTCGTCGTACCAGTAGTACGCCGTGCCATAGTCGCCGGTGTCGCCGGAGTAGGCAGGCTGCGCGGGTCTTGCTTTCGGCGCGGTGCTCCAGCCTGCGGTGTAGGAAAGCGTTGTGAGCATGTTGTTGCAGATGTCAAAATAGTTGCGGATGCGGCTTTCCTCGGCGAGCGTGACCGCGACGAGCGCATAGCCGGTCGGGCCGTAGTAGCGCACCTCCATGCAGCCGCGCACGGGATGGCTTGGGCCGTTGGAGAAGATCGCGCCGTCGAGCCACAGATAGCCGGTCAGACTGTAGTGGTCGCCGTTGTCCTTGAAATTGGAGCCGAAGGACTTGAGAAGATAGCTTCCGTACATGCTGGTCATAAAGTCGTCAAGCATCTTCACCATGTAGGCCTTCGCCGTGGCAGCGCCCTTTTCCATGTAGGGGTCGAAGCCGGAGATGGGCTGGAACGCGATCATGATGTTGGAGTAATAATCGTCCGTCCCGTCCTCCATGACGGCGTTGAAGCTCAAGGCGTTCGAGACGTTCGGATGCGCATGCGCCTCCATCTGGATGGGGTAGTCGATCGAGACATTTGTGAAGCCGCCCGGGAAATATGCGGTCTGGTTGAGGTCGTCCTCCGGCGTGGGAAGGAGCATGATGTAGTCCATGGGCGTGAGCGTGTTGCCGGCTGCGTCGCTCAGATCGCCGTAGGCGGTCTGCCAGAGAGAGGCCAGCTCCGAGCCGTCCTCCATGTACAGCGTGATGCAGTCCGCCTCCGTCACAACGTAGCCGGGGCCGACCTGCTCGCCGTAGAGATTGACGGCGACCCACTCGAAGCTGTCGTTGATGACGAAATAGAACGGCGCGTTTTCCATCTTCCAGCAGCCGGAAAACTGCGCGATATCGACCACCTGACCAAGCTCCTCCGCCGTATGGCCGCGCACGTCCTCGTCAAGGAGCAGATCGTCATAATCTGCCGGGTCATAGTCGTGCACCACATCGATGGGCACGTCGTTTTCAGGCGGCAGGAAGACGACATAATCGCCGTCATTCAGCGTGAAGTCCAGCTCATCGACGCTGGTGTCGTAAAGGATATAGTTCTCATCGTTGTAGACGAGAATGTTGAACGTCGGAATCTCGGATTGCTTGTATGCACCGAGCCCTGCCTCGATGGTGTCACCGTCATAGAACAGCCCGTCCACGAATTCCGTGTCCCAGTCGCTGTTTTGCGAGGGCGTGATGCTGATGGACGAGATGCTGTGGCCGCTGCGGTTGACGAGCGTGACGGAAAGCGGCATCTCTTTTTCTCCGCAGGCGGCAAGGGGCAGGCACAGAAGCAGCGCCAGCGCAAGGGGCAAAAATTTGTGGAAATGTTTCATCATATTCTTCTCCTTTTTCAGATAAACGGAGTCAATGCTCCTGCTCCGCCATGGACAATATCTCATCGTGGCTCAGCTCCACATCGCCGAAGCGGACAAAGATGCCGTTGGTCACAGCGCTGTTCCACACCCGCGCATCTGCAAGCGGGCGAAACCGGATCTTATCCAGATACGGCTTCATGTCCAGCAGGAGCCGGCTTCCGGACACAAAATCGACCTGCAAAACATGGCCGGGCAGCGGTGTGACGGCTGTGAGATACCTTCGGTTCAAGTGCACGCCCTCCTTTCCGCAGAAAATAAAGATCCACCGTACAAACATTGTACGGTGGATCTGATGGGATGACTATTAACCAAAGGTTAGACCTTTTGCGCGGCAAGCCCGGCGAGCTGCTTTCGTTTGGTTCGGGTGTCGCCCTCGATATGGAGCTTGGAATAGATCTGATTCACATACTGCTTGACGCTTCCCTCGGAGAGATAGAGCCTTTCCGCGATCTCGCGGTTGGAAAGCCGCTGCGTCATCAGCTCCACGATCTCAAATTCCCGCGGTGTCAGCGCCGCAAAGGCTGCCGGGCGGGCGCTTGCCGCGCTTCGCGCGCCTGCCGCCTCGCCAAGCCCGGCGATCTTTGCGATCAGCTCGCTTTTTATCTCCTGCGCCAGCAGGGGCTGTAAGAAGCCGTAGTTCTCCACGAACGGCATCACAAAGCCGTCCGGCTCGGCGTCGGAAAGCGCCTTTTTCAGCTCTGCGCGGGCTTCCTCGGGTTTTCCCAGCCGCGCATAGGCCGCCGCCGTCTGGATGCGGACATGCAGCGCGACCAGCGCGTAGTGCATCGCCTCGCACACGGCCAGCAGCCCTGCGCTGCGTCCGACCACCTTGGCATAGGCGCCTTGGGCGAGATAGACCTGATTTTCGATCATTTCCATCATGGGCTTGCCCGGCGCGAGCATGTTGATATCGGAGAGGCAGTGCTGTGAAAAAACCTCCGGAATTTTGTCCGTTTCGCCGCGCAGTGCGTGGTAATAGGCGCTGGTGGCGCTCCAGAGGTTGAGCCACGAGGCGTCGTGATAGCGCAGCAGGTCTGCATAGCGCTCCGCAAAGGTATAGCGCTGCTCCACATCGGCATGAAGCGAGAGCCGCCATGACAGAAAATCGCAGCAGAGCGCCATATTGACCTGACCGCTTTCCCGGATCTGTGCGTAGGCGCGCTCCAGCTCGATGTGCGCATCGGTGAAGCGGCCCTGACAGAACAGCGCCTCGGCGCGCATGATGGTCTCCGCGCCCTGCCCATGGTGGTTCGTGACCTTGTAGTAGTGGGGCATACATTCGTCCATCTCGGCGAGCGCACTTTCCAGTGCGCCCGGCGCGCGGTAGAACATCATCAGAACAGACGGCGAGCCAAAGGTCCAGCCGCCGCTCGATTGGATGCTGATGGCAGGGCGGGACATCTGCGCGCTGGCGCTGCGGTGCAGGCGGCTCATGGCGCGGATGTCGTTGTAGCAGAGAAAGCTCAAAATGAGGTCGCATTCGCCCAGCAGATTGCCGCGCTCCTCCGCGGACAGCTCCGGGTGCTCCTCGATGGCTGTCAGCAGCAGCGTCTTCAGCTCCAGCATTTTCGGGATCTGCCGCCATGTGAACATCCGGCGCATCAGCACCAGAATGGCAAAGGGATAGGCCTTCAGCGTTTCGGCGGGGCATTTGTCCAGTGCGTCCAGCACAACCTCGGGCTTCAGCGACGCAAGCAAAATGCCCGCATCGCTGCGGATGACGCGCAGCAGCGCGTCGTAATTCTCACTTTTTTGATAGGCGGCGATGGCGTGGAGATACTGCCGGTGCTGCTCATACCAGAGGCCAAAGCGTTCCCAATAGAGCCTCTGCGTCTCCTGCGCCATCGTCAGGAAGCTGCGCTCGGCGCACGCCTTCATCATGTGGTGGAAGCGATAGGACATGCCATCCGGCAGGCGTGTGACAAAGGCGTTCTGCTCGGTCAGCATGGAAAGAAGCTGCTCCGCGTCCGCATCGCCTGTGACAGCCTGTGCCATTTCGACGGTAAACTCGTCGGCAAGGCCCATGACCGCCAAAAACTCCCGCTGCTTTTCCGGCAGCGGATCGATCATGGCAGCGGTGAAGGTGGCATAGATGTCGGAATGGCGGCTGGGCAGCACGCCGCGCTCGGAGAGCGTGCGCAGATTCAGATATACGGCGGAGAACCAGCCCTCGCTGGAATAGAGAAGGCTTTCGACCTGCGCATCGGAAAGCTCCGTGCCGCAGCGATGGGCATAGACGGCAAGCTCCGTATGGTTGAGGCGGAGCTGCTCTGTGCCGATCTGATATACTCTGGCGCCCAGCCGTACCGCCTCTGCGGCAGGCAGAAAGCGGTCGCGGCTTGCAACGATCAGATGCACGTTTGCGGGCAGCCGGTTTGCCAGCATACAAAGAAACAGCGAAGCGCGCTTGTCCGTCAGCAGGTGGAAATCGTCGATAAAGAGGTAGCAGGGCGCTTCGCCCGCCAGCGCGTGGCAGAGATCGTCCACCAGCAGCCCGCCGCCCGCGGCGTCCGTGGGGCAGGGGTATTCCCGCAGGAAGGGAAAGCCCGCGCGGGCAAAGGCCTCCTGCGTGCTTTTCCAGAAGATCGCAAGGTTGGCGGAATACACGCTGATGCGGATGATGTGCAGCGTCTCTGCCTTGGCGCGCTCACCGAGATACCAGTTCACCGCCGTGGTCTTTCCATAGCCCATGGGCGCGACCACCGTGGTCATCGCGCAGCGGGAGATGGGACGCAGGCTCTCCTGAAGGCGCTCGGATATGTAAATGGTGTTCAGGTTCCATTTCGGTTTCGGCATGGTATGGCCCTCCAATGCGCGTTGACAGAGTTTTATTTCTAGAACCATTGTGGCTTGCATACCAGTATACCGGTTTTCTTCGGAAGTGTAAACCGTGTTTGCAGGATTTCAGCGTTTCGGGCGGCGTGAAAAGCCAAAAACAATATTGCGGCCGCGCGAATGGATTCTTATTGGCGAGCACCGTTCCTGCTTTCACCGGCTGCATCGCCGCTGCCCGCCTGCACAGGCGCGCCGTCCGGCTTTTCCGGCGGAGTGCTGCCGCCCGGCTTCGGCCTCGGCCTTGCCGTCACAAAGGAGATGGCAGAGAAGCTGGGCGGGGAGATCTCCGCATCCGGCACCCCGGAAAGCGGCACCGTGTTCCAGGTCGCCTTCTGCCGGGCCTGACACAAATTCTGCACATGCCGGATGCAGAGCACTTTGCACTGCGGCGGAAATTTACGCTGCTGAAAACGGAAAAATTGCCCTTTACTTTTGGAAACAATATGTGTATACTGGTTCGTGAACAGAGTAGGATCTCCCGCGTGAAGTGCTGTCAAAATGGGGAGTTGTGTGACAGACGAAGGACCTGCGTCCGCGATGGGATTTCCGCACCCGCTGCGCCGTAATAGAAGGATCTCCTTCTTTTATGTAGCAACGATACTCCGTTGGGTGACGCATCGCCTTTCGGTCTACTCGGTATTCTGAGCTCCCCGGTGGTTTGATTCCGCCGGGGATTTTTTTGCCGAGCCATTGGTTTCGTCACCGCTGCATCAAAAGGAGGTTATTTTTATGCCCAACAAACAAAGAACCAACACACTCTATCCCCATCCGTTTTCCAAGGCCTATTGGCGTGACGCTGCCGCAGAGCTTCGTGACATCCACATGCTGGTGTTCGCTGCGCTGATGATCGCCCTGCGGCTGGTCATGAAGCAGGTCTCCATCCCCATCACGCCGGTGCTGCGGATCAACACGGCCTTCTTCGTCAACGCGCTGGGCGCGATGGTCTTTGGCCCGGTCATGGCGGCGATCTGCGCAGCCGTGACCGATGTCCTCGGCTATCTGATCCGGCCGGACGGCATGTACTTTCTGCCCTTCATCCTGACAGAGATCGGCGGCTCCATGGTCTTTGCCCTGTTCCTGTACCGGGCCAAGGTGACCACCACGCGGATCATGCTGAGCCGCTTTACCATCAGCCTGCTCATCAACGTTGTCCTCCAGACCCCCATCATGATGTGGTACTACGCACTCTACATGGGCGGTAAGCAGTATACCCTTCTGATGACGCTGCCCAGCGTGGTGAAGAACATCCTGATGTTCCCCATTGAGAGCTTCCTGCTGACGCTGTTCCTCTCCGTCATGCTGCCGATCACCGCCCGTCTGGGGCTCACCTATACCGGCAGCGACGCAAAAAACACACTGCGGTTTACAAAGAAGCAGATCGTCACGCTGGTGATCCTCTTTGCCATCGGTGTGGGGTGCGTCTTCGGCTATCTGAGCTACTACTATAAGACGACGTCCCTTTCCGCAAAGTATTCCGCCGAGGAGCGATATGCGAAGAACACCCAGATGACGCAGGTCCTTGCAGACACGGAAAATGTGGATCCGGAAAACACGGTCACCATCGTCGAGAGCGCCTACAGGAAATTCCTCTCCAGTGAGACGACCTACACAGTAGCCGTTTACACATTGGAAGAAGATATGCTGGAGGGCTATGACAAGGATTTGGAGACCATCCGCGGCCTGTCCAAATCGAAAGCAAGAGCCGTAGCGGACGACGGCGTTATGACCTGCACGCAGACCGTCACCATCGTCCTCAACGACAAGACCGGCGAGGTGCTGGAGATCACGATAAAATAGTCGGGCTTGGGAGGCTGCCTCCCAAGCCAACCATATGACACCGTGCGCACCGTTTGCCGCGCGCCGGTTCCGCCGCATATGTGCAGAGACTCGCACAGGCGCAGGATGCTGCTGCATCCGGCCTGTGCGAGTTTTTCGTCTTCACATGCCCGGCGCGATTCGGTTTCCGGTGCAAACGGACGCTTTGCGCGAAGGCCGCTGTCAAAACGCACAAAAGAAACAATTTTATTCTTTCAAAACTTGTCAGGGAATGTTACAATGGGTCTGAGGTGATGACATGCTGAAGGTTTTTCTGGTGGAGGACGAATGCGTCGTGCGGGAGGGACTGCGCGAGTGCATCGACTGGACAAGATACGGCTTTGAGTTCTGCGGAGATGCGCCTGACGGCGAGCTTGCGCTGCCGCAGATCCGCAAGCTGCGCCCCGACATCCTGATCACGGACATCAAAATGCCGTTTATGGACGGACTTGCACTGAGCAGGCTTGTCTGTGCGGAGCTTCCGGAGACAAAGATCATTCTCATCAGCGGCCACAACGACTTTGAATTTGCGCAGGAGGCCATTGAGATCGGCGTGGAGCAGTATCTGCTCAAGCCCGTGACCAAGGCATCGCTCCTGAAAACGCTGGAGGACGTCAGCCGGAAGATCGACGAGGAGCGCGAGCAGAAAACCTATCTGCGCCAGTTCCGGCGTGAGGGGCAGGAGTATGAGCAGTTTGCCCGCCGCAAATTCTTCGAGCAGCTCACCACCGGCTCTCTGCGTGTTTCGGAGATCTACGAGCAGGCAAAGAGCCTTCAAATCGATATTGACGCAGAAGGCTACAACGTCATTTTGCTCACCCTGCAAACCACCGGCGCGGCGGAGTATTCCCAGGCGCTGGCCGAGCGGCTTGAGGAGCTGATGGCGTATTTGCTGCGCTACGGCGAGTATCTGCTGTTCCGCTGCAACCTGATGACCTACTGCATTCTTGTAAAGGGAAACGCCGCGAGTCTTGACGACGCGGCGCAGCGGTGCATCGAAAACATCCAGCGCCGCTGCGCGGGCGACGAATCGCTCGCGTGGTATGCGGCGGTCAGCGAGCCGGTTCTGCGGCTGAGCGAGCTTCCGCAGTGCTATGCCAAGGCACACACCATTTTATCCTACCGCCATCTTCTGCCGGAGCAGCACGTTTTGACGGCGCAGGTGCTGCAAAGGCCGCAGCGCGGAGAGCTTCCGGCGCTCGACGAGATCGACGCCACCAAGGCAGACCCCGCCATTGTCCGCAATTTCCTGCAAACGGGTATGCGCGAGGAGATCCCCGATTTTGTATCGGAATATCTCGCCTCCTTCGGCAACGCGCTGGGCTCGCTGCTGTTTCGCCAGTATGTGCTGCTGGAGCTGCGCTTCAGCGCCATCCGCGCCGCCAAGAGCTTCGGCTATACACAGGAGGAATTCCTGCGTCCGCTGGAGCAGGCAAAGGTGCTTTCGGTCGATGCGGAGCTGCCGGAGCTGAAGAAGAACTGCGCCGCGCTGCTGCGCCGGGCCATTGAGCTGCGCGAGGAGGAATCCGGAAACCAGTATAAATCCATGCTCAAGCGGGCGCTTCGCTACATCGACCAGAATTATACGGACGAAAATCTGTCGCTCAACGCCGTCGCAAAGGCCGCAAACATCAGCCCGAACTATTTTTCCGGCGTTTTCAGTCAGGAAATGGGGCAGACGTTTGTGGAATACCTGACGGAAAAGCGGATGGCGCGCGCCAAGGAGCTTCTGCGCTATTCCGGAAAGCGCTCGAGCGAGGTGGCCTACGAGGTCGGCTACCGCGACCCGCGCTATTTCAGTTTCCTCTTTAAAAAAACACAGGGCTGCACGCCGAGCAGCTACCGCGCCGGGGAGGCGGAGCGCCATGAGGAGCCCTAAGGCACACGGCTCGCTCGGCCGGCAGCTCCGGCAGCTGCTGTGGAGCATGCTGCTGCTGGTCTGCGCGGTCATTGTTTCGACGCTGGCAATTTTGCTGCTGCACAACCGCCAGTATTCCGCTGTGACGGCCAACATCGTTCGCGCCTCGCAGTTCAACCAGAACTTCAAGGAAGACGTCGATCTCAAGATGTATTACTACGTCATTGACAGCAGCTACGGCGAGACGCTCCCCTTACAGGAGGTTGCAGAGGCAAAGACGCTGGCGCAGGAGCTTCTGGACGGCACGCAGGACCGCCAGAGCCGCAAGGCCATCACAAGCGCCATCGATCTGTGTGACAATCTGCACGAGCGCATCCTCCAGATCACAAGGACCGAGGGCTACGACGCGCGCATGGAGCAGCTGGAATCGAACATCTATATCCTGACGGAGCTGATCCAGCAGTATTTCTATACCTATCTCTATCACGAGGCGGGGCATCTCGACGCCTTGCAGGCGGCGCTGACGGCCAGACTCCGACTGGAGCTGTGCCTCGTCGCGGCGGGCACGCTGGTGCTTGTCGTGGTGCTCACGCGGCGCGCCGCCGCCATCAGCCGCAGCATCACGCAGCCGATCTATGCCCTGCGCGAGCGGGCGCAGTCCATCGGACAGGGCGATCTTGCCGCGCGGGAGCCGGTCATGGCGGAGGACGAGACGCTGCGAACGCTGAGCGACAGCCTTGAGCAGATGGCGCAGCATTTGCAGCAGCAGATGGAGCTTAACCGGCAGGAGCAGGACAAGCTCCGCGCGATGGAGCTGGCACTGCTGCAAAGCCAGATCAACCCCCATTTTCTCTATAATACGCTCGATACCATCATCTGGCTCGTAGAGACCGGAAAAAACGAACAGGCCGTCGAGATGGTCACGAGCCTGTCCAATTTCTTCCGCAGCTCCCTGAGCAAGGGGCGCGACATCATCACACTGGGCGAAGAAGAAATCCATGTGCGCAGCTATCTGGAGATCCAGCAGGCGCGCTACCGGGACATTCTGCGCTATGAGATCCGCGTCCAGCCGGAGCTGCGCGGCTGCGTGCTGCCGAAGCTCACCTTGCAGCCGCTGGTGGAAAATGCGCTCTACCACGGCATCAAGCTCCGCCGCGGCATGGGCTGCATTCTGGTCGATGCCGCCCAGGAGGGCGAGTCCGTCCGCATCCTCGTGCGCGACGATGGCGCGGGTATGACGCCGGAGCGCCTGCGGCAGCTTCGCCAGAGCCTCGATTCCGAGGAGCAGGTCGGCTTCGGCGTGCGAACGGTCTACCGGCGGCTGCGGCTGATGTACGCAGAGCACTGCTCCATGGAGCTGGAAAGCGAGCCCGGCGCCGGAACCACGGTCACGCTGCGCTTTCCGATCAGAAAGGAGATGGATGCGTGAAACGGACGATCATGCTTTTCTGCACGCTGGCGCTTTTGGCGCTGGGCGGCTGTCAGCCGGGCGTCCGGCAGACGCCGGAGGAGGAGCGGACACTCATTACCGTCGGCTTTTCGCAGGTCGGCGCGGAATCGGACTGGCGCGTTGCCAACACCGAGTCCATGCGCCAGAGCCTGAGCGAGGAAAACGGCTTCGAGCTGCTGTTTGACAACGCCAGACAGAAGCAGGAAAACCAGTTCAAGGCCATCCGCACCTTCATTCAGCAGGACGTGGATTACATCGTGCTGGCGCCCGTCACGGAGAACGGCTGGGAAAGCGTTCTGGAGGAGGCGCGCGCAGCCAGGATCCCGGTCATCCTCGTTGACCGGCAGGTAGAGGTGGACGACCCGTCGCTCTACACGAGCTGGGTCGGCTCGGATTTCAGAAAAACCGCCGATGAAGCCGTTGCGTGGCTGGCAGAAACGCTGGATGCGGCGGACAAGGACGGCGAGGTCGTGCAGATCATGCACTTGCAGGGAACGCCCGGCTCCACAGCGCAGCTTCAGCGCAGCGCCGCATTGGAGGCAGGCGTGGCCGCGCACGAAAACTGGACGATCACCGCGCAGCTCAACGGCGATTTCACGCAGGCAAAGGCCTATGAGGTGACGATCGCTTATCTGCGCGACAACCCGGCGCCGGACGTTGTCTATTGTGAGAACGACAACATGTGCTTCGGCGTGATGCAGGCGATGGACGAGCTGGGCATTGCGCACGGTGCGGGCGGCGTCACGCTCATCTCCTTCGACGGAGGGCAGGCTGCACTTTCGTACTGCAAGAGAGGGGCGATCGATCTGTGCGCCGAGTGCAATCCGCTCCACGGGCCGCGCGTGCGCGCGATCATCGAGCAGCTTGAGCGCGGCGAAACGCCGGATAAGATGGTCTGCGTTCCGGAGCAGCTCTTTACCGGCGGCCAGATTACGGACGCACTGCTGGAAAGCCGCGTATATTAAAAGAACGTGCATCCACACGGATGCACGTTTTTATATTAGCCGCTCTGCCGCCGGAAAAGCGTCCATGGGAGGCTGATGCTCCGGCACGGCTGGCGCCGGATCTGAGACAGCAGATTCTCGGCTGCTGCGCTGCCCATTGCGTGCGGCGCGTGTCCGGCGGAGGTGATGCTGACGGGGCCGAAGGTGCTGTAATAGCTGTTGTCGAAGCTCACGACGGCGACATCCTCCGGTACGCGCATTCCGGCGCGCAGAAGCGTCCGGATCAGGTGAAAGGCAATCTCGTCGTTGTAGCAGACGACCGCAGTGCAGCCGCCGAGCTGCTGCCGGAGAAACGATTGCAGCAGACTCTCGTCCTGAAGCTCCACGAGCTGACGGCGCTGAAAGCTGGAAAACCAGAGAACATTTTCATCCAGCGGGAAAAGCCCCGCGTCGCGCATTGCACAGACCATGCCGTGATAGCGCTCCGGGCCCTGCACATCGTCGGATTTGAAGATCCCGGCGATTTTTTTGTGCCCGTTTTGCAGCAGATGCGAGGCCAGCAGATAGCCGCCGCCGTAATTGTCGTCTCCGACGCAGAACGCCTCGGGAAGCTCCCGGCAGTTTCCGTGCAGGAAGGTCATCGGCAGGCCGCGCTTTTGAATTTCCCGGTAAAGCTCGGCGTTCGGATTCGGGAGCGCCGTCTTGCAGCCCTCGATCAGAATACCGGCGGGCGGGTCGAGCAGAAGCTGCTGCAAGATCTCGCGCTCGCGGCGGATGGCGTTTTCGGTGGCGTGAATGACGACGGAAAAGCCCTGCGCGGCAAGGCAGGACTGAATGTCCTTGAGCAGTGACGGGAAGATGTAGTCGCTGAGCGAGGTCGCGACCACGGCAATGCGCCGCTCCTGATTGCCTGCGGCCGGGCGCAGGAAGCTGCCGCTGCCGCGGCGCTTTTCGATAAGGCCGTCCTGTTCGAGCACAGCAAGCGCCTGCCGGAGCGTCTGGCGGCTGACGGAGAACTGCGCAGAAAGCTCCTGCTCGCTCGGCAGCTTTCGCTGTCCGTCTGCATACCACCGCGGCAGCGTCTGCCGGAGCGTCTGCACCAGTTCTTCATATTTGAGCGTCATGCGCAACCGCCTCCCTTCACGTGTTTATTGTAGCATAGAAGCCCGGAAACTGCATCGCAGGATTTGTTCGTTTTCTTTTGGAAATTTGCAAAGCAGACAAAAGAAATCCGGCCCTTCTGCGGACAGCCTGAAAAAATACCAAAGTTTTTTCGGTAATTTTTCAACATCGGGCGGAAAATCTCTGACATCCGCCGCGCAGGTTCTGGCGTTTTGTCGGGGCTGTACAGACAGCTTCCATACGGCAGAAGCGGGCATGACCGGAAAAATACAGGAGAAAAGCGTGCAAGGATCGTAGAAAAACAAAACAAACCGCGCGAAACGGACGGTTTTCGGAAAAGCTGTCCGTTTTTCATGCAAAACGGCTCAAACCTGTCCGCGCACTCCGCCGAATCTGAGGCAGTACTTGTTCGTCAGATTGATTTCGCACCGTGGGCACGCTTTAATAGAGCCATGACAGGCGAACACCTGAGACACAAAACAAGATCAGAACAAAAATTGAAAGTGAGGAACAAAAACATGAAAAAGATTCTTGCCCTGCTCCTGGCCATCACAATGATCGCCGCCTTCTGCGCCTGCACGCAGAAGCCCGCGGAACCGACGACCGGCAGCAACACCACGGACACCCCCGCCACCTCCGGCAGCGACCTCATCAAGGTCGGCATCATCAATAACGACCCCAACGAGTCCGGCTACCGCACCGCCAACGACAAGGACATGAAGGCCATGTTCACCAAGGAAAACGGCTATGACGCATCGTTTGCCTACAGCCTCAAGAACGACGAGCAGATCGCAGCCGCCCAGAAGTTCATTCAGGACGAGGTCGATTACCTGCTGATCTCCGCCGCCGGCACCTCCGGCTGGGATTCCGTCCTGCAGGACGCGCAGGCCGCCGGCATCCAGGTCATCCTCTTTGACCGCACCATCGACGCAGACGAGAGCCTGTACGTTGCCTCCATCGTCTCCGACATGGCCAAGGAAGGTGAAACGGCCGTCAACTGGCTCGCCTCCCAGAACCTCGACACCTATAACATCATCCACATCCAGGGCGTTATGGGCTCCGCTGCCCAGATCGGCCGCACGGGTGCTCTTGACGCACAGGTCGCAGCAAACGACAACTGGAACATGGTGACCCAGCAGACCGCCGAGTGGAACGCCGAGACTGCCCAGCAGATCGTCCAGTCCGTCATCGACTCCGGCAAGGAATTCAACGTCATCTACGCAGAAAACGACGACATGGCAAAGGGCGCTGTCGCGGCTCTGGATAAGGCCAACATCTCCCACGGCGTCGGCAAGGACGTCATCGTGATGGGCTTTGACTGCAACAAGTGGGCGCTCGAGGAGCTGCTCGCCGGCAACTGGAACTACGACGGCCAGTGCAACCCCTTCCAGGCTTCCTACATTGACGCCATCATCAAGGACCTGCAGAGCGGCAAGACCCCTGCTGAAAAGGTCATCGTCATGGACGAGAAGGGCTTCGACGCTTCCACCATCACGCAGGAAGACGTGGACAACTACGGCATCTGATCTGACACACAACATCGCATGATCTAGGAATCAAACCTGACAGCTGCGTGCGGCACGGCGTATATGGAACCTTCCGTGTATCCGCGCTGCACGCAGCGTGCCATTATGGAGGCGAAAACGATGCAGGAAACAGCTTTATTGGAATTGCGGGGGATCTGTAAATACTTCCCCGGCGTCCGCGCGCTCGACGGCGTGGACTTTACACTCCGTAAGGGAGAAATTCACGCGCTGATGGGAGAAAACGGCGCGGGCAAATCCACGCTCATCAAGGTGCTCACGGGCGTGTATTCCAAGGACGAGGGCACCATTTCCATGGAGGGAACACCCGTACAGATCCGCTCAACGCAGGACGCGCTCAAGGCGGGCATCAGCACGGTTTATCAGGAGATCACGCTCTGCCCGAATCTGACGGTTGCAGAGAACTTATACATCGGAAGAACGAAGGGCGCGCTTACGAACTGGCGCAAAATGAACGCGGGCGCGAAGAAGCTGCTCGATTCGCTCGGCATCCCGGCCGCGCCCACACAGCAGCTTTCCAGCTGCTCCATCGCCGTGCAGCAGATGGTCGCCATCGCGCGTGCGGTTGACATGGAGTGCAAGGTGCTCATTCTCGACGAGCCGACGTCGTCTCTTGACGAGCAGGAGGTCGAAAAGCTCTTTGGGCTGATGCTGGACCTCAAATCGCGCGGTGTCGGTATCATCTTTGTCACGCATTTTTTGGAGCAGGTCTACGCCGTCTGCGACCGCATCACGGTCCTGCGCGACGGCAGGCTCGTCGGCGAGTATAAGATCTCCGAGCTTCCGCGCGTGCAGCTCGTGTCCAAGATGCTCGGCAAGGAGCTGGACGATCTGTCCGAGATCAAGAGCGATTCCGCTGCCGACGCGCTTGAAAACGCGGAGGTCGTCTATGAGGCGTCCGGGCTTTCGAGCGCCGCGGGCGTCCGCCCGTTCGATTTTTCCATCCGCAAGGGCGAGGTCAACGGCTTTACGGGACTGCTCGGCTCCGGCCGCAGCGAATCCGTGCGCGCGATCTTCGGCGCCGACCGCGTCTCCGGCGGCACGGTGCAGATGAACGGAAAGACCGTGAAGATCACATCGCCCCTCGGCGCCATGAAAAACGGTATCAGCTATCTGCCCGAGGACCGCAAACGCGACGGCATCATCGGAGATCTTTCCGTGCGCGACAACATCATCCTCGCGCGGCAGGTGCTCGACGGCTTCTTCCATCCGATCTCCAAGGCAAAGGCAGAAAAATACGCGCAGGAGTATATCAAGCTCCTGAACATCAAGACGGCGTCTACGGAAACGCCCATCAAGGCGCTCTCCGGCGGCAACCAGCAGAAGGTCATTCTGGCGCGCTGGCTGCTGGCAAACCCCGTCTACATGATCCTCGACGAGCCGACACGCGGCATCGACGTCGGCACAAAGGTCGAGATCCAGAAGCTCGTTCTGAAGCTCGCCGCCGAGGGCAAGAGTGTGACCTTCATCTCGTCGGAAATTGACGAAATGCTCCGTGTCTGCTCGCGTCTGGTCGTCATGCGCGACCGGCAGGTCGTCGGTGAGCTGCGCGGCAGCGATCTCAATCAGAGCAGCATCATGAAAACCATCGCCGGAGGTGAACAGGCATGACCCGGACAACAAACAAACCACAGGGAGACTTCCTGCGCCGGTTGGTTCGCAAGCAGATCTTCATTCCGCTGGCGGCGCTGTTGCTGCTGGTCGTCTTCAACCTCATCGCAGACCCGTCCTTCTTCGCCATCACGCTCAAGGAAAACAGCCTCGGCGACATGGTCCTGACGGGGAACCTCATTACCATTCTCGATAACGCTTCAGAGCTGGTCATTCTCGCCATCGGCATGACGCTTGTGACGGCAGCCTCCGGCGGACAGGATATTTCCGTTGGCTCCGCCATTGCCATTGCGGGCAGCGTCGTGCTGCGCGTGCTGTGCGGCACCAACTCCCGCCCGGACACCCTTCAGGCGCCGATCTTTGTGGCGTTCCTCGTCTGCTGCCTTGCGGCAATGGCGTTCGGCGCGTTCAACGGCACGCTGGTAGCGGTATTTAAGATTCAGCCGATGGTCGCAACGCTCATTCTCTATACGGCCGGCCGCTCGATCGCCGCATGGATCAACAACAACGAGCTGCCCATGATCTCCGATCCGTCCTTTGCCTATTACGGCAACTTCCTGCCCGGTGTGGCAGTGCCGACGCCGATCTTCATCGCGCTGGCCTGCATGATTCTTGCCTGGGCGCTGCTGCGGTTTACGAACATCGGGCTTTACTCGCAGGCGGTCGGCATCAATGCCAGCGCCGCGCGGCTCAACGGTATCCATCCGCAGCTTGTGAAGTTCCTGACCTACGTCATCCTCGGCCTGTGCGTGGCGGTGGCGGGCTTCATCAAGGTCAGCCGCTTCTCCACCATCAACTACTCTGTCGTGGCAAAGGACATTGAAATGGATGCGATCTTAGCCGTCGCGCTCGGCGGAAACGCGCTCTCGGGCGGCAAATTCAACATCTGGGCGTCCGTCCTCGGCGCGTATGTCATCCAGTTCCTCACAACGACGCTGTTCAAATTCAACGTGGTTTCCAGCGCCCTGCCTGCATATAAGGCGGTCGTGGTCATCATCCTCGTCGTGCTGAGTGCGCCGACGGTCCGCGAAAAGCTGGACACGCTGAAAAAGCAGCGCAGACAACCTGCAAAAAAGGAGGCGGGCACGCATGCGGAATAAGGTAACGCAAACCGCGCTCACGCGCAAAAGCCGTCTGACAGACGCAAAGCTGCTGCTCATCATCACGATCTGCGTCTTTGCTGTCATGTATGTATGTGCGGTGCTGTTTCTCGGCTCCGGCTTCAAAAAGCCGCAGACCTTCTTCAACATCCTCAACGAAAACGCGGCGCTTCTGATCCTCTCGTGCGGCATGAGCCTTGTCATGATCACCGGCGGCATCGATATTTCCGTCGGCACGCTCACGGCGCTCGTCTGCATGAGCTGCGCCGTCCATCTCGACTATCAGGGCGGCACGGTTCTGACGGCAGTTCTGCTGGCGCTCGGCATCGGCACGGCGTTCGGCCTTGTGCAGGGCTTTCTGATCGCATATCTGGACATTCAGCCGTTTATCGTCACG
Source organism: uncultured Eubacteriales bacterium (assembly GCA_900548625.1). Lineage (GTDB taxonomy): Bacteria > Bacillota > Clostridia > Oscillospirales > Oscillospiraceae > CAG-170. The sequence continues at coordinate 4,634 of URLO01000011.1, read as the reverse complement.
CTCGCAGGCATGTTCTTTGCAAAGGGTATGACGACCATCGTGAACGCCACGCAGTTCAACGTCGAAAATGCGGCCTTCAAGGCGCTCAAGGAGACGCGCATCTATGTGCCGGGCATGGGCTCGGTCAATAAGCTCGGGGCATACGTTCCGGCCTATGTGGAGATCGGCGTCGTGGTGGCGCTGGTGATCGTGGCGGTCCTGTTCGTGGTGCTGCGCTGGACGAAGTTCGGCAGAAGCGTCTACGCCGTCGGCGGCAACAGCTACAGCGCCAACATGCTCGCCATCAACGTCAAGCGCACGAGATTCCTCGCGCATCTTCTGTGCGGTCTGCTCGCGGGCATCGGCGGCTTCGTCTACTTCCTGCATGTCGGCTCCGGCTCGCCGTCGCACGCGGCTGGCGCGGAAATGAACGCCATCGCCTCCTCCATCATCGGCGGCACGATGCTCACCGGCGGCGTCGGCAACATCATCGGTACGCTCTTTGGTGTTTTGTCCCTGAGCACGATCAAAAACATCGTCTCCTCGCTCGGGCTTGACGAGGCATGGTGGACGAACATCACCGTCGCGGCAATGATCTGTTTGTTCCTTGTGATCCAGAGCCTGGTTTTGTCGCGTAAAAACAAGGATTCGTGAGGTGCTGCGTATGAAACAGTATTTTCTCGGCATTGAGCTCGGCTCGACGCGCATCAAGGCGGTTTTGCTGGACGAGGCGCATCAGATCGTAAAAAGCGGCGATGCGACATGGAAAAGCAGTCTGGAAAACGGCGTCTGGACATATCACATGGACGCCGTGCAGGCAGGGCTTTGCACCGCGGTCAGGAATCTCGGAGAGCTGCCGGGCGAGATCTCGGCGATGGGCGTCTCGGGCATGATGCACGGCTATCTCGCCTTTGACAAGAACTGGAATCTGCTGGCGCCGTTCCGGACATGGCAGAACACCATGACCGGAGAGGCCGCCGCACAGCTCACGGAGGCGTTCGGCTTCAACATCCCGCAGCGCTGGTCGATCGCGCACCTGTATCAGGCAATTTTGAACGGAGAATACCATGTCCGCGAGATCGCGCACATCACAACGCTGGCGGGCTATGTGCATTTCCTGCTCACGGGCGAAAACGCCGTCGGCATCGGGGAGGCCTCCGGCATGTTCCCCATCGACAGCGAGGCGCTCGGCTATGACGCGGCGATGCTGGACAAGTTCGGCGCGCTGACTGAAAAGTACGGCTTTGACTGGAGCCTTCGCGACATCCTTCCGAAGGTCCTGACCGCCGGGCAGGCGGCGGGACTGCTCACAGCGAGCGGCAGCGCGTATCTCGGCGGGCTCCTGCCCGCGGGCATTCCGCTCTGCCCGCCGGAGGGCGATGCGGGCACCGGCATGACGGCGACAAACGCCGTCGCGCCGAGGACCGGCAATGTCTCGGCCGGCACGTCGATCTTCTCGATGGTGGTTCTTGAAAAGCCGCTCTCGAAGGTCTATCCCGAGATCGATATGGTCACCACGCCCAGCGGCGCGCCGGTTGCCATGGTGCACTGCAACAACTGCACGAACGACATGAACGCATGGGTCTCGCTTCTCGGCGAGACGGCGGCGCTCTTTGGCGCGGAGGTCTCGACCGGAGAGCTCTTTACAAAGCTCTATCAGAAAAGTCTGGAGGGCGAGGCGGACTGCTCCGGCGTCCTGACGTACAACTACATGGCGGGCGAGGGCGTCACGCATCTGGACGAGGGCCGTCCGATGATCGTCCGCAGACCCGAAAGCAGGCTGACACTCGCAAACTTCCTGCGCTCGCAGCTCTATGCCACGATGGCGACGCTCAAGATCGGCATGGACATTCTGGCAGGCGAGCATGTGGCGATCGACTCCCTGACCGGCCACGGCGGCCTGTTCAAAACGCCGCTCGTCGGTCAGAAATACATGGCGGCAGCCTGCCGCGCGCCGGTTACCTGTATGAAATCGGCAGGAGAAGGCGGTCCCTACGGTATGGCGCTGCTTGCAGCATATATGCTACAGAAGGAAGGCGGACAAAGCCTGGAGGCGTATCTCGCCAAGGAGGTCTTTGCGGATGTGGAGCGCACGACGCTTGCGCCGGACGCAGAAGACGAGGTGGGCTTCGACCAGTATCTGGCGCGGTTCCGCGCAGCGCTCGAGGCCGAAAAGGCAGCGGTCGCTGCATTTTAAGGAGGTTATATCATGAAAAACTATGAATTCTGGTTCGTTGTCGGCTCGCAGACGCTCTACGGCGAGGAGGTTCTGGCAACGGTTGCACGCCGCGCCGAGGAAATGGCGCAGAAGCTGTCCGCCGTCCTTCCGTATCCCCTCAAGTATAAGGTCACGGCCAAATCCAGCGCCGAGATCACGCAGGTCGTAAAGGAAGCAAACTATGACGATTCCTGCGCCGGCATCGTGACGTGGTGCCATACGTTCTCTCCGTCTAAAATGTGGATCAACGGTCTCGACCTTCTGCAAAAGCCGTGGCTGCACTTTGCAACCCAGTATAACCGCGAAATTCCCAACGAAGAAATCGACATGGATTTCATGAACCTCAATCAGGCCGCGCACGGCGACCGCGAGCATGGCTTCATCGGCGCGCGCCTTCGCAAGCCCCGCAAGGTCATCGCGGGCTACTGGCAGGACGAGGATGTGCAGTCGCGCATCGGAAGCTGGATGAAGGCCGCCATCGGCGTGGCGGTGTCGAAAGGCATGAAGGTCATGCGCTTCGGAGACAACATGCGCGATGTCGCCGTCACCGAGGGCGACAAGGTCGAAGCCCAGAAGAAGCTCGGCTGGGAGGTCAACACCTGGGCAGTCGGCGATCTGGTCAAGGAAATGCACGCCGTTACAGAGGCTGAAATTGACGCGCTCATGGACGTTTACCGCGAGAGCTACGACTTTGCAACGGATAACGTGGATGCCATCCGCTATCAGGCGCGCGAGGAGATCGCGATGAAGAAGATGATGGACCGCGAGGGCTGCAAGGCATTCTCCAACACGTTCCAGGATCTTTACGGCATGGAGCAGCTTCCCGGTCTTGCCTCGCAGCACCTCATGGCGCAGGGCTACGGCTACGGCGGCGAGGGCGACTGGAAGGTTTCGGCGATGACGGCCATTTTGAAGGCGATGGGCGAAAACGGCAACGGCGCGTCCGCGTTTATGGAGGACTACACCTATCACCTCGTCAAGGGACAGGAGTACAGCCTCGGCGCGCATATGCTGGAGGTCTGCCCGAGTCTGGCCGGCAATCGCCCGCGCATCGAGACGCATCACCTCGGCATCGGCATGAACGAAAAAGACCCCGCCAGACTTGTCTTTGAAGGAAAGCCCGGCAAGGCCGTTGTTGTGAGCCTTATCGACATGGGCGGCCGGCTCCGCCTCATCGTGCAGGACATCGAGGCTGTGAAGCCGATCCTGCCCATGCCGAACCTGCCGGTCGCAAGAGTCATGTGGAGAGCCATGCCCAGCCTCACCACAGGTGTGGAGTGCTGGATCACCGCGGGCGGCGCACATCACACCGTCCTTTCCTACGACGTGACCGCCGAGCAGCTGCGTGACTGGGCGCGGATGATGGAAATTGAGTTCGTCCACATCACAAAGGACACCACGGTCGAGGGTCTGGAGCACGAGCTGTTCCTCAATGACCTCGCGTGGAAGCTGAAGTGAGGCGCGCTATGCTGGAAAAGCTGAAACAGGACGTTCTGGAGGCGAATCTGCTGCTTCCGAAATACGGGCTGATCACGTTCACTTGGGGAAACGTCTCCGGAATCGACCGCGAGAGCGGCCTGGTGGTCATCAAGCCCTCCGGCGTGCCGTATGACGGCATGACAGCGGAGGATATGGTCGTGGTCGATCTGGATGGAAAGGTCATCGAGGGCAAATGGAAGCCGTCGAGCGATACACCGACGCACCTGGTGCTCTACAAGGCGTTCCCGGAATGCGGCGGCATCGTTCACACGCACAGCCGTTGGGCGACGAGCTTTGCACAGGCAGGCGTCGGCATCCAGCCGCTCGGCACAACGCAGGGTGATTATTTCTACGGCGAGATTCCCTGCACGCGCTGCATGACCCCGGCGGAGATCGCGGGCGAATACGAAAAAGAGACGGGCAACGTGATCGTGGAGACGTTCCAAGGCAAGGACGCGGCACAAATCCCCGCCGTCCTCGTCCACAGCCACGGCCCGTTCACATGGGGCAAGGACGCGCACGAGGCCGTTCATAACGCGGTCGTTCTGGAAGAAGTCGCGTTTATGAACTTCCATTCGCTCCAGCTCAACCCGAACCAAACCCGGATGCAGCAGGAGCTGCTCGACAAGCATTACCTCCGCAAGCACGGCAAAAACGCCTATTACGGCCAAAAGTGACCAAAAACAGCCCGGAGGCGCACAAAATTTGTGCGCCTCCGTCTTGCAAAACGGAATATATGATCCAAAACAGCATCAAGTAATTAGAGTGTCTGCTGAGCAAACCGCTTTATGGTTCATTTTACGGCAGGGCCGCGCTTCCTCGGAAGCGCGGCCCTGTTTTTACGGTATATGGCCATAGGGAGGTGCGCCGGTGTTCATCTTATACTAAAATCTAGTAAAACACTTTAACCGTCTTACCAAATATGCTATACTGTATCTGGGTGATGAATAATGGCATC
>URLO01000010.1 GCA_900548625.1 uncultured Eubacteriales bacterium | reverse complement strand
CGACCGGCCCGACAGGTGCGACGGGTGCGATCGGCCCCACGGGCCCGACCGGCCCGACAGGTGCAGCGGGTGCAATCGGCCCGACAGGCCCGACCGGCCCCACAGGTGCAGAGGGTGCAATCGGCCCGACAGGCCCCGCTGGCCCGGCCGGAGCAATCACACCGGCAGAGGCAGTTGCAAATCTGGCGGCGGGCGCCACGCAGGAGGAAGTCATTGCGCGCTTCAACGAATTGCTGGGCGCACTGCGCGGCGCGGGACTTCTGGCAAACTGAAAAATACGCCCGGCCCCCAATGGAGGCCGGGCACAGTCATCGCTCTGAAAGGGGAGTACGCATGTACCGGATCTATGTCTACGCCATCTGTAAAAATGAAGAAGCGTTTGCCGCACGCTGGGTCGAATCCATGGCCGAGGCAGACGGGATCTACGTCCTGGATACCGGCTCGACAGACCGGACGGTCGAGATCCTGGAGCAAAACGGCGTCCATGTGACAAAGGCACGTGTCGAGCCGTGGCGTTTTGATGCTGCGCGCAACCGCTCCCTGCGGCTGGTGCCGGAGGATGCGGATCTGTGCGTCTGTACCGATCTCGATGAGGTATTTCATCCGGGGTGGCGCACGGCGATGGAGCGGGCACTGCACGGCGGCGCGAAGCGCCTTCGCTACCGCTACACATGGAGCTTTTTGCCGGATGGACGCGAGGGATGCGTGTTCTGGACAGAAAAGGCGCACGCGCGCTTTGGCTTTCGGTGGGTGCATCCCGTCCATGAGGTGCTGGAGTATGAGGGCGGCTGCTGCGGCAGCGCAGAGGCGGTGGGTGTTCAGCTCGATCACCACCCGGATCTGCAAAAGTCGCGCGGGCAGTATCTGCCGCTTTTGGAGCTGGCAGTCCGGGAGCACCCGGAGGACGACCGGAACATGCACTATCTCGGACGGGAATATATGTTCTGCGGCCGCTGGCAGGAATGCGAGCAGACGCTCCTGCGGCACCTCGCGCTTCCATCGGCGGTCTGGCGTGAGGAGCGGTGTGCATCCATGCGTTTCTTGTCGCGGGCGGCAGAGGCGCTGGGAAAGCCGCAGGAGGCGGAGCAGTGGCTTCTGCGCGCCTGCGGCGAGGCTCCGTGGCTGCGGGAGCCGTGGCTTGAGGCGTCGATGCTTGCGGCCGGACGCGGCGCGTGGAGCGGCAGTCTGTTTTTTGCGGAAAATGCGCTCCGCATCACGGAGCGCGGACAAAGCTATATCAATGAGCCGGAAAGCTGGGGCGCGCGTCCCTACGATCTTGCGGCGCTTGCAGCCTACAGGCTGGGGCTGTTTGCGCTGGCACTGGAATACGGACGGCAGGCACTGGAACAGGAGCCGGATGACGCACGGCTTCGGGAAAATCTGCGCTTTTATGAGAGTGCTGCGAGCGAGAGCTGCAATGGGGGATAGGCTTGCCCATTTTTGCGCACAAAAAAGCCTGTGATGCTCGGAGCTATCCGAGCATCACAGGCTTTGCCGGTTTTGAGAATTATTTTGCAGCGAGCGCGCGCTTGAGCCACACGCAGCCCACGTCGAGCGCGGTGTAGAAGCCGTCCTTGGTGCTCTTTTTGACAACGCGGTCTTTTGCGCGCACGGACGGGTCGGTGAGCTGAAGCTCAACGGAAACCTTGGTTGCAATGTCCGTATCGCCCTTCTTTTCCGTTTCCAGGATCTGAAGCATGACGATGTGCGAGTCTGCCATCGAGCCATAATACACGATGGAATCTTTTCTCATAAGGGGAAAGCCTTTATATGTGAGAACTTCCTTTTCCTCAGCCATGAAGATACCTCCTGATGTTCATATTTTAAATATTATAGCAAATCCTCCTGCCAAAAGCAAATCAAATTGTGTCTTCATGCAAGAACTGTCATAAGAGACACAAAATAGAGGCTCCGCCGAAGCGGAGCCTCTTTTGCAGTGTGAAATTAGAGGTCCAGCGGATCCATGCCGAGCACGGGATGGCCGACCTCGGAGAGGAAGCCCATCAGTTCCTCGGGATCACCGCTTGCGCAGACGGTCTCGTCAGCGACCATGTCGGCAAAGTTCTCGATGCCGTACATATCCTTGGCGGTCTCGTTGAGCTTTTCGCGGATCTGATCCTTGAGTTCCTTCGGCAGCCAGACCAGACGGGCAACGCCGCCCTCGGCCTTGAGGAACTTGTGGGAAGCGATGTAGTGCTTGCCGTGGCCCATGAAGCCCGGAGTCTGCACGCCGCCGCCGGTCATGGAAGCCATCTCGGAGAAGGTCATGCCGAGCGGCGTGATGCCCGCGTATTCGCGGCAGGTGATGACAACGCCCATCGAGCACGGCTCGATGCCGCAGATGCACTCGAAGCAGCCGCAGGAGGTCATCGGATCCTCGAGCAGGGAGTACAGAGTGACATGCTCCAGAGCGCCGTGGGAGTACTCGGCAACAGCCTCGTCAACGTCCTCGTAGCGGCCGGTGCGCTCGTCTACGCAGCGCTCCTTGGTGACGACCTGGCAGGGACCCTGCGGGTCGAGCTCGTTGGTGGCCTTGGCGTCGAGCCAGGAAACAGCACCGCAGAGGCCGAGACGCTCGGGGGTGACGATGCAGACGTGGCTCGGGGAGAACGCCTGGCACATGATGCAGGAATAGAAGACCGGAACGGACTCGTCCGTCATGGACTTCAGACGCTCGTCACGCTGGTCGAAGATCTCATTGGCGTGCTTGCGGAGTGCAGCGTTCTGCTCTTCACCGACGACGATGCGAACCTGGCACTTGTCAACGACGGTGTCAAATTCGGACTTGATCTTTGCGTAGAGCACTTCGCCGATGTGGCGGAAGCGGAAGCCGGCCTCAAAGTCAGCCTTGTTGACACGGATACGGATCATATCACGCTGGCCGGTGTGCATCAGACCCTCGACGCAGTTGAGGAACTGGTGGATCTTACGCTCGAAGACCGGCTCGAAGTCGGGCTGCATGTTCTTGCCAGCGACCTCGACGGTGTAGCTGAGGGAGATCTTGGTGCCCGCAGGGAACTCGTCCATCTCGGGGCCGACGACCTCGATCTTGTGATCCTCGATCTCGGCGGCATCTCTGGTGGAGACCAGCTCGAAGCAGTCCTTGCGGGAGCCGTCGATCTCGACCTGCATGTCGCCCTTACGGATGACTTCGCCTTCAAATGCGGAGGAGTAGGCAACAGGGATGTCGATCTTCGTGACCTTCAGCTTGATGCCGCGCGCCTCGATGGAGGTGTCGATCCAGTCCTTGGTGTTCTCATAGATGATGAGGGACTTCGGAACTGCCCACATATCGTCGCAGTCGTTGGTGATGACCGGGAAGCCGAGCTTGATGGCGCCGGCGCCGCAGGCGACGGTGATGTCGTTGACGGGCTTGTAGGCGTTGACGAACGCGTTGAGGCGCTCGAAGGTGTACTTGTGGAAGCCGTCGCAGTCGCCGGGCTGGATGGCGCCGAAGATCATGGCTGCGCGGACAACGAGGGAGATGACATGGCCGACAGACCAGATGTCCTCACCGACGGGGACGACACGGACGGGGAAGCCCATCGAAAGACCGGCCTCAACAGCCTGCTCGATGATGCCGCCGATCAGGAATACGAAAATACCGCGGGACTGATAGCCCTTGATGGTCTCGACTGCTTCCTCGGTGGAGGGAGCCGGCCCGATCATGACGACGAAGCCGGGGATGTCGCCGGTAACCAGCGGAACGCCGAGCTCACGGACCTCAGCGTCGACAAAGTGGCCGTGGTAGTTGGTGCCTTCGTAGGGAGTCTGGGTCTTGACGTACTTGCACGCCTCGATCATTTCCGCAGCGATGGCAGTGCCGACGCCGGACTGGAAGATGGCGTGGGTGCGGTTTTCGCGGAGCATCATGGCCTTGACGTCTGCCAGAGCGGCCTGAAGCTCACCGGTGGTGGTGACCTTCTTGCCGATGTAGGCGTAGATGCACGCCAGATAATATGCGGTGCTGGGGAGCGCAAGAGGAGCATCGGTACCGACTTCGGCAACGATCTTATTGACTTCTTCTTCGGCCTTGGCGAACATTTCGTTAGAGCCGTTGAAGACGCGTTCAAACAATGTCTTCATTGTGCGTTCATTCCTTTCAGATCAGATTCATTCTTCAGAATCGATTTTTGCCTTGATGGCGCGGATCTCAGCCAGCGCCTCGGGGCTGCAATCGTAAGGGGAGAGGCCCTTCCGGTCGGCGTCAATGACGTCGGCGTTGTAGCTGATGAAGCCGAGCAAGGCATCCTCGGGGATACGGCTGCGGATGAATTCGCGGTCGGAATCGTCGCGGACCTTGTTGGCTACGACGCGCACCTTGTGGATGCCGAGATCGGCGGCGAGCTGCCGGACCCGTTCATAGGTCTGCACGCTGCGTGCGCCCGGCTCGATGACCACGATGAACTGATCCACCATGCTGGCCGTTCCGCGGCCAAGATGCTCGAGACCTGCCTCCATGTCCATCACGACCACGTCGTCCTTGCGGAAGACGAGGTTCGACAGCAGCGCCTTGAGCATCACATGCTCCGGGCAGACGCATCCGGCTCCGCCGGTATCGACGGTGCCCATGACCAGAAGCTTGACGCCGTTGATCTCCTTTGCGAGCTTGTCCGGCAGGTCGGAGACCTCGGGATTGAGCTTGTAGAAGGAGTTCTGGTCGTTGACGCCGGTGCGCTCCTTTGCGAGCTGCTTCATCTTGGAGACGGGAACGATGGCGTTGACCTCCTGCTCGCTCAGGCCGAGCGCCAGACCCAGATTCGCATCCGGGTCGACGTCGGCGGCGAGGACGGTGCGTCCTTCGTCGGCATAAAGTCTTGCCAGTGTGGAGGAAAGCGTCGTTTTTCCGACGCCGCCCTTACCAGTGATCGCTACTTTCATAAGGGAAGAACCTTCTTTAACCAAAAATCAGATGCCGAGCGCGGCACGCTTTGCCTCGATGCATTCGATCATCTTGTCGCCCAGCTTTTCGATGTCGGCCTCGACGATAAAGTGCGCCTCGACCCACTCCTTGCAGCCGGTCTCGCCCTGAAGCAGCTCGGTAATCTCGCTGGAGCCCTTGGAGTAGGGGTCAACGCCGAGGTAGGTGTCGATGCCGGTGGCGACAACGTAGTTGCCGATGGAGACAGCCTTCTCAGACATCCACTCAGGTGCGCAGCCGCACAGCGGGATCTGGGAGATGTTGATGCCCCAGTCCTTGGCGATGTCGGAAGCGAGGATCATCATACGGGAGATATCGACGCAGGAGCCCATGTGCAGGACAGGCGGAATGCCGACCAGCTCACAGACACGGCGCAGACCTTCGCCGCAGTATTCCTTCGCATCCAGATCCATCAGACCGGCCTTTGCCGCGGCCTGTGCCGAGCAGCCGGAGAGGATGACGATGATGTCGTTCTTGAGCAGCTTCTTCATCAGCTCGATGTGTGCGGTGTCGGGGCGGACCTTGGGGTTGTTGCAGCCGACCATCGCGACCGCGCCGCGCAGAACGCCGGACTTCACAACGTCGACCAGCGGACGGGTGGTGCCGGTGATGTCAACGTGGGAGTTGGTGACGCCGTCAAGGCACTTCTTGATGGCCTCGACAGAGTAGCCGACGCGAGCCTTGGCCTTGAGCTGGGGAATGTGGACCAGCTCGGGGTTACGGTTCTTAAAGTTCTCAACAGCCAGCTTCACGATCGCCTTGGCATTCTCACTGGCGGTCTCCTCGTGGAATTCGATGAAGTCCGAGTCGGGCATACGGGCGATGGGGGAGGTGGTGATGAATTTGGTATGGAAGCACTTGGAAAGCGGGCCCAGTGCGGGGAAGATACACTGAACGTCGACGACGATCGCCTCACAGGCGCCGGTCAGGACAACGTTTTCCTGCTGCAGGAAGTTGCCGGCCATCGGGATGGCCTGACGCATGGCGACTTCGTTGCCGGTGCAGCAGACGCCGGCGATGTTGATGCCCTTGGCGCCGTTTGCCTTGGCAAGCGCGATCATCTCGGGATCCTGCGCATAGAAGACGATCATTTCGGACAGAGAGGGATCATGACCGTGGACGATGATGTTGACCATGTCCTTGTCCATGACGCCGATGTTGGCAGTGGTGTCCATGGGCTTCGGGGTGCCGAACAGAACGTCGGAGAACTCGGTGCCCATCATGGAGCCGCCCCAGCCGTCGGACAGACCGGCGCGCAGAGACTGCTTGATGAGTGCCTCAGGCAGGGAAGAACAGCCCATGTGGGTCATGTGCATGGCCTGAGAGACCTCGCGGTCGATGGCGCGCGGCTCGATGCCGGCGTTGTGCCAAAGCTCCTGAGTGTGCTCGGGAGCGCGCTTCAGGAAGCGCTGTACGCCGAAGGGCTTGCCGTACTCAAGAAGTGCGGTCTCGGCGACTTCGTGCGCCAGATCGTAGATGTTCTTGTCTTCGGTCTCAATGCCCCACTCGTGCGCGATGCGCTTCAGCTTTTCAGGGTCCTTGACCTGATAGGCGCCGCCTTCGTGGGTCTGGTACAGGGTGTGGCAGATCTGACGGCCATGGTCAGAGTGCGTGGCCGCGCCGCCGGCGGTGAAGCGCAGATAGTTTCTGCCGACGATGCCGTGGACATCGCAGCCGCAGATGCCGCGCGGGGCCTTCGGGGTGATGCGGCAGGGGCCCATGGAGCAAATACGGCAGCAAGTACCGGCTTCGCCGAAGCCGCAGTGCGGGGTCTGATTCTTGACACGCTGCTGCCAGGAATCCGCGCCAACCTTCTTGCCGGTTTCAAGCAATTCGTTGGTGGCGGCTTCCATCTGTTCAATAGTGATTAAGCGATCCCAATCCATTGATGATGTTTCCTCCTAAAACTTGTTCTCGTCTTTGGACGAAGGCGCGAACACGCCTCCGGCGGGGATGTTTGATCGAGTCCGATCGTCGAACCGATACTGGCCAGCATGCGTCAGAAACCGTTTAATGAGCGCAGGCATAAGCCGACACAGTTTGTCTTCATTTTAACAACTCCTATACGGAAAGTCAACATCACACGCTGCAAAATTCACAAACTCTGTCCGCCGGAAACGGTCAAATCACAAAAAGATGGACAAAAGCCCGCTGCGTGTGTACGCAGCAGGCGCAGCCTTTTCAAACGCGAACCAAGCCACGCGGTTCGCGTCCCTGAGCTTGTCAAAAAGTCTTTTTGACAAGCTCAGAGCACCTGAAGTTGTGTCCTCATTTTGCGCTGTGCACAACCAGATGCGGATAGGTCATCGAGATGCCCTCTGCATCGAAGATGCGCTTGACGCGCTCCAGAACGTCAAAATAAACGGGCCAGTAGTCACTGTTCTTCACCCAGAAACGCAGCGCGTATTCGATGGCGTTGTCGCGGTAGCCGCTCACGCGGGCAAAGACCGGCTCAATGGGCAGCACGCGCGGATCGTCTGCCGCGCGGATAAGCGCAGACTTGACCTTTTCCACATCGTTGTCATAGCCTGCGGAAATGCTCATCATGACGCGGCGGTTTTCCTCGGCGGAGAAGTTCGTGATGCTGGCGGAGACGGCCTGGCTGTTGGGGATGGAGATGAGCTTTCCGTCTACGGTTGCGAGCTTCGTGCAGAGAATGCCGATCTCGCGCACGGTGCCCTGCATCCCGGAGATCTCCACGAAATCTCCAAGCTGGTACGGCCTGGAGGTCAGCAGCATGACGGCGCTCGTCATGTTGCTCAGCGCATTCTGGATGGAGAGGGAGATTGCCAGACCTGCGATGCTGAAGATGGCAAGCAGGGAGGAGGTGTCGATCCCGAGCGTCCCTGCGATGAGCATGATGGCGATGAATACGAGCACCATCTTCACAAGCGTCCGGATGAAGCTGTACATGGTGGTATGTATTTTTGAGCGCTCCAGCACGCGGTTCGTCAGCCGCAGCAGCAGCCGGATGAAAATGACGCACACGACAAGCAGGATCGCTGCCGCGAGGATCTTGGACAGCGCATTTTCACCGAAAAGCTTCTGCCAGAGCGAATGTGCGTTCTCCGCTGTTGCGCCCAGTGCATTTTCCACGCCGGAGGTCACGGCGTGCAGTTCGGATTCGGGCATGGTGGAAAAACTCCCTTCTACAGCACTGCTCCGCGCGAAACGCGCGGAGCAGACATGGATGGTATACTCAAATGCCGGCAGCGTCCGTATTGCCGGGGGCTGCCTCGGCGGCGGCCTGAGCGCTTTCGGCAAGGCGCTTCTTGTCGGCGTTTACATAGGTCATGAACTCGTCGCCGGTGATGGTCTCTTTTGTCAGCAGGAACAGAGCGATCTCGTCGAGCAGCGAGCGGCTCTTTGCGAGGATGTCCTTTGCCGCGGCGTAGCACTCGGCAAGCAGCTTCTGAATTTCACTGTCTGCCGCAGAGGCGGTCGAGTCGGCGCAGTTCATGCTTGTGACGCCGTCGAGATACTGGTTCGAGACGGTGGAGAGCGCCATCAGGCCGAATTTCTCGCTCATACCGTACTGCGTGACCATCTTGCGGGCAAGATCGGTCGCGCGCTCAATGTCGTTGGAGGCGCCGGTGGTCTGAATGCCGAACACGAGCTGCTCTGCCGCACGGCCGCCGAGCAGCGTCTCCAGCTCAACGATCAGCTCCTCTCTCGAACTGAGGAACTTTTCCTCCTCCGGCATCTGCATGGTGTAGCCGAGTGCGCCGGAGGTGTGCGGCACGATGGTGATCTTCGAGACGGGCTGCGTGTGCTTTTGCAGCGCGGCAACCAGCGCGTGACCGACCTCATGATAGGAGACGATGCGCTTTTCCATGTCGGTCAGGACGGTGCCCTTCTTTTCCGTACCGGCGATGACCGTCTCAAACGAAACGAGCAGATCCTGCTGGTTGACGGCCTTGCGTCCCTGACGAACGGCGCGCAGCGCCGCTTCGTTGACGAGGTTTGCAAGATCTGCACCGACCGCGCCGGCAGTTGCCTGTGCGATCTTGTGCAGATCGACGTCCTCGGCGAGCTTGATGTTCTTGGTGTGGACGCGGAGCGTCTGGTAACGGCCGGCCAGATTCGGCCGGTCAACGATGATGCGGCGGTCAAAGCGGCCCGCGCGAAGAAGCGCCTTGTCAAGGATCTCGGGCCGGTTGGTCGCGGCGAGGATCACAACGCCCTTGCTGGAGTCGAAGCCGTCGATCTCGGCAAGGAGCTGATTGAGTGTCTGCTCGCGCTCGTCATTGCCGCCGAATCTGGAATCGCGCGTGCGGCCGATGGCGTCGATCTCATCGATGAAGATGATGGCGGGAGCGACCTTGTTCGCCTCCTGAAAGAGGCTGCGGACACGGCTCGCGCCGACGCCGACGAACATTTCCACAAAGTCCGAGCCGGAGATCGAGAAGAACGGGACGTTTGCCTCGCCCGCCACGGCCTTGGCAAGGAGCGTTTTGCCCGTGCCGGGGGAGCCGACCAGAAGCGCGCCCTTCGGGAGCTTTGCGCCGATGGCGGCGTATTTCTGCGGATTGTGCAGGAAATCGATGATCTCGACGAGCGACTCCTTCGCCTCGTCCTGACCTGCAACGTCGGCAAACGTCACGCCGGTCTGCTTTTCCATATAGATCTTGGCCTTGTTCTCACCGAAGCCTCCGCCGAAACCGCCGCCGTCGCTCATGCGCTTGCTCAGATTGCTGAACAGGAGAATGGTCAGGAAGATCATGGAGACCGGGAAGAACAGGTTCAGCAGCGTCAGCAGGAACGTGTTTGTCTCCTGCGGAAGCTCGGTGCTGTAGGAGATGCCGAGTGCGTCGAGCTGCTCGGTCAGCTCACTCGTGTCCTGATTGGGGATCAGGCCGGTGTAATAATACCGCTTCTGCTGCGCCTTCTTCGCAGCCTCGTCCTTCGTGAGGATCACCACGCGGTCGTCCGATTTAAAAGAGATCTCGCTGATCTTGTCTTCCTCGAGCCACTGCTTGAACTCCGTATAGCTGATCTCGGTCAGATAGGCATTGGAGATCATATTGACCATGGCGTTGATGAGCAGCGCCGAAATGACAGCGATCACGAGATAGATCCAGAAGCGGTTGCCTCTGCCGCCGTCGCCGTTGCTGGACGGGGGACGGTTCCCGTTCTGTTTTTTCGGATTCTGATTCAATCCGTGCACCTTCTTTCTGCGCGGGCGTGAGCCGATCTGCGCCCGCATATCCGGGAAAAACGGCAAAAAGCCGTCCCGCTGATAGTGGAAACATCTTACCATACCCAAAATGGTTTGACAAGAACCGGCTGCGAACAAGCGGTAAATTTTCTGTGAATTTCCGCAGAAGTTCTGGTTGTTTCCGAATGGGATACCTGCTATAATATTCTGGACAAACTGTGCGGAGGGCGCAATACGCCGCCGCGGAAACGCGAGTAGGAGAGACGAGCATATGAGAGACAATCAGGAACGCAGAAAAGACCTCCGGCGCGACGCGGCAAGAGACCGCCGTCCGCTTGAACGCGAGGATGCAGAGAATATACTCGAGGGCAGAAACGCGCTGACCGAGGCGCTGGCCTCCGGCCGCGCGATCGACAAGGTGTTCATCGCCGAGGGCAGCACCGACCGCGCGCTTGCGCGCCTTGCCGCGCAGGCAAAGCAGGCGGGCGCAGTCGTGGTCGAGACGGATCGCCGCAAACTCGATCAGATGAGCGCTACCGGCGCCCATCAGGGCGTGATCGCGATGGTCGCGGCGCACAGCTACGCGACGCTCGATGACATTTTGAACCGCGCGAAGGAGCGCGGCGAAGCGCCGCTGATCGTGATCTGCGATGAGCTGTCCGATCCGCACAACCTCGGCGCGATCATCCGCACCGCGGAGTGCGCGGGCGCGCACGGCGTCGTGATCCCGAAGCGCCGGAGCGTCGGGCTGACGGCGATCGTCGGCAAGGCCTCGGCGGGTGCGCTGGAATATATGCCCGTGGCGCGCGTGACCAACGTCACAAACGCCATCAAGGAGCTCAAGGAGCGCGGCGTATGGATCTTCGGCACGGCGGCCGAGGGCGCGACGCCGCTGTATCAGGCAGACCTCAAGGGGGCGGCGGCGATCGTCATCGGCAACGAGGGCGACGGCATGAGCCGCCTTGTGGCAGAGAGCTGCGACCTCAAGGTCAGCATCCCGATGAAGGGGCGGATCTCGTCGCTGAACGCTTCGGCGGCTGCGGCGATCCTGCTCTATGAGGCTGTCCGCCAGAGAGGCTGACAGAGAGAATTACGCGAAGAACACGCGCAGGAGACAGCATGGAAGAGTTACCGCAGGATCAGGTGGAAAAACAAGTTCATAATGACCCCGTCCCCGCGGAGCCGGAGTACACGCTGGAGGAGATCATGCGCGAATTCGGCGGCTGGAGCAAGCGTGAGGACGAGCCGGCAGAACCGGAAACGATGCCCGAGTCCGCGGAAACGGAAAATTCGCCGCCTCCGCAGACGCATGACGGGCAAGCGCCTGCGCCGCAGAGCGTGACCGGCGACACCATCCGCTTTGCGCCCATCCGCGACGAGCCGGAGGAGCCGGAGCGCCCGAAGATCTGGACGTATAAGGGCGAGCCCGCGCCGCAGCCGGAGGGCGATGCGGCGGAGGATGCGGAAGCGGCAGAGGAAGCCGCCCACCGCGCCCGCGCAGAGCGCGCGGAGCAAAAGCGCATCCGCAGGCTTCAAAAAATGCAGAAGCATCAGCAGCGGCAGAAAAAAGCACGCCGCCCTGAACAGCCGGAGCACGTCTTTTCCTCACCGGAGGAGGCGTACCGCGCCTATTGCAAGGGCGGCACGATCAAGCTGCGGCTGATCCTCAGCGTTATTTTGTGCCTCGTTTCGGCAGCTATGCTCGCGCTGTGCAATTTCTCTGTCGCGGGGATCGACCTGACGGGGAGCACGCGGCTGCTGTCCGTTGTGATGGCGGCTGCCGCCGCAGCGCAGGTGCTGCTTGCCTACGACGTGCTGCTGCACGGCGTTTTGCAGTGCCTGAGGCTGCAATTTGATCACACGAGCCTTCTGGCGCTGACAGTGCTGGTGACGGTGCTGGACGCAGTTTCGGCGCTGATCTCCGGGCGCATCCCGTTTTCTGCGGTGCTGTCGCTCGAACTGACGGCGGCGCTCTGGGGCGAGCTCGAGCTGCGGACGGCAAAGCGCAAGACGATGCGCGCCGTCTGCTCGATGGAGCGGCCCGTTGCAGCCGTGCGGGAGGAAAAGGCGTGGCACGGAAAAGACTGCATTTTCCGTGCGGAGGCAGATGTGGCCCAATTCGTCTATCAGCTGGAGCTTCCCGACGCCACGCGGCGCGTGATGCGCGTTTACGCACCGGTGACGGCCGGGCTGACGCTGGTGCTGGCGATTTTGTCGGCGCTTCGCCCGGGAGGAGACTTTCTCTGGGCGTGGACGGCGATGCTTCTGGCAGGTTTTCCGGTCGGTGCACTGATCGCGTACCCGAGGCCGTTTTCCATGTTTGCGCGCAGACTCAGCCGGAGCGGCGCGGCGGTCGCCGGATGGCAGGGCGCGCGCAATCTCGGCGGTGAGTGCGCCGTTGCCATTGAGGATGCGGACCTTTTCCCGCCGGAGAACGTGACGCTCAACGGCATGAAGATCTACTCTGACCGATACGTGCCGCAGATCATCGGCTATGCCGCCGCCGTGGTGGAGACGGCAGGGAGCGGGCTTGTCCCGCTGTTCCAGCAGATCCGGAAAAATCAGAACGGACGGCATTACACCGTCGATACCTTCCGCCGCTATGAGGGCGGCGGGCTCGGCGCGGAGATTGGCGGCGATGTGGTGCTGATGGGCTCGCTCGCATTCATGAAGCTCATGCGCGTGCGGATGCCGGAGGGCACGCGCCTTCGTCAGGCGGTCTATATGGCCATCAACGGCGAGCTTGCCGCTGTGTTCGCACTCAACTACGATCCGGCGCCCTCCGTGCGTGCGGGACTTTTGTCGCTGACGCATATGAAGGGGCTTCTGCCGATCCTGGCCACGCGCGATTTCATGATCACACCGCAGTTCCTCAAGCACCGCTACAAGCTCTCGCCCGACCGCATCGAGTTCCCGACCGTGGAGGAGCGCGCGCATCTGTCGGCGCCGGAGGCGGTGCGTGAGCCGAAGCAGGGCGCGCTGATGGTACGGCCGAGCTTCCAGTGCTTCACGGCGGCGGTCGTCGGCGCGCGCGCCATGCGCAGCGCAACGCGCGGAGCTACGGCGATCTCCGTGGCGGGCGGCGTCATCGGAGCGGCGGTGCTGTTCCTGCTGACCTTCATCGGCTCGGCGCAGGCGGTCTCAGCATGGAATTTGCTGGTCTACACGCTTTTGTGGCTGCTGCCGACGCTGCTCGTGACAGCCCTCGGCGGCAGAACGTAAATAAGATCCAAGCGGCGGCCGGAGAATTGCTTCTCCGGCCGCCGCTTGCTTTTTAGCGTGACCGACTGCAAAAAAACTACGAACTTTGCATAGAATCACGCAAGATAGTATTTGCATTTTTCGTATAATTCGTATATAATGAAGTTTAAGAGTCGGCTAATCTGTGTACTGCCGAGGGATATTCCACGCAACCGGCGCGGAGTATCTGTAGAAAGGAGAACGTAAACTATGGGCTATACTGCCAATGACATTCGCAACATCTGCCTGCTGGGCCATGGTGGCGACGGTAAATCCGCGCTGTGCGAAAGCATGCTGTTCACGACCAAGGCGATCACCCGTCTGGGCAAGCGCGCCGACGGTACGACCGTTTCTGACTTCGACGACGAGGAGAAGAAGAGACAGTATTCGATCTCTACCTCCGTCATTCCCGTCGAATATAACAAGTGCAAGATCAATGTGCTGGATAACCCCGGTTACTTCGACTTTGCCGGCCAGATCGTGCAGAGCCTGCGCGTTGCAGACGCCGGCATGATCTGCGTCACCGCCAAGAGCGGCATCGGTGTCGGTACCGAAAAGGGCTGGAAGTACCTTGCCAAGGCCAACCTGCCCGCCATGTTCTACATCTCCAAGCTGGATGAGGAGCATGCCAACTACTTCAATGTCTTTGACAGCCTGCGCGAAATGTTCGGCGCATCTGTCATTCCGTTTGTATTCCCGATCCTGAACGGCGAACAGGCCGTCGGCGTTGTTGACCTGCTGGCAAAGAAGGCGTATGACGCCTCCGGCAAGGAGATTGCACTTCCCGCCGACGCCGAGGAGAAGATCGAGGAGTATATGATGGAGCTCAATGAGCAGATCGCTGAGACCAGCGAGGAGCTCATGGAGAAGTTCTTCGCCGAGGAGCCCTTCACCGAGGAAGAGATCCTCACCGGCGTCAAGGCCGGTATCCGTGAGCGCGCCATCACGCCCGTGTTCTGCGGCTGCGCGATGTCCGGTCTCGGCACCACCGTCCTTCTGAACAACCTTGTGAAGTTTGCCCCCAACCCGCTGGAAGGCAAGCCCATGACCGCGATCGAGGACGATAAGGAAGTTCCGTTCAAGCTCGATCCGAAGGGCAGCCCCATGGCGTTCGTTTTCAACACCCTGGCGGACCAGTACGGCAAGAACTCCTACTTCAAGGTCATCTCCGGCGACGTGGAAGACACCATGACCGTCGTCAATGCCCGCACCGGCGATTCCGAAAAGCTCGGCAACATGTTCTTCCCGAAGGGCAAGGACAACGTCAAGACCGCCAAGGTCTGCTGCGGCGACATCGGCGTTTTCACCAAGCTCGCCTCCGTCAAGACCGGCGACACGCTGGGTATGGCCGGTAAGACCGTCACCATCAAGGGCATGACTTATGACGAGCCGATGTACAAGATGGCTGTCTATGCCAAGATCAAGGGCACGGAAGACAAGATCGCCAACGGCCTTGTCAAGCTGAACGAGGAAGACGCCTCCTTCACCTACGGCAACGATCCCGAGACCAAGGAACTCATCATCTCCGGTGCCGGCGACATGCAGCTTTCCGTCCTGATGGCAAAGCTCCAGAGCAAGTACAAGGTCGAGGCTGTTCTCAAGCCCGCCAAGATCGCTTACCGCGAGACCATCAAGAAGAAGGTCGAGATCCACGGCCGTCACAAGAAGCAGTCCGGCGGCCATGGCCAGTTCGGCGACGTCTACATCCGCTTCGAGCCGCAGTCCGAGTCTGAAGAAATGGTCTTCGCGGACGAGACGGTCGGCGGCTGCGTGCCGAAGAACTTCATCCCGTCGGTTGAAAAGGGCCTGCGCAACTGCGTCGGCAAGGGCGTGCTCGCCGGTTATCCGGTCGTGTTCCTGAAGTCCACGCTGTATTTCGGCTCCTACCATCCGGTTGACTCCTCCGATATGGCGTTCCAGACCGCTGCCGGCATCGCCTACAAGGAAGGTCTGCCCACCGCCGGCCCGACCCTGCTCGAGCCGATCGGCGAGCTGAAGGTCCTCGTGCCCGATTCCAACATGGGCGACATCATCGGCGACCTCAACAAGCGCCGCGGCCGTGTCATGGGCATGAACCCCGATCCTGAGAACCCCGGCTATCAGACCGTCGAGGCGGAAGTCCCGATGGGCGAGATGTCCAGCTACACCATCGACCTGCGCGCTATGACGCAGGGCCGTGGCAGCTACACGCTGAACTTCGTCCGTTACGAGGAAGTCCCGCAGATGAATCAGGCAAAGATCATCGAAGACGCCAAGAAGGACGCCGAGGAAGAATAATCGCCAATTTCAAATTCAAAATGAGCTGCCTCTTTGCGAGGCAGCTCATTTTTAAACGCGAACCAAGCCTACGCGGTTCGCGTTTGAAAGCTTGTCAGGAAGCCTTTTTGACAAGCTCAAAGCCCGCTTCGGTCTGATTCAGACCGAAGCGGGCTTTGCTGTACAGTATCAGGGATTTTCCGGTGCGGAGGTGTCTGCCGAGGCCTTCGGCGCTGCGCGGTAGACGCAGGCGTTCGGCGTCGGACGGCCTGTTGCGGAAACGCCGTTGGCGCAGCGCGTCAGGTATTCGCCGTTGTACCACATCATGCCGCTCGCGCCGCCGTCACAGTTGATGGCCTGCATGCAGCCGTGCTGCTTGAGGATGCTGGCGCATGTGGCAATGTCTGTGCCCCAGCTTCCCGAGGCGCCGCGGCCCTCGACAATGAGCATCAGGATCTCATACTTATCCGACTGGCCGACGCAGACGCGCGGGTTCAGTTCCGACCACCAGTCGTTGACGAGCACCTCGCCATCGACGATCATCGCCGGCTCAAACTCAAATGCATCGGTGCAGTCCGGGCTGATGGGGTCGGTCGTGGCCTTTATGTACATGAGGTTGTCCTCATGGAATTCCATACGGGAGAACTTGTGCCAGCCGCTGTTGATCGCATGATAATCTGCATTGTATTCGGTGCCCTCTGCCATGCAGTAGCCTGCGAGGCGGCCGCCGTTGCCCTGACCGAGCACGCCGTTGGGGCTGACGTCGATAAAGCCGCTGGCGGAGATGCCGAGAATGCCGTCCTCAACGTTCTGAACGATCTCACCGATGTACTGACCGCTGCCCTTGGAGAACGGGTCGGTGCCCTGTGAAATGTTGTTTGAGGTTCCGATGCAGAAGCGCGAGGCATCCTTGCAGATGGCAAGCGCGCCGCGCCAGCCGGAGCCCTTGAGGCGCACGATCAGGATCTTGTTCGGCGCGTCGATGGCAAGCACCTGCTCGCCCTGCGTGGTGTAGATG
The DNA here is from genome assembly GCA_900548625.1 of uncultured Eubacteriales bacterium. Classification (GTDB taxonomy): domain Bacteria; phylum Bacillota; class Clostridia; order Oscillospirales; family Oscillospiraceae; genus CAG-170. The sequence continues at coordinate 31,989 of URLO01000010.1, read as the reverse complement.
CTTGTGCCGCTGTCGTCAAGACCGGCTTCGTTGATATAAATGCCGTTCCAGCCGTTTGCAAGCGTGTCCGGATGCGTGTCCAGATAGGCCTGCCATGTTTCCTGGTCGAGTTCCCAGAAAAGTGTCTCGAATTCCGCCTTCTGCTGCGCTTCGATCTCCTCCGGGGTCAGCTCCTTCGGGGGTTCCGGCTCCTCGGGCGTTTCGATCTCTGTGTCGATCGGGCGGGTGTTCGTCTCTGGCTTTGGATCTTCGGCAGGGGCGGACGGCGTCTCAGTCGCGTCGTTCTTTCCCCAGCTTGTGGTGATGCCTTCGACGCGCGACGCCGCAGCGGTATTGCGGTCGATGACGTCCTGCACAACGTCCTTCGGCAGAAGGCGCGTGGCGAGCCACTGGTGACGCATGGTCGCAAGCGCGGTGTTGATATAGACCTCGCGCCAGTAGGTGATGAAGGGAATGCGGCTGTAGGACGCGAAGAAATAAAGCCCCTCCAGACAGAGAATGACGGTCAGAAAAATAGCCAGCTTTTTCAGCGGCTTTTTCTGCTTCACCTTTTTGGTACGGCCGCCTGCGAGCCGGGATGCGGCGCGTTTGCTGCCGAATAATTTGACTTGACTCATGTTGCGTTTCTCTCCAATACGGATTAGTTACCTGCACATTCTAGCATATAACGCGTCGAGAATCAAATCTTTCTGCCGATTCTTCATAAATTATTCAGAAGTGTACAGAAATCATCATAAAAACGCGGCGCGATTGTCGAAAATATGTCCTGACAAGCTGAAAAGAGCGGCCCCGCAGGGCCGCTCTTTTGCAGATGGCTTTGAAATTATGCCGCTTCCTTTTCGGCGGTCATGTTCATGAGAACCTGAGCCGTCATGGCGCGGGTCGCGTTGCCCTTCGGGCTGAACGCATTGTTCGAGCCGGAGAGATAACCGGCGGCGGTGCAGTAGTTGACGCCTTCCAGTGCCCAGCCAGCGATGCTGTCAAGGTCGGTGTAGGTCAGCTGGACTGCGAAGGTTTCGCCGGCCTTCTCCATGACCTTGTCGTAGCCATAGAGGATCTTGGCCATTTCCTGACGGGTCACAGCCTGATTCGGCTTGAAGCTGTCGCCGTAGCCGTTGACGATGTTGTTCTGGGAGGCCCACAGAACGGCGTTTGCATAGTAGGAACCGTCAACGCAGTCCTTAAAGGTCTCGGAGACCTTGCCCTCGACCTCGGGGCTGCCGGCCATGCGGTACAGAACGGTGACGAGCATGGCGCGGGAGGTGCTGTCCATCGGCTTGAAGGAAGCGCCGGTGCCGTTCATGAGGCTCTTTTCAGCAACATAGTTGACGGCCTTGGTGTACCAGATGTTGTTGGGAACGTCGTTGAAGACAGCCATGTTCAGGCGGCCCTGCGCGTTCTCATATTCCTTGCCGATGACGCCATTGAGCTTGACCTTGATGAACTCGACGAGTGCCTCGTCCATCGGCGTGCCGGTGTCAACGATCTTGGGGGAGGAGGCGAATGCGTAATAAACGTCACCGCCGGCAGCCATGAAGTCATTGGTCACGACTGCGTAGGTGTCCTTCGCACGGAAGGGCTTGCCGTTGATAGAGTTGATGGTGACGCGGTTGATGGACTTCGGGCCATAGTAAGTCGAGCCGCCGGGATAGGTCTCATCCTGCTTGTCATAGGCAGCGCCGGTGCAGAGGGACAGGTTGATGCCTGCGATCTGCGGGAAGCCGCCAAGCGCGGTGGGCGCGCTCTGCGTTGCAGCCTCGAGAGACTCAAGGAGCTTCTCGCCGGAGATGTAGACAACGGCAACGGTGTTGCCGAACGGCAGAACGGTGTTGATGTCCTTCATGGTGATGTCACCGGCCTTGATGGAGGCACGGATGCCGCCGCCATTGGTGACCGCAACGATGTGGTCGGCGGGAACGTCAAGCTTGCCGTCCTTGGTTGCGTACCACAAAAGTGCGTCGGTGATGAGGTCGCCGAGGTTGGTCTCCTGCGTGCGGACGCCGGGGTCACGCTTGCCGTTGAGCTCGACTTCGGACTTTGCGAACACAGCGCCGAGGCGGGCATCGACATCGGTAATGATGGCGTCAGCAGCAGCCTTGGTGTCTGCGTCTTCGTTTGCGTAGCCATCGAGCTGGATCAGCTCGTTGCTCTCGATCTTCTTCGTGGCATTGTCGATGACGACGACGCCGACGTACTTCAGCTTGGTCTCGGTGGACTGGATGGGCTCACCGTTTTCACCCTCGGTCATCTTGGTGTGGGAGTGGCCGTCGATGATGAAGTCGATGCCCTTGGCATTGGCGTACAGATCGGTGGAGCGGTTGGGCTTGGACTCGGGGTCAACGCCCAGATGCGTCAGCGCGATGACAACATCGCTGCCGCCGGCCTTAAGATCGGCCGCTTCCTGCGTGGCGAAGCTGTACAGCGCGTTCTGCGCCATGAAGGTAACGCCCTTGATCTTGGCCGGATGCGCCTTGGTGGAGGTTTCCGGCGTGGTCAGACCGAGGAAACCGACCCTCAGGCCGCCCTTGGTCTCAACGACATAGGAGGCGTCGAACGCCAGCTTGCCGTTGTACTTGATGTTGCAGACCACCTTGAACTTGGCGTCCTTCATGATCGTCTGAAGGTTGGCGTAGCCATAGTCAAACTCATGGTTGCCGAGCGTCACAACGTCATAACCGGCTGCGTTCATCAGCTCGATCGCGGTCTTGCCCTGCGAGTCGCTGACATAGGGAGTGCCCTGTGCGTAGTCGCCCGCGTCGACAAGAATGACGTCTGCGCCCTTTGCTTCATAATCCTTTTTGAGTGCCGCGACCTTTGCATACAGGTCGACCTGGCCGTGCACGTCGTTGGTGTGCAGAACAACGGTCTTGCCCGCAAGATCCGCGTCTGCCGCGAAGGCTGCGGTCATAAGACCGAACACCATTACGACGGCGAGAAGAAGCGAAAGTATTTTCTTCATAGTATCCTCCTTTATTTCCTCCTGCGGTGCAGGAAATCATACCTAGATTATACGACATTTTTCCGAAAAGGGCTAGTGCCTGATATTGAAAAATTCCCGTATGTTTTTGTGCAAAATCAATAGAAAACAACGGAGCTATCTGAACGCTCGGGCAAAAACGACAAAATCACTCACGAAAAACGCCGCGGTTTCGTATGACTTCACGGATATAACGAAACGTTTCCTTCTCACCGCGGTCGCGCAGCATCGTCAAAAGGCAGATGAGCTGCGCCCGCGTTTTGGGATGGACATTGCGCCACTCGCCGGACTTTTCAAAATATTCCAGCGGTGCGCCGTCCGTATATGCCGCGCCCTGATAGGTCTTGCAGGCCGCGATGCGGTCCATGACCATCTCCGCGAGATAGCGCGCCGGCATCTCGACCGGCGCATAGGCGCGCGTTTTCAGGGAAAGATCTGTCCAGTATTCAAAATGATGCTTGTTGCGCCCCTTGTGGTGCATCCACGCCATGCTGTAGCCATTGATCTCGCGCTCGGCGGCGTTTGGGCTGCGCGTGCCCTGATAATACCGGACACCGGTCCAGAATTCTGTGGGTGAGAACTTCGAGAGGTCGTGCGTCAGTCCCTGCCAGTACAGTCCGACGCGGAAACAGCCCTGACGGACGAGACGGCGGTGGTGTGTGATCGTCCGCAGATGGCCAAACAGGTTTTTCATTGCGTCACCTTCCATTCTTTTATGATTGTATCACGCCGGGCGGCGTGCTACAATATCAAAAAACAGAGGAGGGCTGCCGATGAAGACAGTGGGGCGCTTTGCGCCGAGTCCCAGCGGGCGGATGCATCTGGGAAATGTGTTTTCTGCGATGATGGCATGGTTATCCGTGCGCAGTGCGGGCGGAGAGATGGTGCTGCGCATCGAGAATCTCGACCCTGACCGCTGCCGCCCAGAATACGCCGAGCAGCTCAAGCGCGACCTTGCGTGGCTGGGGCTCGACTGGGATCGTGAGCAGACCCCGCAGAGCCGGAGAACGGAGGCCTACCGCGCGCAGTTTGCGCGGCTGGAGGCGTTGGGGCGGGTCTATCCCTGCTACTGCACGCGCAGTGAGCTCCACGCGGCGTCTGCGCCGCATGCCTCCGACGGCAATGTGATCTACGCCGGGACGTGCCGCGCTCTGACACCTGCGGAGCGTGCAGAAAAGACGCGCCGCCCCGCGTGGCGGCTGCGTGTGCCGGACAGGGACACTGCGTTCCGGGACGGCGTTCAGGGTGTGTACCGCGAGAATCTGGCGCATGACTGCGGCGACTTTATCATACGGCGCTCCGACGGCGTCTATGCCTATCAGCTTGCCGTGGTGACGGACGATGCGGAGGCGGGCGTCACACAGATCGTGCGCGGGCAGGATCTGCTGTCCTCGACGCCGAGACAGCTCTATTTGCAGGAGCTGCTCGGGCTGCCGGCGCCGGATTATTACCATGTGCCGCTCCTGACCGCGCCCGACGGGCGACGGCTTTCCAAGCGGGAGCGCGATCTGGACATGGGCGCGCTGCGCGAGCGCTATACGCCGGAGGCACTTTTGGGGCGGCTCGCGTATCTGGCGGGCATCTGCGAGACGCCGGAGCCGGCGTCTGCATGGGCGCTTTCGCGCGTTTTTTCGTGGGAAACCGTGCGCAAGAAAAATATCATGATCATAAATCCGTAAAAAAGCATCGAATGAGTTTACAAACGGCTCCGCCGCATGTATAATGAAAAACGTATAGAACTTTTCAAATTGATACATTTGAAAATTTTGAAGGGATGAAAGTTATGTACAAAATCGTACGCAAGAAGGAACTCAACTCCGCCGTTACCCTGATGGAGATCGAGGCTCCGTTCGTCGCCCGCAAGGCGAAGGCCGGTCAGTTCATCATTTTCCGTGTGGACGACCGCTCCGAGCGTGTGCCGCTGACCATCGCGGGCTATGACCGCGAAAAGGGCACTGTTTCGATCATCTTCCAGAAGGTCGGCCTGTCCACCGAGCTGCTCGGCAGCCTGAATGAGGGCGATTACATTCAGGACTTTGTCGGCCCCCTCGGCAAGCCCACCGATGTCGAAGGCAAAAAGCGCGTCTGCGTGGTCGGCGGCGGCGTCGGCTGTGCCATCGCGTATCCGTCCGCCAAGGCGTTCAAGGAAGCGGGCGTCGAGACCGACGTCATCATCGGCTTCCGCAACAAGGACATCGTCATTCTTGAGGACGAGTTCAAAGAGGCCTGCGACAACCTGTATCTGATGACCGACGACGGCTCCTACGGCGAGCACGGCTTCGTCACTGTCAAGCTCCAGCAGCTTCTCGAGTCCGGACGGCAGTACGACGAGGTTCTGGCCATCGGCCCGATCCCGATGATGAAGTTTGTCTCCAAGACCACAGAGCCGTTCGGCGTCAAGACCGTCGTTTCCCTCAACCCGATCATGGTCGACGGCACCGGCATGTGCGGCGGCTGCCGCGTCACCGTTGGCGGCGAGGTCAAGTTTGCGTGTGTTGACGGCCCGGACTTTGACGGCCACAAGGTCGATTTTGCCGAGCTTATGAACCGCAACACCGTCTATCGTGAGCGTGAGGCCGAGGTTCGCGAGAGCCACAAGTGCCGTATGCAGAAGATGGCGGAAGAGCTCATCAAGTAAGGGGAGGAAACGAAAATGGCTAACATGCAGCTTACCAAAACTCCGATGCCGGAGCAGGACCCGAACGTCCGCAACCATAATTTCGAGGAAGTTACCCTCGGCTACACCGCCGAGATGGCCGTTGACGAGGCAAAGCGCTGCCTGCAGTGCAAGAAGCCGAAGTGCGTCGAGGGCTGCCCGGTCAACATCCACATCCCTGAATTCATCGCAAAGGTCGCTGAGGGCGATTTCGCCGCGGCCTATGAGATCATCACCTCCACCAACGCCCTTCCCGCACTCTCCGGCCGTGTCTGCCCGCAGGAGACGCAGTGCGAGGCCAAGTGCGTGCGCGGCGTGAAGGGCGAGCCGGTCGCCATCGGCCGTCTTGAGCGTTTTGTCGCCGACTGGTATCGTGAGAATGTCAACGCCATGCCGCAGAAGCCCGAATCCAACGGCATCAAGGTCGCCGTCGTCGGCTCCGGCCCTGCCGGCCTGACCTGTGCGTCCGAGCTTGCCAAGAAGGGCTATGCCGTCTCCATTTTTGAGGCGCTGCACACCGCCGGCGGCGTTCTGGTCTATGGCATCCCCGAGTTCCGTCTGCCGAAGGCGATCGTTGCCAACGAGGTCGAGAAGCTGAAGGCGATGGGCGTTGAGGTCATGACCAACATGGTCATCGGCAAGGTGCTCTCCATCGACGAGCTGTTTGACGAGATGGGCTTCAAGGCCGTGTTCGTCGGCTCCGGCGCAGGCCTGCCGATGTTCATGCACATTCCGGGCGAGGAGCTCAAGGGCGTCTGCTCCGCGAACGAATATCTGACGCGCATCAACCTGATGAAGGCGTACAAGGAAGAAAACGACACGCCGATCCTCGTCAGCCACGCGGCGGCGATCGTCGGCGGCGGCAACGTCGCGATGGACGCGGCGCGCTGCGCAAAGCGTATGGGCGCAGAGAAGGTCTACATTGTCTACCGCCGCGGTGAGGCAGAGATGCCTGCACGTCTGGAGGAGCAGCACCACGCCAAGGAGGAGGGCATCGAGTTCATGACCCTCACCAACCCCGTCGAGATCCTCGGCGGCGAGGACGGCCGCGTGAACGGCATGAAGTGCATCAAGATGGAGCTCGGCGAGCCTGACGCTTCTGGCCGCCGCCGTCCGATCCCGGTCGAAGGCTCCGAGTTCGTGCTCGACGTCGACACCGTCATCATGTCCCTCGGCACCAGCCCCAACCCGCTGATCCGCTCCACGACGCCGGGTCTGGAGACCAACAAGAAGGGCGGCATCATCGTTGACGAAAACGAAATGTCCACCCGCGAGAACGTCTTTGCCGGCGGCGACGCCGTCACCGGCGCTGCAACCGTCATCCTCGCCATGGGCGCAGGCAAGAAGGCTGCCGCAGCCATCGACGCAAAGCTCCAGAACAAGTAAGATACGGCCTGTACATCCGAAGCAGCCGCCCCGATGGGGCGGCTGGTTTTGTGTATGAAACGCCGTGCAGAGGGGTAAACTTCCTGAAAAAGGAGGAAGTACCATGCGTGTAAAGGACTGTATGACAAAGCAGGTCGTCTCGATCTCGGCTGCGGAGCCGGCCAGCGTGGCGGCGCGGATGATGGCGCGCTATAACATCGGCGCTTTGCCGGTGCACGGAAGCGGCGGACGGCTGGAGGGGATCGTGACAGATCGGGACATCGTTCTGCGCTGCATCGCCGCCGGAAAAAGCCCCAAAAGCGTGCGCGTGCACGAGCTGATGACAGGCCGCGTGGCGACCGCCGCACCGGATACCGACGTGTCGGCGGCTGCCGGGATCATGGCCTCGGAGCAGGTGCGAAGACTTCCGGTCGTCGAGCAGGGGAGACTGGTCGGGATGGTCAGTCTTGCGGATATCTCCCGCCGGCCGGACTACATGATGGAGGCGGCCGAGACGCTCGAGGACATCTGCGCGGGCGTGCGGCGGCTGGATGCGCAGCCGCGCGCCTTTTGAAGCGGAAGAACGGCATTTTCTTCGCATTTATCTTCCAAAAGCACGAAAAAATCGAAAAAATGATTTGACAAACGGCGCTGCCGCTGATATAATCAGTAAGCCGCGTCAAAGAGGTAGAAGCTGAGGTATGCCCTCACACCTCCAGAGCGAGTCTACAAAAAAGGTAGGTGCAAATGGAAATGCAGGCTATTATCGTTACCGGCGGTAAGCAGTACAACGTCAAAGAGGGCGATGTGATCTACATCGAGAAGCTCAATGCGGAGGCTGAAGAAACCGTTACCTTCGATCAGGTTCTGGCAGTTGTCGACGGTGAGAACTCCAAGTTCGGTACCCCCACTGTCGCTGGCGCTAAGGTCGAGGCGAAGGTCGTGAAGAACGGCAAGGGCAAGAAGATCCGTGTCTTCAAGTACCGCGCCAAGAAGGACTCCAAGTCCCTTCAGGGCCACAGACAGCCGTACACCAAGGTGCAGATCGAGAAGATCGCTCTGTAAGATGACCAGGGTAGAATTCTACGATCAAGACGGCAGGATCTCCGGATTTTGCTGTACGGGCCACAGCGGTTATGCCGAGGCGGGCGCGGACGTTGTCTGCGCAGCGGTCTCCACAGCCGTGAAGTTTGCCGAGTGCACCATCAACGATGTGCTGGGTGAACACGCGAAATGCAGGGTGAACGAAGATGAGGCCCGTATCACCTTGAACCTTCCCGCAGCGTGCGAGCACGAGGAGGCCGTTCAGGCCGTGCTCACGGGCATGATGCTGACACTGTGCAGTCTGCGGGACGAATATCCTGATTATATCGAAGTTTTGGAGGTGTAACAATATGCTGAAAATAAGTTTCCAGTTCTTCGCGCATAAGAAAGGCGGCGGCTCCACCAAGAACGGCCGTGATTCCGAGTCCAAGCGTCTCGGCGCCAAGCGTGCAGACGGTCAGTTCGTTCTCGCGGGCAACATTCTTGTCCGTCAGAGAGGCACTCACATCCATCCGGGCAACAACGTCGGCATCGGCAAGGACGATACGCTGTTCGCTCTGATCGACGGCAAGGTGAAGTTCGAGCGCAAGGGCAAGGATCGCAAGATGTGCTCTGTGTACGCGGAACAGTAATTTGCAGTGAAACCCCGAACGAGACCCGTTCGGGGTTTTTCTTAAAGGGGGATAGCGCCGTGACCTATTATCACGCGTCGCCGACAGGCGGTCTGCAAATGCTCGAACCAAAAAAGTCCCCGTATTTTGACAAGCCCACGCAGGTTTGTCTGACATCACTGCGCGCCATGGCGCTGTTTTACCTCATCCGGAATTATGAATACGCATACGGCTATACCCGGCAGGGCAAGCTGTATTTCGACGATCCGTTCCCCGATGCGCTGAAAAAGCTCTATGCCGGAAAATCCGGATGGCTCTACACCTGCGGAGATGGGGAGTACGAAAAGACGGAAATTCCGAATGAGTTCGCTTCCGCGCAGCCCGTCCGTATTCTGAGAGCGGAATATATCCCGGACGCCTATGAAGCGTTCTTGCGCGAGCAGGAGGCGGGCAATATCCTGCTGCTGAGTTACGCGCATTTCGCATCCGACCCGGAGAAATTCGCAAAAAAGCGCGCATGGCTGGAAAAAGCCATTTCCGAAGAGATTCGGAAGAAAGCAATCTGGAAAGCTCCGGATTCCGACCGCGCGCGTTATTATCGGGAGAACTATCCGGAGATCTGGAAAAATACCCTGAAATCCCTACAAACAGAGGAGGAGCCTCATGTTTATCGATAAAACAAAAATTTTCGTCAAGGCCGGAAGCGGCGGCAACGGCGCGATCGCGTTCCATCGCGAGAAGTATGTCGCGGCGGGCGGACCCGACGGCGGTGACGGCGGCAACGGCGGCTCGATCGTCCTGCGCGTGGATGACAATCTCTCCACGCTGATGGACTTCCGCTATAAGAGGAAGTATTCCGCGCCGAACGGTGAGGACGGGCGCGGCGCGCGCTGCAAGGGCAAGCGCGGCGAGGATCTCATCATCAAGGTGCCGCGCGGCACGGTCGTCCGCGACGCCGAGACGAACGAGGTCATCAAGGACATGTCCACCTCCGAGGACTATGTTCTCTGCAAGGGCGGCCGCGGCGGCTGGGGCAACCAGCATTTTGCCACGCCGACCCGTCAGGTCCCGCGCTTTGCAAAGGCGGGACTCCCCGGTGAGGAGCACGAGGTCATTCTCGAGCTGAAGCTCCTTGCGGATGTGGGACTTGTCGGCTTCCCGAACGTCGGCAAATCCACGCTCCTTTCGGTCACCTCGAACGCACATCCGAAGATCGCAAACTATCACTTCACGACGCTCTATCCCAACCTCGGCGTCATCTATGTTGACGACGGCGTTTCCTTCGTCATGGCGGATATTCCCGGCATCATTGAGGGCGCTGCCGACGGTGCAGGACTCGGACACGACTTCCTGCGGCACATTGACCGCTGCCGTCTGCTCGTTCACATCGTGGATGTCTCCGGCAGTGAGGACCGCGACCCCATCGAGGACTTTGAGAAGATCAATCAGGAGCTTGCGCAGTATTCCGAAGACCTTGCAAAGCGCCCGATGATCGTCGCGGCAAACAAGATCGACCTGCTCCCGCCGGACAGCGACAATCTGGAGCGCCTGCGCGCCTATGTCGAGGAGCGCGGCTATGAGTTTTATGAAATTTCAGCCGCAACGACGGCCGGTACGAAGAATCTCATGCGCACCATCGCCGGGAAGCTGGCCCAGCTTCCGCCGGTGGTCTACTATGAGCCGGAATACGTCAAGCCGCTTGCCGAGGCAGGCGACGCGACGGAGCTTCGGATCGAGCAGCATGAGGATCTCTGGGAGGTCACCGGCCCGTGGATCATGAAGCTGCTCAATGACATCAACTTCGACGACTATGAATCGCGCATGTACTTCGACCGGCAGCTTCGCAAGAGCGGCCTGTTTGAGCGGCTCGAGGAAATGGGCATCGAGGACGGCGACACTGTCAGCATCTATGATTTTGAGTTTGAATACACAAAATGACCCAAAGAGCCGGAGCGACACGCTCCGGCTCTTTTTGCAGTGCTGGAGAAACACAAAAGCCCGCAGTCGTGACTGCGGGCTTTTGCGCTAGAAAAGAAAAAGAGAAAGAAAAAGAGGAAAACTTGATTTCCAAGCTTAGAATAAGCTGAAAACATGTCGGAATTATGAACGAAACGGGAAGCTTTTGTGAACAACTGCAAAAGTTTCCCCCAAAACGGCGTTCACACGTTCTCCTCCGTCTCGGCCTCCACGGCACATTCCGTTTCAGCCTCTGCGATCGCCGCCTCCTCAGAGACCGGCTGCGGCGCATCCGCCCAGCGGAAGTTTTCTGCGCCGGCGCCAAGCTCAAAGTGATGCTTTACGATGCCGAGATCGATCTTGCTGTAGGAGCCGCCGGTGCTCCGCACCGAAACGGCATCGCCGGACTGCTGAAAGAAGAAGCGCTGCTGATTTCTCGCGGTCGGCGCCAGCAGGACGGCCTCCATGCCGCGGCGGAACCAGTCAGGCGATGCGGCGGTCAGGTTGGACAGCTCTGTGGCAGGGCGGCCGGTGTGGGGCTTTCCGCGCCAGAGACCGTAGCCGAGGGCGATGACACAGACCAGCTTCTCGCCGGGATTGACGACGGCGGGGCATTTTTTCTTTCGGTATGTCGCTGCGACCCAGCAGGTGTTGAGACCGAGCTGCTGCGCGAGCAGTACGAGCCTCTCACCGTAATAGCCGGTGCGCTCGTCAAGCGTATCGTCCTTCTGGCCGACAAACGCAATGTAGTTGCGCACGCCGACAAAATGCCCGCGGCGGGCGAGAAAGCCCCGGAAGGCCTCCGGCTCGTCGGTCACGAGCTGGATCCGCATTTTTGCCGCGGAGGAGCATTCCTTGACGGCCTGGCGGAGCGTTGTGAGAACATCCTGCGGGATGGGGGTCGAGAGATAGGAGCGCACGGAGTGACGCTGCTGCATCGCTTCACGCATCGGGATCATTTCCATAGTATAGCCTCCTTTTGCTGCATTATAGCATATCTGTTTTTGAAAGAAAAGTCAAAAAATATCGGAAAACCGACAGGTGGAGGCGGAGCTGTATAGGAAACAAAAACCGGGAAGCCGATTGGCTTCCCGGTCATGCGTTATGCGCTTTTCCACTTGCGGCAGCGCCGCGCCTTTTTTCTGCGGCGGACTGCGCCGGAGATCACAAAGAAGACGATCACCGCCGCGAACGCGGCGAGCGTCAGGATGAGATACAGCGTCGTGTTAGCGCCGGAGGTCTTGACTGACAGCCAGAGGTCGTTCATTGCCTGCGTGGCCTCGATCCCGAGTGCGCCGAAGCTCTCACTGCGCGCCAGCGTTTCCTCGTCGGGGTAGGCGACCGGGCTGGACGTGATCTCCTCGTCGAGATATTCCTTCGCCGCCGTTTCGGGCGTGGAATAGCCGATGTAGTCGAGGTTTGCCGCCGAGACCTCCGGATCGCAGAGGAAGTTGATGAACGCCTCCGCGCCGGACTTGTTCTTGCAGCCCTTCGGGATGCAAAGCGCATCGATGAAGATGTTGAAGCCTTCCTTCGGATGGCTGAAGCCAAGGTCGGGATTTTCCTCCACCATCGTCAGGTAATCGCCTGCGTAGTAGGGGGCGGCCCATGCCTCGCCGCGCTCCATCTTGTCAAAGATCTGGTCCATGACCCAGCCCTGAAGGACGGGCTTTTGCTGCGCGAGCAGGTCGGCACAGTTTTTCAGCTCGTTAAAATCCTCGGTGTTCAGGCCGTAGCCAAGCAGAGACTGGGCAATGGCGAATGCGTCACGGGGATTGTCGAACATCAGCAGCTTTCCGGCGTATTTGCTGTTCCAGAGGCAGCTCCAGCTCTCGGCGTCCTCGTCCGAGACATAGTTCCGATTGTAGATCAGACCGACCGTGCCCCATGTGTAAGGGACGGAGTACAGGTTCTCCGGGTCGTAGGCCTGATTGCGGAACGCCTCGTCGATGTAGGCGTAGTTCGGGATGTTCGCGAAATCAAGCGGCTCGAGCATGTCCTCCTCAATGAGCTTTGCGACCATATAATCGGAGGGGATGATGACGTCGTAGCTGGCGCCGCCGGTCTTGAGCTTGGTGTACATGCTCTCGTTCGAGTCAAAGGTCATGTAATGGACCTTGATGCCGGTGGCCTCCTCGAAGGCAGCGATGACGTCGAGCGAGTCGTCGGTGCCGTCGGAGATGTACTGACCCCAGTTGTAGACGGTGATCTCCTCACCGGCGGCATGCGCCGTGACGGGAAGCGCCGAGAGCGTCAGCACAAGGCAGAGCAGAAGTGCAAAAAGTCGTTTCAGCTTCATCGGCCGGCCCTCCTCTGTGCAGTCTTCGGGTGACGCTCGGAGCGCGCCTGAAGCAGGTTCATCACGACCATCAGAAGCAGAATCGCGAGGAACATCAGTGTGAACAGCGCGTAGATCTTCGGCTGGATGGGCTTTTTGGTGTAGTTGTAGATCTCGACCGGAAGCGTGATGAAGCTCGAACCGGTGACGAAATAGGAGATGACGAAGTCATCGAGGCTCATCGTAAAGGCCATCAGTGCGCCGGAGACGATGCCGGGCATGATCTCGTGGATGACGACCTTCGTGAACGCCTGCGCCGGCGTGCAGCCGAGATCCAGAGCGGCCTCGACCAGATCCTTGTCCATTTGCTTGAGCTTCGGCATGACATTCAAAATGACATAGGGGAGATTGAACGTGATGTGCGCGATGAGCAGCGTCCAGAAGCCAAGGATCGAGTTGATGCGCAGCATCGCGCCCGTGAACGCGAACAAAAGCGCCAGCGCGACGCCCGTGACAATGTCAGGGTTCGTCATGGGGATGTTCGTCAGCGTCATGACGGCGCTGCGGAGCTTTCCGTTCATGCCGTGGATGCCGACGGCTGCCATCGTGCCGAAGACCGTCGCCGCGAGCGTAGAGAGCACGGCGATGATCAGCGAGTTCAGCAGCAGACGGAGAAGCGCGCTGTCACGGAAAAGATTTGCATACTGCGAAAGCGTAAAGCCCTTGAACGTGGCGATGTCGGTACCGGCGTTGAAGGACGCGATGCCGAGCACGATCATGGGGATATACAGGAAGATAAAGACCAGAACGGTCACGGTGCGGTTAAAGTGCTTCATACCTTTGCCATGACCTCCTCGCCCTCGTTCTCGCCGAAGCGGTTCATGATGCTGACGCACAGGAAGATCAGGATCATCAGCACAAGGCTCATGGCCGCGCCCAGGTTCGGGTTGTAGGCAGTCTTGAACTGCGACTCGATCACGTCGCCGATCAGCGTCGTACCGGTGGAGCCGAGCTTCTGGGAAATGTAGAAGGTGGACACGGCGGGCACGAACACCATTGTAAGGCCGGACAGGATGCCGGGGCCGGAGAGCGGAAGGATGACCTTCGTAAAGACGCGGCTCGGCTTGCAGCCAAGGTCAGCCGCCGCCTCGACCAGACGGCCATCGATCTTCATAATGACCGTGTACAGCGGCAGGATCATGTACGGCAGGTAGTTGTAGACCATGCCGAGGATGACCGCGCCGTTCGTCCGGATGAGGGGCAGCGGCGTCAGGCCGATGGACTGGAGCAGGGTGTTGAAGATGCCGGTGTCCTCCAGCATGGCGACCCATGCCAGCGTCCGGAGCAGGAAGCTCATGCACATCGGGAGCATGATCAGCATTTCCAGAAAGCGCTGGGTCGTGGGCTTGCACTGCGCGATGAAATACGCGACAGGATAGCCGATGACAAGGCAGATGAAGCTGGCAAACAGGCTCAGCCAGATCGACCGCAGGAAGATCGGCAGATACGTCCCGATGGAGGCGAGATTTGCAAGGGTGAACTGACCGGTGATGGAGTCCGTCAGGGCATAGTACACGACGATGCCGAGCGGAACGATGATGAACAGCGCCATCCACACAATGTACGGCGCGGCAAGAACCTTATTCTTCATCCTCTGCATCCTCCTCAGCATCGGCGATCTCGTCATACTCGGCGCTGTAGGAGCTGTAGTCGCCGTAGAGTCCGGAGTATTCGCTCTTGTGCATGATGTGGATGTCCTCGGGATTCAGCCGGATCCCGATGTAGGAATCGACCGGGTAGAAGTCGGTCGTCTGGATGAGCCACTTGAAGCCCTTGAAATCAACGATCGTGTCATAGTGGACGCCCTTGAAGGTCACGGACGTGACCGTACCGCAGAGGTGACCCTGATCGGCGGGGACGATGTCGATGTCCTCGGGGCGGATGACGACATCGACCGGCTCGTTCTTTTCAAAGCCCTTGTCAACGCACTCGAATCTGCGGCCAAAGAACTTGACCAGACAGTCGTCGAGCATCACACCGTCAAGAATATTCGACTCGCCGATGAAGTCGGCGACGAAGGCGTTCTTCGGCTCGTTGTAAATATCCTGCGGCGTGCCGATCTGCTGGATCTTGCCCTTGTCCATGACGACAACGATGTCGGACATGGACAGCGCCTCCTCCTGATCGTGCGTGACATAGACGAAGGTGATGCCGGTCTGCTGCTGGATGCTCTTGAGTTCGTTCTGCATGTCCTTGCGCAGACGCAGGTCGAGCGCGCCCAGCGGCTCGTCGAGCAGCAGCACCTGCGGCCGGTTTACGAGCGCGCGCGCGATGGCCACACGCTGCTGCTGGCCGCCGGAGAGGGAAGTGACCTTCCGGTTTTCAAAGCCCTTCAGGCTGACGATCTCGAGCATTTCCGTCACGCGGTCGTCGATCTCCTGCTCGGGCAGCTTGGATAGGCGCAGCCCAAAGGCGATGTTGTCATATACGTCCAAATGCGGGAACAGCGCGTATTTCTGGAACACCGTATTGATCTTGCGTTTGTACGGCGGTACGTCGTTGATCCTTTGGCCGTTAAAAAACACATCACCGGACGTAGGTGTCAAAAAACCGCCAATAATTCGTAGTGTTGTGGTTTTTCCGCATCCACTGGGACCCAGTAATGTGAGAAATTCCTTATTCCTAATGTAAAGATTGATGTGATCCAGAATGGTTTCGCCGTCCTCAAAGGTCATCGTAAGATCCGACAGGCGAATGAGTTCTTCAGACATTATCCTCCCCCGTTTCTTTTTGTTTTTTGTCAGCACCAGACGATCCCGGCACGCTGCGCAGTGCTATCTTGCCCGTCGGGCAGCAGAAAAATCCTTTGGATATCCCTGCCTGACGGACCGTCCGGCTGCGTGGGCGGCAGAGGCCGAATGACGCTGGGTTGATACGTGATATTCCGTCTGAAAAGAGAATATCAGTACATCCGCAGGTGCGGACGTACTGGTAGACATCATATATGGTAAGGGGGCGCTTGTCAATCGATTTTTCGTAATTTTTTGTAGAATTTTGCGGGGGATTCCGGGGCTAATCTGGGAAATACTCCTGAACGAAGTCAACAGAGGCGACCTCGAAGCTCTTTCCGTTCAGATACGCGAGGATTCCGGCGTCTGTTGTGAAGTCAAAACGGAGCTTGTAGGAGTAAAGCGCCTGATATTTCCGGTCATAGCGCTTGTCGAGCTTGCCGTATTTTCCGTCGCCGAGCAGCGGCCATCCGGCGGCTGCCATCTGCGCGCGGATCTGGTGCGTGCGGCCCGTCAGGAGCTCACACTCCACGAGCGAAAGCCCGCTTTTTGTTCTCAGCGTCCGGTAGAATGTGACGGCGGTCTTTGCGCCGGGCTGCGGCTTTTTGGTGATGTAGACGCGGTTTTCCTTTGCATCCTTGAAAAGGTATCCCTCCAGCCTGCCCTCGGCGGGCTTCGGCGTGCCGTGGACGATGCAGAGATAGCGTTTTTCGATCTCACGGTCCTTGATCTTCTGATTGAGGATGCGAAGCGCCTCCGCATTTTTCGCCGCGATGACGATGCCGCCGGTGTTTCGGTCGATGCGGTTGCAGAGCGCGGGCGCGAACGAATTTTCCTCGCGCGGCCGCCATTCGCGCTTGGCATAGAGATAGGCCTGAATGTGATCGATCAGCGTTTTGCCGTATTCCGCGCCATCGTGCGGGTGAACGGCCTGGCCGGGCTTCTTGTCGGCGAGGAGAATGTTCTCATCCTCGTAGACGATGTTGAGCTTCGGGACGCAGACGGTCAGATAGGCGTTTTCCTGCTTCGGGGCGTCAAAAAACTCGTCGTTGATATAAAGCTGGATGACATCTCCGGCGGCAAGATGGGTATTGCGCTCGGCGCGCTTTCCGTTCAGCTTGATGCGCCTGAGACGGATGTATTTCTGCATCAGCGAATCGGGGAGCAGCGGCACGGCCTTCGCAACAAAACGGTCAAGACGCTGGCCTGCGTCGTTCTGACCGACGGTAAACTCTTTCATGGAGACCTCCGAAACCAGATAAAGGGTGAGCCTATTTTAGCACGAACGATACCTTGTGTAAAGCGCTGCATTTTTGGTGAAAAAATTTGTGATTTTTTTTGAAATAGTATTTGACTTTCTTCGCCCCTTCCGATATAATATCCACTGCATGATTCTGGATTGGAGGACACTATGCTTCTGGATTTGAGTAAGCTGATCGCTGAACCCGGCGGTGTGGTTCCCTTCGAGACAAGCCTTGATCTGCATACCATGCAATTTGGCGTCTGCTGCCCCGTGACCGAGCCGGTTCTGGCAAAGGGACGGGTACGCAACACCGCGGGTGTTCTGGAACTCACCGGAACGGTCGCGACAACGCTGCACGGTGTGTGCGATCGATGCGCCGCTGCCTTTGCGCGTCCGGTGGAGTATTCCATCGAGGCTGTGCTGGTCACCAGCATGGGATCCGACGATTTCGAGAACCCCTGGGTCTTCGAGCTCGTGGACGATCGTGCCGATCTTGACGACATCATGACGACGGCTTTTGTCCTGAACATGGATCAAAAGCTCCTGTGCCGTGAAGATTGCAAAGGACTCTGCTTCCGCTGCGGCAAGAACCTCAATGAAGGCCCTTGCGACTGTAAGCCAGAGCCGGATTCCCGCTTTGCTGTACTTCAGCAGTTCCTGGACAGAAACAAGTAGACAATGTGCCGTAAAGGCATTTCGATCAAGGAGGTGTACCAAGATGGCAGTACCCAAGAGAAAAGTTTCCCGCACGAGAAGAGACAAGAGACGCAGCTCCCACTGGAAACTGGCGATCCCCGGTGTTGTTGCTTGCCCGAAGTGCGGCGAGCCCCGCCTGCCTCACAGAGCTTGTAAGGCTTGCGGCTATTACAACGGCCGTGAAGTGATCGCTGTCGAGTCGGCAGAGTGATTTCACTCCATACGAGTACGAGAATGAGAGGAGGGTGTCTGCACCCTCCTCTTTTCTTGACCGGCGCAGCGCGCCGGATGCGTTCTGATCTGTAACAAAGGAGGGTAAACCATTATGGCAAAGCCCATTGTAGCCATCGTTGGCCGTCCGAATGTCGGCAAATCGATGCTCTTTAACAAACTCACCGGCCGCCGCATGGCGATCGTCGAGGATACGCCCGGCGTGACCCGCGACCGCATCTACGGCGACTGCGAATGGTGCGGACGCAATTTCATGCTGGTCGATACCGGCGGCATCGAGCCGGGCACCGACAATGACATGCTGAAATTCATGCGCCGTCAGGCGGAAATCGCCATCGAGACGGCAAACGTGATCATCATGGTGGTCGATGTGACGGTCGGCCTCACCGCCGCCGACGCGGAGGTCGCGTCGATGCTCAAGCGCTCCAGAAAGCCGGTCGTGCTGGCTGTCAACAAGTGCGACAGCACCGGCGGCGTGAACCCCGAGATCTACGAGTTCTACGGCCTCGGCCTCGGCGATCCCATCGAGGTCTCCGCCATCCACGGCCACGGCACGGGCGATCTGCTCGACGCCTGCGTGGAGGCGTTTCCTGAGGATGACGGCGAGGAATATGACGAGGATGTCATCAAGGTTGCCATCATCGGAAAGCCGAACGTCGGCAAATCCAGCCTCCTCAACCGCATTCTCGGTGAGGAGCGCGTGATCGTCTCCGACGTGGCGGGTACGACGCGCGATGCGATCGACAGCTATTTTGAAAACGACTGGGGCAAGTACCTCTTTATCGACACGGCCGGTATGCGCCGCAAGTCGAAGGTCGATGACGCCGTCGAGCGCTACAGCAACATGCGCTCCGTTGCGGCCATCGAGCGTGCCGACGTGTGCCTGATCCTGATCGACGCCAACGAGGGCGTGACCGAGCAGGATACCAAGGTCGCGGGGCTTGCGCATGAGGCGGGCAAGGCATGCATCATCGTCGTCAACAAATGGGACGCGGTGGAGAAGGATACGAACACCATGAACCGTATGACCGAGGATGTGCGGCGCGACCTGAGCTATATGCAGTATGCGCCGGTCATGTTCATCTCCGCCCTCACCGGACAGCGCGTGGACAAGCTGTTTGAGACGATCAATGCCGTCTCCAACCAGAACACCATGCGCATCACGACGGGCATGCTCAACAACATCCTTGAGGACGCCACCGCCCGCGTCCAGCCGCCCACGGACAAGGGCCGCCGCCTGAAGGTCTATTATATGACGCAGGTCGGCGTCAAGCCGCCGCATTTCGTCATCTTCTGCAACGACGCGAAGCTGTTCCATTTCTCCTATCAGAGATACCTTGAGAATCAGATCCGCGCCGTGTTCGGCCTGACCGGTACGCCGGTCAAGATCACCATCCGCCAGAAGGGCGATAAGGGCGATTCTGAATAACAAAGACAAACAGCGTGGGATGCGGCCAAGCCGCATCCCGCGCTGTGGATCATTTGACTTTTTTCTTTTTGAAGATCACGCCGTAGACCAGCCACCAGACGAGCGCGCTGTAGGGGATCGCACCGAGAATGTCAAGACAGGAGTGCTGCTTGACAAACACCGTGGAGATGGAGATCAAAACAGCGAGCGGCAGCATCACCCAGTCGAGCCCGCGCTTGCGGATGCTCGGCGTGTAGAGCGTTGCGGCGTACAGCGCGGCGGAGCCGATGACGTGCATACTGGGGAAAACGTTCGTGTTCGTGTCGGCGGCGTAGATGCGCGCGACGAGCCATGTGGCGATGTTCTGGCGCTCAAACACCAGCGGGCGCAGATCCTGCCCGTTCGGGAACGCGATGTCAAACAGCATGACCGGGATGAAGCCGATGCCGATGAAGGCTGTGAAGCGCTTGAAGTTCTCCGCGTCCCAAAGCAGCAGATACACGCCCACAATGGCGAGCAGCCAGTGCCAGAGACAGTAGGGGAAAATGAACCATTCGCAGAACGGGATCACATCGTCCAGAGGCATGTGCACGGGATAATAGTTGCCTGTGACAACATGCTCGGCAATGTAAAAGATGATGAAATAGACCACCCAGACGGAGATCATCCAGAAATGGCGGTAAGTCTCGACCGTTCCGAGCCGGGGCTGATCGTGCTTTTTTTCACGCATGATGGATACACGCCTCCAGACAGAAGTTGTTGAATGACGTTATCCTACGATAAAACACGCCGAAAGTCAACTGAAAATGTGTGAAGAACCGGTGCGTTCTCTGGGGCAGATCTTCTTATCTGCGAAAAATGAGACGTTCCACGCGTTTGTACAGGAAAAACGTCAGCAGGGAGACGAGCGTGCCCTTGACCAGATTGAACGGCACGACCGCAAGCGCTACGAGCGACCAGACATCCGTGATCCTGGCGTTGACCTGTGCGCCCATTGCGATGATCGCCTCGAGCGGCGCACCGTAAAGCTGGGCAAATTTCGGGATCAGGAACCAGGCGTTGAACAGGCTTCCGAAGACGGTCATAACGGCAGTACCGAGCGCAAGCGCAGCGATCGCGCCCTTTCTCGTCTTGTGCCAGCGGTAGACGATGGCGGCGGGCAGCACGAACGAGCAGCCGACGGCGAAATTCGCGAAGTCACCGACGAAGGCGGTCGTTGTGCCCTTCATGAGCAGCTTGAGGATGACCTTGACCAGCTCGCACACGACGCCGGAGACCGGCCCGAGATAGAACGCGCAGATCAGCACGGGCAGCTCGCTCAGATCCATCTTGTAAAACGAGGGCGCGAAGAACAGCGGGATCTCCAGCAGCATCAAAACGGCGGCAACGGCGGAGAACATTGCGACGAAGCTGACGCTCCGGGCAGGGGACAGACCGCGGCGCTCTCCGCGCAGACGCTCGGCGAGCACGGCCAGCAGCACCAGAGCTGCGAAGACCGCGAGACAGACGAGCAAAAACGACAGGTTTTCCTTTGCGGCGGCAAACAATTCTTTCATGACAGGGACCTTCCTTTGCACAAAAAATACGCCTGAAGTATGGACCTCAGGCGTACATAAGTACAAATCCGCGTCTCAGCCAACGGCAGCAGAGACGCTTCTTCTTTCATCCAGACTTGGAGACGCAGCCGCAAAGCGGCAGCGGGCTCGTTACTGTCGGTACCGGAATCTCACCGGTTCAGCTTTCGCGCGCGGACTGGCAGACGGACGCGCCGCCTGTATTACCGCCGGTCGGGAATCACACCCTGCCCTGAAGAATCCATATTCGGTTGGAATCATCATAGCGCAGCCATATCCGCTTGTCAATAAGAACATTTTCTGGTATACTGAAACGAAATCAGCAGGGAGGGGAGCATATGGTCTGCACCTTTACCGGCCACCGGCCGGAGCGCCTCCCGTGGGGGAGCGACGAGAGCGACGCCCGCTGCGCGGCGCTCCGAACGCTCATACAGCGTGCCGTCACGCAGGCCTGCGCGGACGGCTTTGATGCGTTTTTGTGCGGCATGGCGCGCGGCTGCGACATGTACTTCGCGGAAGCGGTCCTTGCGGCGCGTGAGACGTTTCCGCAGATCCGCCTTACCGCCATGATCCCGTGTCCGACACAGCCGGACGCATGGCCGGAAGCAGAGCGAGCGCGCTATGCGCGCCTGCTCGCGGCGTGTGATGCGGTCTGCGTGCTCGAGCCGGTCTATTCCGACGGCTGTATGCTCCGCCGCAACCGTGCGATGGTCGATGCGGCGGAGCGCGTCATCACCGTCTATGACGGCGGCGCGGCAGGCGGCACGGCGGCTGCTGTCCGCTATGCCCAGCGGCGCGGCAGGGAGCTTGTGCGCCTGTGGTACTGACGCACGCTTATTTCGGCATACACAGGCCGTGCATCGTGCCGCCCTGCGCCGAGGAGCAGACATCGCCGCCGATCACCGCGTTTTTGTAGATGAAAAGCGTTGCGTAGTATGTGTCGCTGCTGTCGGGGTAGTTTTTGATCTCGTAGACGTAGCGCCTGACGTTCTTTCCGGCGTATGCGCTGAGATCAAAGCCCTGCGAGCGCTGGAGGTCGTTGTAGCGTTCAAAGACCTCCGACGGCTCGGTCGGGATGCGGACCTCCTGCGTCTGCGTCGGCTCCGGCGCGACCTGCCAGCCGAACGAGGCAAGGAACGCCACACGGTCGTCATTCGTTTTGATCTCGGACGGTTCGGGCTGTGCGGCCGGAGCTGTGTCCGCGCGGTTTGTGCTGCGCGGCGTTTTGCCTGCGTTCGACAGACAAACCACCAGCAGGATCACCGCGATCAGGACGATCAGTGCGGCTGCGATCCGTTTGCTTTTGGATACCTTGGCAGTCATGATCACCATAAAAACCCTCCTATGCTTGAGCGGTAGTACAACCTATGCCGCAGTGGGACAAATATGACAGAAGGATGAAACAGCCATGCAAAGACTGGACAAGATACTATCGGACGCCGGCGTTGCGTCCCGAAAGGAGCTCCGGGGGCTCATCCGCGCGGGCAGAGTCTGCGCGGACGGAAGACCGGCGCTGCGGCCGGAGGAGAAATTCGACGAGACCGCGGTGGAGATCACCGTGGACGGCGCACCGGTCGAGAAGCTGCATACCGTGCTGCTGATGCTCCACAAGCCGGCAGGCTACGTCACCTCCGCCGACGATCCCGGCGGGCCGAGCGTGCTGGAGCTGATCCCGGAGCGCTTCCGGCGCTTCGGGGTGATGCCGGTCGGACGGCTCGACAAGGCGACGGAGGGGCTGCTGCTGTTTACGAATGACGGCGTGCTGGCCCACAAGCTCATCAGCCCGCGCTTCGGCGTCTGGAAACGTTATTACGCCGAGCATGACGGCACGGCCGGGGAGGCCGACATCGCGGCGTTTGCCGCGGGGCTGACGCTCGGGGACGGTACGAAGTGTCTCCCGGCGCGGCTGACGCCGCTCGGCGCCGGAAAAAGCTGCGTTGAGATACAGGAAGGGAAATACCATCAGGTGCGCCGGATGCTCGCCTCGCGCGGTATGCCGGTCACCTATCTTCGCCGCGATGCGGAGGGAACGCTGTGTCTGGAGGGTCTTGAAAAAGGCGCGGTGCGCGAATTGCCGCTTTCGAGCTTAGAAAGCCTGATTTGATACCATTTTGTCACTTTTTCGGCGAAACGACCGGAAATGCGTGGAGAAAAGTTGGAACGAAACTTGGAAGTTCTGACGAAGAACTATGAAAAGTTCACAAAAAGGGCATCGTTTTTTGAAATAAAACGTCAAAAACCTCTTGCAATAATGCCGAATGCGTAGTATTATGTCAATGGTTGTTTGTGTAAAAAGCAATATGAGGAGGAAACGCGCATGTCTAGCCGTATTTTTCAGAGCGTGATCGTTCAGATGAAGGAAGCGACCGACCGCGTGATCGGTGTCATTGACGCCGACAGCAACGTCATTTCCTGTAGTGACACCTCGCTGATCGGTGAAAAGTGGCCTGAGGCCGTGATCAGACTCAACAGCGCGCCCGATTCCATCGTGGTCGTTGATCATAAAACCTTCAAGCCTCTTGTGAGCTGGAGCGCCTACTTTGACTACGCCGTTTTCGCCGAGGGCGACGATGAGACCGCGCACAGCCTGTGTGTGATGGCATACGTGGCGCTCAACGGTGCAAAGACGTACTACGAGGAAAAGCACGATAAGGGCACCTTCGTCAAGAATATCATCACCGACAATATCCTGCCGGGCGATATCTACATCCGTGCAAAGGAGCTGCACTTCGTCACCGATGTGCCGCGCGCGGTCTTCCTGATCCGTCAGGTCTCCCGTGCGGACGTTGCCGCAGTCGATCTTCTGGCAGGGATGTTCCCGGACCGCCAGCAGGATTTCGTCCTGAGCGTCAACGAGTCCGACATTGCCGTCGTCAAGCAGATCACGCCCGCCACCGAGCGTGACGAGCTCATCCGCATCGCCCGCCAGATCGAGGACACGCTCAAGACAGAGCTGTTCATCAAGACGGTCATCGGCATCGGCACGGTGGCAGGCCACCTGCGCGAGCTGGCCGACGCCTATAAGGAGGCACAGGTCGCCATTGAGGTCGGCAAGGTCTTCGACACCGAAAAAACGATCATCACCTATGAAAATCTCGGCATCGGCCGCCTGATCTATCAGCTTCCGACGACGCTGTGCGAGATCTTCCTGTCCGAGGTGTTCAAGAAGAACTCCATTGACACGCTCGATCAGGAGACACTGTTCACCATCAACAAGTTCTTTGAGAACAATCTGAACGTCTCCGAGACGTCCAGAAAGCTGTTCGTCCACAGAAAT
This sequence comes from uncultured Eubacteriales bacterium, assembly GCA_900548625.1. Lineage (GTDB taxonomy): Bacteria > Bacillota > Clostridia > Oscillospirales > Oscillospiraceae > CAG-170. Next base: position 7,884 of record URLO01000010.1, on the reverse strand, counting down.
ACGCTCGTCTACCGGCTGGAGAAGATCAAGAAGCTCACCGGCCTCGACCTGCGCGAATTTGACGACGCGATCATTTTCAAGGTCGCGCTCATGGTCAAGAAATACCTTGTCTCGCGGGAAAACCGGATCATCTGACCGGCGGCGTGAGAACGGATTTCGTATCGGGAGTAAAGCATGATTGAATTAACCAATGTTGTAAAAACGTATGATCCCGGCGTCAAGGCGCTCAATGGGATCTCCATGAAGATCGACGATGGGGAGTTCGTGTTTCTCGTCGGGCCGTCCGGCTCCGGCAAGTCCACGATCATCAAGCTCCTGACGGCGGAGCTGGAGCCGACGTCGGGCAGCGTCCTTGTCAACGGCTTTGTGCTGGAAAAGATCCGGCAGCGCGCGATCCCGTATCTGCGCCGGACGCTCGGTGTCATTTTCCAGGATTTCCGCCTGATCGAGAACAAGACCGTCTATGACAACGTGGCGTTCGCCATGCGCGTCATCGGCGCGGCGGAGAGCGAGATCAAAAAGCGCGTGCCGTATGTGCTGGAGCTGGTCGGCCTTGAAAACAAGGGACGCCGCCTCCCGCACGAGCTTTCCGGCGGCGAGCAGCAGCGTGTGGCCATTGCGCGTGCGCTGGTCAACAACCCCAGCGTCATCATCGCTGACGAGCCGACGGGCAACCTCGATCCGTCGCGCTCGCTCGAGATCATGATGCTGCTCGAGCAGATCAATGCGCTCGGAACGACGGTCATGGTCGTTACGCACGAAAAGGAACTCGTCAACCGCTTCACCAAGCGTGTTGTGGCCATCGACGAGGGCAGGATCATCAGCGACGGAATGGACGGGTACTACTTACATGAAAAAGAATAACATCGGATATCTGCTGCGCGAGGGCTTCCGGGGCGTGTTCCTGCATGGCTTCATGTCCTTTGCGGCGGTCTGCGTGACCGTGGCGTGCCTTTTGATCATGGGTACGTTCAGCCTTGTTTTGTACAATCTGCATGTCATGATCGTGGATCTGGAAAAGGAAAACGCCGTGCTTGTCTACATCGACGAGACGTATTCCGAGGCCGAGGCCAAGAGCGTCGGCTCGCAGATCAACCTCATCTCCAACGTCCACGAGGCAAAATATATCTCCCGCCAGCAGGCGCTTGACAGTTTCGTGGAGGATCAGAATGACGCCACCTCCTTCGCCGGTCTCGACGCTTCCACGCTCCGTGACCGCTATGAGGTGACCATGGAAAACTCCAGCCTGACGCAGCAGACCGTCGAGGAGATCAAAAAGATCGACGGCGTGGCCGAGGTGATGGCGCACTATGAGATCATTAACGGCTTCCAGACCCTTCAGAAGGTCCTGAACATCGCCTCGTCTGTGATCATTGTCGTGCTGTTCGTGCTGTCGCTGTTCATCATCTCCAACACCGTCAAGCTCGCCATGTACTCCCGCAGTGAGGAGATCGCCATCATGAAGATGGTCGGCGCGACCGACAGCTTCATCCGCCTGCCGTTCGTGGTTGAGGGCTTCATTCTCGGCTTCCTCGGCGCGGTGATCGCGTTCTTCCTCGAGTGGGGACTGTATAACTTCATTGAAAGCAAGATCGGCGTGGTTGACACGCTTCAGCTCATTCAGGTCGTCCCGTTTACGGAGGTCGTGGAGCTGGTGGCCGTGGCGTATGCGCTGACCGGCTTCGCCGTCGGTGTGGTCGGAAGCTTGCTTTCCATCCGGAAATTCCTCAAGGTGTAACCATGAAAACCAATCGCAAGACCCATTGTCTCCGCATCCTTTGCGCGCTGCTCGCGCTTCTGACGGTATTCGGCATGACGTCGGGGCTGCTGGCTCCGGTGCGTGCCGCCCAGTCGCAGAAGATCCTCACTGAGCTTCAAAAGCTCCGCGAGGAGCAGTCGGGTATCCAGAAAAAGCGCACGGCGCTGTCGGCAGAGATCGCGGAGAATAAAAAGCAGACGCAGAGCGTTGTGGAGCAGAAATCGGACATCGACCGCCAGATCGAGCTGTCGAATGAAACGATCGACAACTACAACGCGCAGATTCAGCAGTACAGCCTCCTGATCGCGGAAAAGCAGAAGGAGCTGGACGAGGCGGAGCTGCATGAAACACAGCTTCAGGAGCAGTATAAGGCGCGCCTGCGTTCCATGGAGGAGACGGGAACGGTCTCCTACTGGTCGATCCTCTTTAAGGCCAGCAGCTTCTCGGACCTTCTCGACCGCGTGGATATGATCCATGAGATCGCAAAGTCCGATCAGCTCATGATGAAAAAGCTCTCTGAGGCGACCGAGGCCGTGCAGCAAAGCCGCGAGGAGCTCGAACAGGAGCAGCAGCAGATGCAGACCGCCCGCGACGAGCTTGCCGCACAGGAGGCGCAGCTGGAGATGCAGCGCGCCGAGGCCGATGCTCTGCTTTTGCAGATCGCTGAGGAATGCGAAAAAATGACGGCAGAGTATCAGGGCTATCTTGCACAGGAGGATGCGCTGTCCAAGCAGGTCGCAAAGGCCGAGAAGGACTACTACCAGGCGCTTGCCAAGGAGGAAGCCGCGCGGCTCGCCGAGCTGAACAAGCAGAACAACTATGTCCCCGCCAACAAGGATTCGAGCGGCTTTTTGTATCCGCTGCCGTACCGCGTTGCCATTACAGACTCCTACGGCTACCGGACGCATCCCGTGACCGGAAAAAAGACGACCTGGCACAACGGCGTCGATCTTGCCGCAGGCGCGGGCACCGCGATCTATGCGACCAAGAGCGGCACGGTCACCACGGCGCTTCGTTCGGATATCTGGGGCAACTATGTGGTCATCAACCACGGTGACGGTTTTTCCAGCCTCTATGCCCATATGCAGGGCCTCATCGTGAAGGCGGGCGATTACGTCAAGCAGGGGCAGACCATCGGCTATGTCGGTTCAACGGGTCTTTCCACCGGCCCGCATCTTCACTTCACCATCTACTATAACGGCGCGGACGTCAATCCGATGAGCTACATCGGCTGACGCCGCTCCCACGCAGTACAGGAGAACGTCTATGAATTCAAACAGTCAAAGAAAACTCACGCGGGTCGTCTGCCTTGTGCTTGCGGCGGTGCTGCTGCTTTCTCTGGTGTCCACCGCGCTGATCATGCTGGTCAGCGCCGCAAGCTCCGCAGAGATCAAAACCGAGCTGACGGCACTTCGGGCAAAGCAGGCCGAGATCCAGAAGCAGAGCGACGCGCTGGAAAAGCGCATCGCGGAGAACAAGACAAAGACGCAGACGCTCGTCGGTCAGAAGGCGGACATTGACCAGCAGATGGAGATGTCGCGCCAGAAGATCGAGAATCTGAACGCACAGATCCAGCAGTACAATCTGCTGATCGCTGAAAAGCAGAACGAGCTGGACGAGGCTGTTGCGCGTGAGAATGCGCTCAACACGCAGTACAAGGCGCGTCTTCGCTCGATGGAGGAGACGGGCAGCGTCTCCTACTGGTCGATCCTCTTTAAGGCCAGCAGCTTTGCAGACCTGCTTGACCGCGTGGATATGATCCGCGAAATTGCGGCGTCCGATCAGCTCATGCTGCAGCAGCTCTCCGAGGCGACGAAGAAGGTCGAGACCGAGCGCTCCGAGCTGGAAGCGGAAAAGCGCGAGCTCGAACAGACCGAGGCCGAGCTTGACGCCGAGCGGGCAGCGCTGGAGGAAAAGCGCGCCGAGGCCGATCAGCTCATCCTTCAGATGCAGGTCGAGTATGACGCGCTCTCCGACGAGTTCATGGCAGCCGAAAGGAACGAGGCCGCCGTCCGTGAGCAGATCAAAAAGAAGGAAACGAGCTATTTTAACGCGCTTGCCTCCGAGCAGGCCGCGGCGGCCGCAGCCGCAGCCGCGGCTGCAAGTCAAAACAAGCCCTCCTCCAGCGGCAGCACAACGAGCAGCGGCTTCCGCTTCCCGCTGGCGTACTCCACCGGCGTGACCTGCGCCTACGGTCCGCGCATCCATCCCATCAACGGCAACAAGAGCTTCCACTACGGCGTGGACCTTGCCGCCGGCATGGGCACCGAGATCTACGCGACCAAGTCCGGCACCGTCACGGGCGCGACCTATGGCGAGGCGAACGGATATTACGTCACCATCAACCACGGCGACGGATATTCCAGCATCTACGCGCATATGACGAATTATGTGGTCTCTGCCGGTGACACGGTCAAGCAGGGACAGCTCATCGGCTACGTCGGAACGACCGGCTGGTCAACCGGCCCGCATCTGCACTTTGAGATCCTGCTCAATGGCTCGAATGTCAATCCGATGAATTATATCTCGCTTCCCTGAGCAAACCATATCTGTCCATACCTTTCCCACAGCCCATTTGATGGGCTGTGGGTCAGATTTTCTATCCGGAATGGGGGATGACTGTGAATAAGTCGAAAAAAATCCTGCTGGTGCTCGTTTTTCTGCTTGCTGTCACCGGCTCGTTCTGCGGTGCGTTTCTGCTTGCCAGAAATCTCTACGACGTGCAGGAGAGTTCTGTGACTGCTCAGAAGACGGCAGAGATCTCCGCCTATCTGGAGCGGTATTTCATTGACGAGTATGACGAGCAGACGCTTGCCGATGCCGCTGCCGAGGCGATGGTCAAGGCAACGGGGGACAAGTGGAGCTATTATCTCACGGCCGAGGAATACCAGAGCTATGAGGAGTCCATGAACAATGCCTACGTCGGCATCGGCGTGACCATCACGCTGGACGAGGAGCAGGGCGGCATGGCGGTCGCGTCCGTCACGCCCGGCGGCCCCGCAGAGGAGGCGGGCGTGCAGCCCGGCGACGTCATCACGGCGGTCGGGGGAGAGGCCACGATCGAGCTTGGAATGCAGGGAACGCGGAGCCTCGTGCGTGGTGAGGAAGGGATCACGGTCCGCCTGACCATCCGCCGCGGCACGCGCGAATTCGACCTTGACGTGGAGCGCCGCAGCATCCTGACGGACGTTGCAACGTGCGCGATGCTGGACGGCGGCATCGGCTATATCCACATCGCGAATTTTGACCGCCGCTGTGCCGAGGAGACGCTTCGGTGCATCGACGAGCTGCTCGCGCAGGACGCAAAGGGCATTATCTTTGACGTTCGCTTGAACGGCGGCGGCTACAAGGATGAGCTGGTCAAGGTGCTCGACCGGCTCCTACCGGAGGGGATCCTGTTCCAGAGCGAGGACTATTCCGGAAAAAAGGAGATAGACCGCTCGGATGCGGAGCAGCTTTCGCTTCCGATGGCGGTGCTGGTCAATCAGGACAGCTATTCCGCCGCGGAGTTTTTTGCGGCTGCGCTTCAGGAGTACGGCGCGGCGGTGATCGTCGGCTCCAGGACGACGGGGAAGGGCAATTTCCAGAATGCCTTCCGCCTTTCCGATGGCTCGCTTCTCAACATCTCCATCGGCAAGTATTACACGCCGAACGGCGTAAGTCTTACCGAGACCGGCATCACACCGGACATTGAGCTCGATCTTTCGGAGGAGGAATATGCAAAGCTCTACACGAAAACGCTCGAAAAATCGGACGATCCGCAGCTTCAGGCGGCGATCCGCGCGCTTGGGGAGAATATCTCTTGACAGTGAGCACCAGTACCCTATATAATGACTACCGATTATAGGCGGAGAGGCTTCCGCCGCGGTGATTTTTTCATGTTGGAAGGAATGGATTCACTATGGCAAAGGAATTTAAGATCAGCACACTGCGTCTGAAGGAGCTGGAGCAGGAGCTTCAGTATCTGAAAACGACCCGCGAGAAGGAAGTTGCGGAGCAGATCAAGGAAGCACGCTCCTTCGGCGACCTGTCTGAAAACAGCGAATACGACGAGGCGAAAAACGAGCAGGCCAAGCTTTATGGCCGCATCGCCGAGGTTGAGAATATTCTGGCGCACGCGGTCATCATCGACGAGACCGAGGACGCCGAGGGCAAGATCGGCATTGGCTGCACCATCAAGGTGCAGGATCTGGAGACGGGTGACGAGGAGCTTTATGCCATCGTCGGCTCTCAGGAGGCAAACCCGATGGAGTGCCGCATTTCGGATGACTCTCCGTTCGGCAGAGCGATGCTCGGCCACACGGCAGGCGACATCGTTGAGATCGAGGCGCCCGTCGGCTCGCTCAAGTATAAGGTCCTGACGGTAGAAAAGTAACGAAAGAGAGAGGGGCGTGCGCCCCGGAGGATGATATGGCACAGGATAAGAATCAGGAAGTTCAGAATGAAGTTTCGGTCGGCGATCAGATCAAGGTACGCCGCGAAAAGCTGGCGGCGCTTCAGGCCGAGGGCCGCGATCCGTTCCAGCTCACGAAGTTCGTCGTAACGGCGGGCGCGCAGGAGATCAAGGAGCATTTTGACGAGATGGAGGGCAAGTCTGTCTCCATCGCGGGCCGTCTCATGTCCAAGCGCGGCATGGGCAAGGTCTCCTTCTGCGACCTTCAGGATAAGACCGGCCGCATCCAGCTCTACGCCCGCAAGGACGAGATGGATGAGGAGGACTACAACCGCTTCAAGAAATATGACATCGGTGACATCGTCGGTGTGGACGGCGAAGTGTTCCGCACCCAGCGCGGCGAAATGAGCGTCCGCGCGAAGAAGATCACGCTGCTGTCGAAGGCGCTTCTGCCGCTGCCGGAGAAGTTCCACGGCCTGACCGACAAGGAAATGCGCTATCGTCAGCGCTATGTCGATCTGATCGTAAACCCCGAGGTCAAGCGCAACTTTATCATCCGTTCGCAGTTCATTAAGCATTTGCGCGACTATCTGGACAACATGGGCTATATCGAGGTAGAAACGCCGGTGCTCAACACCATCGCCGGCGGCGCGGCCGCACGCCCGTTTATCACGCATCATAATACCCTCGATATCGACATGTACATGCGCATCGCGACGGAGCTGCCGCTCAAGCGTCTGATCGTCGGCGGCATGGACAGAGTTTACGAGGTCGGCCGCATCTTCCGCAACGAAGGCATGGACCCGAAGCACAACCCCGAATTCACCACGGTCGAGCTGTATCAGGCGTATGCCGATTTCCACGACATGATGGACATCGCCGAGGGCGTCCTCTCCGGTGCAGCCATGGCGATCCACGGCAAGTATACGGTCGATTGGATGGGTGAGCATGTCGATCTCACGCCCGGCTGGCGCCGTCTTACGATGGTTGACGCCGTCAAGGAATACGCCGGTGTGGACTTCGGCGCGATCACCGACGATGCCGAGGCCGTTGCCGCCGCGAAGGCGATCGGCGTTGAGCTTGCTGCCGCAGCAGAAAAGACGTGGGGCAACGCCCTGTACGCCTGCTTTGACCAGAAGGTCGAGGAGCAGCTCGTTCAGCCGACCTTCATCACCATGTACCCCGTTGAGGTCAGCCCGCTGACCAAGCGCAGCTCTGCGGACAGCCGCCTGACAGAACGCTTTGAGCTGTTCATCTGCCGCTGTGAGCTGGCAAACGCCTACTCCGAGCTGAACGACCCGATCGACCAGCGCGTGAGATTCACGAAGCAGGCCGAGCAGCGTGAGCGCGGTGACGACGAGACCGAAATGCTCGATGAGGATTTCCTCACGGCTCTCGAATACGGCATGCCGCCCACGGGCGGTATGGGCATGGGCATTGACCGCGCGGTCATGCTTCTGACCGGCGCCGATTCCATCCGCGACGTCATCCTGTTCCCGACGATGAAGCCTCTGGATCTTCCGAAGAAAGAAAATACGAAGGTTGATGCAGCTCCGGCAGAAGCCAAAAAGGAGGAAGTCATCGACTTCTCCAAGGTCGAAATTGAGCCGCTGTTCAAGGACTTTGTGGACTTCGAGACGTTCTCGAAATCCGATTTCCGCGCCGTCAAGGTCAAATCCTGCGAAGCGGTCAAAAAGTCCAAAAAACTCCTGAAATTCGTGCTGGATGACGG
>URLO01000009.1 GCA_900548625.1 uncultured Eubacteriales bacterium | reverse complement strand
CAGCGCACAAATTATGCGCGCAGCCGGGTGCAGCCTTTTCAAACGCGAACCCAGCCACGCGGTTCGCGTTTGAGAGCGTGTCAAAAAGACTTTTTTGACACGCTCAAAAAGGGCGCTGACATTTGCTGTCAGCGCCCTTTTTATCAATACGATCAGTTTTCCACGACCTCGAGGACTTCCATCGGGCAGGCCTTGGCGCAGATGCCGCAGGCGATGCACTTCGATGCGGGAAGCCCCTCCTCCTGAACGAGGACGCCGAACGGGCAGGCTTCCTTGCACTTGCCGCACTGGACGCAGAGCTTCTTGTTGATCACGTAAACGCCCTTTGCGTTCTGGGTGAGCGCGCCGTGCTCGCACGCCTTGGCGCACTTGCCGCACTGGACGCAGACCATGGGCTTTGCCGCGCCGTTGCGCTCAATGATCTGGATGCAGGACTTGTCCGGATGGAACTCCTTGTAGAATGCATTGGAGCACGCGCGAACGCACTCAAGGCACGCCATGCACTGCGAACCCTTCTTGACAGTCAACTTTTTCATGGAAACGGACTCCTTTTCATTTTCTTTCTCTGTCCATTATACAAAGACAAAACGCAATAATCAACCTGCATTTTTATATTATGACAAAATGATTTTTTGATTTCCTCGGTTTTCCAGCCTCCGGTGCTCATAGCCGCGCCGAAATCGCGGATACTATCTGCGTACAAATTTTTATTTTCAGGAGGTACGCTCATGAAACGAATCACAGCGCTCGTGCTGGCGGTGCTGATGCTGGCAGCGCTTCTCTGCGCGTGCAGCGCAACGGCAAACATGGACCCCTACGGCGGGTACAGCAACGTCTCGACCACGCGCGACGGCCGCGTCAACGGCACGAATGACCGTGACCGGAGCCGATACGAAGGCGCCTACGGCGCAAACGGATATCCGGGTTATCGCGGCGGGTATCCGTATGGTCAGCGCGTCACGCGCAAATAAGCCCGGCGGAGAAGCGAAAACGCTTCTCCGCCAATGCTTTTTATGCTTGAGGAACACGGAGATCCAGGAGCATATCCTCCGCCGCGTCCGCACGGCTCCGGAAGCCGAGGCGCTCAAAAAAGTGCCGGCTCTCAGAAGGCACTGCGGCCAGCAGCGCATGGCAGCCGCTGGCACGCGCCGTGCTGACCGCACTGCCGAGAAGCTGCTCGCCGAAGCGCATTCCGCGGTGCTCCGCGTCCATCTCCATGCGTTCAATGCGCATCTCGCCCTTTGCGCAGCGCTCCGCGCTCACACGGACAAAGCCGAGCTGGCGGTCATGAAGAAATGCGCGGGCGCACGCGCCCTGCGTCTCAAACCACATGTTGAAATCTGTTTGTTTTTCACCGGAGCGCCACCATTTCTGCTTCGCAAGGGTGGAGATCTCGTCGCTCAGATGCGAATTGTCGTTGAGAAACACGGCACGGAAGACGCCGTCCTCGTATTCCAGCAGCGACACGCCCGTGTTGTCGCAATGCGGCGGCCACTGCCCGAGCAGCGCGTAGAGAACGCCGCGCAGGACACAGCCGTGTGAAAAGACGGCGATGGTTCCGCCCGCATGTTTCTCTGCCGCCTCGCGCAGTGCGCTGAGAAAGCGTGCGGTGTAGTCTGCGTATGTCTCGCTTCCCTCGACCGACCAGCTCTGCGGCGCGGCATTGAAGCAGTGCATCCGCTCCGGCTCAAAGCGCTCGAGCCAGCCGAAGGGAACGTCCTCCCAGCGACCGACGCCGACCTCACGGAAGCGTGCGTCCGGACGGAGCGTCAGCCCCTTTGCGCAGTAGATCGCGCGAGCCGTGACGCAGGTGCGATTGAGGTCGCTGGCGTAGCAGGCATCGACGGGGATCGCCTCAAAACGCTTCTCCAGCGCCGCGATCTGGCGCATGCCGTTCGGCGTGATGCGGGAATCGTACTGACCGTGCATACGGCGGTAGATGTTGCCCTCCGCCTCGGCATGGCGGATGAGATAGATTTTTGTCATGTCAGATCACCGTGATATACCCCAAGATCTGCTCGCGCATTTTTTCCGCTGCGCTTCTGGCGGCCTGAGCGTATTCCCTTTCGTCTGTTTCGTGCTTGAGATAGGCATAGAGGATGCTGCGTCCCGCCATCACGACCGCGCCGTGGCCCATGCGGTCAAAGGCGTGCTGCACGTCCTTCGCGCCCGCGCCCTGCGCGCCGAAGCCCGGCACAAGGAAAAACAGGCGGTCATAGCGCGCACGTAGATTTTTCAGCACCGGCACATTGTTCGCGCCGACGGCAAGGCCGATCTCGGAATAGCCGTTGCGTCCGAACAGATCCGTGCTCCAGCGCATGGCAAGGTCTGCAACGACCTGATAAACCACGCGGTCACCGGAAAGAAGGTCCTGCACCTCGCGCGCAGACTTGTTGGAGCTGTGCGAAAGCAGGAACACGTTTTTTCCCTCGGCGCAGAACCGCGTGAAGGGCTTTGCCGCATCGCTGCCGAGATAGCTGCTGAGCAGGATGCCGTCGCAGGCAAAGGGCGTAAACGCCTGCTCCCCCACCTTCACGCTGCCGAAGCACGATTCTGCGAGCACCTCGGCGTTCGGGCCGATGTCACAGCGCATCGCGTCGAGCAGAACATAGTAATCCTTCTCTTTGGCATAGGCAAGCACCTTCTGCATGGCGGCAATGCCGTCTGCGCCGAAGGTCAAAAAACAGGCCGTCTCCACGCTGACGGCAGGAACGACGCCCTCGAGCGCATCCAGAACGCCGAAGCAGAACGCGCGGCAGCTTTCAGCCGCCGCCGCCAGCGTATCGCCGAGCTCCTCCCGTGCCTGCTCACGCAGGAAGGACGGTATCTGGTCATAATACGGGCAGAGGCAGACCATGATCGGGGCCTTTCGCTTGCGGATCTTTTGCTGCAATACGTCGACGGACATCGCGTGTTCCTCCTCAAATAGATGTTTGACAATATTTTAGCATAAAAAAACCCGTTTGAAAAGGCAACTCATCCACACTTTTATCCACATTTTTCGTTTTTTTCCGTGGGTAACATTGCATCGCGTATTCCCGCTCCGGCGTGGCAGAATAAGCGTGGAGGGAGATGAGTTTATGAAAATGGGTTCTTTTCTTGCGACCATGGGCGCGGGCATTGCCGTCGGCGCGCTGGGTGCGATGATGCTTCCGAAAAACGGTGAGGTCTATAAGCTCACCAAGGGCGCGGCCAACACCATCAAGCGCGAGGCAGAAAACGTCATCGATTCGATGAGCGAGATACGCTGAGGCAGGCAACGATCGCCGGACGCGGGCTGCGTCCGGCGATCACAGACTGTCAAAAACCTCGTAGAGTTCGCGCCCGCAGGCGCGAATAACGTGTAAATCGGTTTTGTCTGGCGGCGTGTACGTCAGACAAAACACGCTACACCCGGCAAGTGTGGAATTTGTGCGCAAGCAGCGCACAAATTATGCGCGCAGCCGGGTGCAGCCTTTTCAAACGCGAACCCAGCTCCGCGGTTCGCGTTTGAGAGCATGTCAAAAAGACTTTTTGACATGCTCAAGCTATCCGCATGATGTCTGGTCTCAGCGCTTTGCGATCAGCTCGCACTCGACGCTGACGCCCTTGGGAAGCTTTGTGACCTCGACGCAGGAGCGTGCGGGGTAGGGCGCATGGAAGTACTCGGCGTAGATGCCGTTCAGCGTGGCAAACTGGCCGAGATCGGTCATGAACACGGTCGTCTTGACAACGTTCGTGAAGTCCATGCCGGCTTCGGCAAGAACCGCCTTGATGTTTTCGAACATCTGGCGCGCCTGCGCTTCAATGCCGCCCTCAGCCAGAAGGCCGGTTGCAGGCACCAGAGGAATCTGTCCGGACAGGAAGACCAGATCTCCGCAGTCAACGGCTTGGGAATAGGGGCCGACAGCAGCCGGGGCATTCGGGGTGAACAATGCTTTCATGTTGTTTCCTCCTCATTTCTGTGTTGCGAGACGCTCGCGCTTCCAGTCAAGATAGTCGTCGTAGGTACCCGGGCGGTCGAGGATCGAGCCGTCCGGCTGGAACTCAATCACGCGGTTACAGGCGGTCTGCAAAAGCTCATGGTCATGCGAGGCCAGAAGAATATTCCCCGGGAAAGCGCAAAGCCCCTTGTTGACGGCCTGGATTGCTTCCATGTCGAGGTGGTTCGTCGGCTGATCGAGGAGAATGACGTTTGCACCGGAGAGCATCATGCGCGAGAGCATACAGCGCACCTTTTCACCGCCGGACAGGACATCGACCGGCTTGAAGACCTCGTCACCGGAAAAGAGCATCCGGCCGAGGAAGCCGCGCAGATACACGTCGTCCTTCTTTGCAGAGAACTGGCGAATCCAGTCAACGAGACTTTCGTCGTGGCCGTCGAAATATTCGCCGTTGTCCTTCGGCAGATAGCTGGTCGTGACGGTCTGACCCCATTTGATGCTGCCCTCGTCTGGCTCCAGTTCGCCCGTCAGGAGCTTGAACATCGTGGTCTGCGCCAGCTCGTTTTCGCCGACGAAGGCGATCTTGTCGTTCTTGTTGACGATGAACGTGACCTTATCGAGGAGCTTCACGCCGTCAACGGTCTTGCTGACGTCAGTGACGAACAGAATGTCCTTGCCGACCTCACGCTCACGCTCAAAGCCGACGAAGGGATAGCGGCGGGAAGAAGCCGGCATTTCCTCGACCGAGAGCTTGTCGAGCAGACGGCGGCGGGAGGTCGCCTGCTTGCTTTTGCTCTTATTGGCGGCAAAGCGCGAGATGAACGCCTGAAGCTCGGCGATCTTCTCCTCATTGCGCTTGTTCTTGTTGCGGATGAGCTGCTGGACAAGCTGCGAGGACTCATACCAGAAATCGTAGTTGCCGACATACTGCTTGATCTTGCCATAGTCGATGTCCACGATGTGCGTGCAGACCGTGTTCAGGAAGTGGCGGTCATGGCTGACAACGATGACAAGGCCGCTGTCCTCATAGTCCATGATGAAGTTTTCCAGCCAGTTGATGGCCTCGATGTCGAGGTTGTTCGTCGGCTCGTCGAGCATGATGATGTCAGGCTTTCCGAAAAGTGCCTGCGCAAGAAGCACCTTGACTTTGTCGCGGCCGTCGGTGTTGGCCACCAGGTCATAATGCTGCTCGACAGGGATGCCAAGCCCCTGCAAAAGGCGGCTGGCATCGGACTCCGCTTCCCAGCCGTCCATTTCCGCGAACTCCGTCTCCAGCTCGCTGGCGCGAAGGCCGTCTTCCTCGCTGAAATCCTCTTTTTCATACAGCGCGTCCTTTTCCTTCATCACGTCATAGAGATGCTGATTGCCCATGATGACGGTGTCAAGGATCGTGTACTGATCGTACTGGAACTGGTCCTGCTTGAGGATGGACATGCGCGCATCGGACTTGATCGAAACGGTGCCGGAGGTCGGCTCAAGCTCACCCGAGAGGATCTTCAGGAACGTAGACTTACCCGCGCCGTTGGCGCCGATGACGCCATAGCAGTTGCCGGGTAAAAATTGCAGATCGGCGTTCTTGAACAGGACAGAACCGGCGAACTGCATGCCGAGATTGGATATTGTGATCATGATAGGCTCCTGTCAGTGTTTTTTCTTATCTTATCACAATTTCCGTACTTTTGGAAGCGCCAAATGTCGTGCGGTGAAAAGTGATTGACAGCCGTCTTCACAATGCGGTAGAATGAACGCAGAGTTCTGGACGATTTCAAAAGGGAGAGGAAAACATATGAAAAAAGCATGCTTCAGGCTATTTCTCTGTGCGGCGCTGATCGTGGCGCTTTCGGCGCTCAATCGTGCGGACGCCGCAAATGTCTCCGTATCCAGCATGAACGTCAAGGTCAACGGCGTACCGCAGACCGTTCAGGCGTATCTGATCGACGGCAATAACTATTTTAAGCTCCGCGATCTCGCCATGATGCTGCGTGAAACGCCGAACCGCTTTGAAGTCGGTTATGACGGCGCAACAAAAAAGGTCGCCTTGACCTCCGGTCAGGATTATACGTCGGTAGGCGGCGAGCTGACATCCGGACAGGATCTTTCGTATACCTGCAAAATAAGTCCCAGCACGCTGGTGATCGATGGGGAAGTGCGGACATGCAGAAGCTATAACATCGGCGGCAACAATTATTTCAAGCTCCGGGATCTTTCGTCCTCGCTCAAACTTTCGGTCGCCTACGACAGAAAGACACGCACAGTGCTCATACGGAGCGTCGGGGTTTCCGCCACACCGCCGATCCCGGCAGCGGAACAGAACGATGACATGAAAATCCATACCGCCAGCAGCTCTGTCGATAACGGAAGGCAGACCAAAACGGTCTACAGCTTCCAGAATAAGGAGCTGTATTATGAGATCAGCGAGGAATTTCCGCAGCAGAAGCGTCGTAAGGTCACAACATATACAATGGTCGATGCTGTCTATTCGATCGTTACGATGGAATTTGACGATGCCGGAAATCTGACGAAGTGGGAGCTGTCGTTGGAAAACGGCATGATCATTCGGTATACGCTGTCTTTCTATGACGAGCAAAATCGCTGGATCCGCGATGAAAGCTACTATGGCGATGGAATGATGGGCGGGTATTCCGAGGCGGAATATGGCGAGGATGGCCGCCCGGTGAAGGAGCGGAACTATATGGTGCGTGAAGACGGCGAATCTGAGCTGGCCTACGTATTGGAATTCCGCTATGAGGGCGGTGCCCTGCACAAGGTCGTTATGGTCAGTGCAGGCGGCCAGGTCATCAGCGAGCAGGCAATCCGGGCAGGCGTGATCACCTATGGCCACTATAAGTTCAACTGAGCAATCACAGAAAGAGGCGCAGGCAGACAGCAGCCTGCGCCTTTGCCGCATATGAACGCTTTGTGAATTTTTCGGAAAGGGCTTGCAAAATCACAAGGATGGTTTATAATACATTTAGCACTCAGAGTAAGTGAGTGCTAATATTTCAATTACAGGACGTGACACATATGGAAAAGAAGCAGTTTCAGGCGGAATCCAAGCGGCTGCTTGACCTGATGATCAATTCTATTTATACGCACAAGGAGATCTTCCTGCGCGAGATCCTTTCAAACGGCTCCGATGCCATTGACAAGCTGGCATATCAGGCTCTGACGGATGAGAAGGTCGGCATGAGCCGCAGCGATTTTGCCATTCGCATCCAGGCCGACAAGCAGGCCCGCACGCTGACCGTCTCCGACAACGGCATCGGCATGGATCAGACCGAGATGGAGGAAAACCTCGGCACCATCTGCCGCTCCGGCAGTCTCAAATTCAAGCAGGAGATGGAAAAGAAGGACGATGTTGACATCATCGGCCAGTTCGGCGTCGGCTTCTACTCGGCATTCATGGTAGCCGACGAGGTGACGGTCATCTCGAAGAAATACGGCTCTGACACGGCGTTTATGTGGAAGTCGAGCGGTGCGGATGGCTATACCATCGAGCCCGCAGAGCGCGAGAGCGCCGGTACAGACGTCATCATGAAGCTGAAAGAGGACACCGAGGACGAGCAGTACTCCCGCTTCCTTGAGAGCTATACCATTCAGGGACTTGTCAGGAAATACTCCGACTACATCCGCTATCCCATCAAGATGAATGTCGAGGGCCAGCGGCTCAAGGAGGGCACGGAGGCCTCTGACAAGCCGGAATATGAGACGGTCATCGAGGATCGGACGCTCAACTCAATGATCCCCATCTGGCAGAAGGCGAAAAAGGACGTCACGGACGAGGAATACAACACCTTCTACAAAGAGAAGTTCTACGACTTTGAAGACCCTCTGGCCGTCATTCACGCCAGCGTGGAAGGTGCGGTCACATACAAGGCGCTGCTCTACATCCCGGCCAGAGCGCCCTTTGACTTCAACACCAAGGACTTCAAGAAGGGCCTCCAGCTCTATTCCTCGGGCGTGCTCATCATGGAAAACTGCGCAGACCTCCTGCCCGATTGCTTCCGCTTCGTGCGCGGCGTGGTCGATTCGCAGGATCTCAGCCTGAATATTTCCCGTGAAATGCTCCAGCACGACCGCCAGCTCAAGTTCATGGCAGGCAACCTTGAAAAGAAGATCAAGGCTGAGCTGACGAAGATGCTGGAAAACGACCGTGAGAAATACGAAAAGTTCTTCACGGTGTTCGGTATGCAGCTCAAGTACGGCGTTGTCGCCGATTACGGCCAGAAGAAGGACATGCTTCAGGATCTGCTGCTGTACTGGTCGAACAAGCAGGGCAAGCTCATCACGCTCAAGGAGTACGCCGACGCGATGCCCGAGGAGCAGAAGTACATTTACTACGCAACGGGCGAGAGCCGCGCGCGGCTTGGCCAGCTTCCGCAGCTTGAGCAGCTCAACGAAAAGGGCTATGACGTGCTGTTCATGACCGAGGAGGTCGATGAGTTCGTTCCGCAGTCGCTCATGAAGTACGCCGACAAGGAGCTGCGCAACGTCGCATCCGAGGATCTCGGTCTTGCAAGCGAGGAAGAAAAGAAGGCGGCAGAGGAAAAGGCCGAGCAGGCAAAGCCCACGCTGGAATTTGTGAAGCAGGCACTGGGCGACAGCGTCAAGGAGGTTCGTCTGAGCACAAATCTGGGAAGTCATCCCGTTTGTCTCGTCCCGGAGGGCGGCATGACGTTTGAGATGGAAAAGTATTTCCGCCGCGTCAGCCCCGAAATGCAGGCAAAGGCCGACCGTGTGCTGGAGCTGAATCCGGAGCATCCGGTGTTCGCCGCCTTGCAGCTTGCCGTGGCGCAGGACCCGGAGAAGGCAAAGAAGTACGTCAAGATCCTGCACACGCAGGCGCTGATGATGGCGGATCTGCCGGTCGAAAACGCCGCAGAATACACCGAGCTTGTCTGCGAGCTGATGAAATAAGGACAAATGCGCGAGGGATTTTTCCCTCGCGCATTTTCTGTGCTCAGTATTCGATTTCCTGTGCGGCAGGCGTTTCCAGAAGCTCCGGCTCCTCCAGCAGCTTCTTGAGCAGCCGGATGGTTTTGGAATAGTAGTAGCCGTCGGCAAGGCGCTCGTCGATGGTCAGGCCCAGATCGAGCATTTCGTGCATCTCATACGTGCCGTCCTCGCGGAAGACAGGCCGGTAGGACTTTTCACCGATGATGCAGAAGATCGAGCAGGTGCCCCAGTTGGTCAGATGATGATAGCCGGAGCGGAGCTTGATCGAGCCAAGATTGGACAGGACGACCGTGCAGTAGTACGGATCGGTCTCAATGATGCTCTGCGGGATCCAGCCATGGATGTCGAGCCGCGTCAGGATCCAGACGATGAACTTTCCGAGGAAGCGCGGCATACTGTTAAACAGGTTCATGCTGTCGGTCGAGCTGTCGACCTTTTTTTCATCCCGGCAGTCAAGGATCTGGTGGCGCAACTCCTCATGGATCGAGTCGAGCGTGCTGTCGTCCTTTCCGTGGATAACCGCCAGCGCCTCTGCGGCCTCATCGGCAAACTGCTTCTTCACGACAAACGACGCAGAGACCTCGTTGCGCTGATAGAAGTTCTTGTTTGCGATGAACCGGTTCATCTTGGGCCTCAGCGTGATGGTCTTGATGAGCGCCGCCACGATGACATGGAACATGGTGTAGCGGAACTCAGTCTCATTTGCGTTCTTCCGCTCCAGATAGGCGTTCATGCTGGTCAAATCGATGGTCTCGGAGATGTACGCCTCGTTGTCGCAGCGGTTCGGATAGATCAGCGGGGTGATGAAGTGCATCCCATCCAGATCGCGCAGCAGACGTCCGTCCTTGCGGTCGCCAAACCGCTTCTTTTGTTTTTCCATAAAATTCACACACCT
The DNA here is from genome assembly GCA_900548625.1 of uncultured Eubacteriales bacterium. GTDB lineage: Bacteria > Bacillota > Clostridia > Oscillospirales > Oscillospiraceae > CAG-170. The sequence goes on along the minus strand of URLO01000009.1, from coordinate 44,280 downwards.
TAATTGCAATTCTACGCCCCGGCAGACACAAATCACCGCCGAAACCGCAATTCCTGTAACAATATATCAAATCAGACCGGTAATTGCAACATCTGTCTTTTTCACTTCGCAGGAAAAGCAGAAATGGTGGGAATTCTCCCGTGCTTTCAGAGTAAAACAAATGAAAAGAAGTGTCCGTGCTGTGTGGAATGTGTATATATAACAAAAAACGGCGGGTCTTGCCTGCGTTTTACGTTTAATTGCATATTGACAAATAAAAATACAGGATTTATAATAGCGCCAATCAATTCAGGGAGGACAGCGGTATGAAGCGTTATGAAGCCACTCAGATGAATACCTGTGCTTCGACTGATGCCTCTGCTTGTGCGGCTGCACCGTCGGCTTGCCATGCCGCTTCTGCGATGATTCTGAACATGGATACTGCCATTCTGGCGGTATCCATTTTTTGCGCCCTTATTGGCATGATTTCCGGCCTGATTATCATTATTTGCAGCATTATTGTACTTGTACTGCTTGTTGTTTCCATTTGCCTCGCCGCAGACAATTTCATAGCGCCGCAAGGCAGAATCAGTATCCGCACCGGATAGCAGTCCGGGTGGAGAAGCGTCAATACAAACGGTTCTGCCAAGCGCAGAGCCGTTTTTTTGTTGCATTTCACGCTGACATCAGCTTGAAAAAAATACAGAAAGAGGTTCAAAAAATGAAAAAGTATTCAAAATTTATGTGTCTTCTTATGGCATTCGCACTGCTTCTCGGCACGTTGAGCGCCTGCTCCGGAACGGGCAAGGGCAGCGCATCCGCCGCGGAGGATCCTGCAAAAGAGATCACCATTGCATTCATCGGCAACACGACCGGCGACTATGCCGAGTACGGCACTCCGGTCCGCAATGCGGTCATGCTGTATTTTGACCAGCTCAACGCCAAGGGCGGCATCAACGGCAAGCAGGTCAGGGTCCTGGAATACGACGACAAGGGTGACGGTGTTGACGCGGTCAGCGCATACAACCTTGCGTGTGAGAAGGGCGTTACCGCTGTCATCGGCGCCGTTATGACCGCTCCGAGCATCGCACTGGCGGACGTGACGTACGAGACGGGGATGCCGCAGATCACCGCTTCCGCCACAGCCACCGGCGTCACGGTCATCGAGGACACCGGCGAGGTCCGCAGCAATGTTTTCCGCGCCTGCTTCATTGATCCCTTCCAGGGACAGAGAATGGCGGATTACGCCGTCAATAAGCTCGGTGCAAAAACGGCGGCGGTTTTCTTTGAGACCGGCAACGACTACTCCGAGGGCGTGAAAAATGCCTTCCTGGAGGAGGCCAAGAATCTCGGTCTGGAGATCGTGGATACGCAGGCATTCGGCTCCGGCGACAAGGACTTCAAGGTTCAGATGACCAACATCGCAAGCAAAGACCCTGACATTGTGTTCTGCCCGATCTATTACGGTGAGGCCGGTCTTGCCATCCGTGCGGCGCGTCAGGCAGGCTGCACGTCCACATTCCTCGGCAGTGACGGCTTTGGCTCCATCAAGGACTATGCCTCCGCAGAGGAACTGGAGGGCACCCTGTACTGCTCCGGCTACGCACCCGGAACGCAAAGCGTCGCGCAGTTTGAGAAGGACTACTGCGAGACCTACAATGTCGAGACCGTCCCCAACATGTTTGCGCCCCTTGCATACGATGCGGCTATGATCATGGCCTACGGGCTGAAGGCCGCAGAGGAAAAGGGCCTGAGTGCCGGTACGGAGGAGTATAAGCAGGCTGTCATCGAGGCCATCAAGAGCATGCAGGGCGTCGAGGGCATCACCGGAACGTACTCCTTCGACGAATACAACAACCCCATCAAGTCCGTTGCGATCATCGAGCTTTCCGGCGGCGAGGAAGTATTCAAGGAAATGTATTGATCGCATGCGTTTGGTTTTCGCATGACAGCACACCGTGCGCGGCGGGATGCGTCCCGCTGCGCACGGACGTGTGAGCAGCGGATGGTTGACGTCATCCACGGCTGGCTGACATCAGCCATCGGATGTTCACAGGACAAGAGGAAGGAAAGGTGTGAGGCTTGTGTCTCTGATAATCGCTCAGCTTTTTAACGGCTTGCAGACCGGCTCGATCTTTGCGCTGGTCGCGCTTGGATACAGCATGGTCTATGGCATCATCATGCTTTTGAACTTCGCCCACGGCGACATCATCATGATCGGTGCGTATACAACGTTCTATGCCATGACAACGTTTCATCTGCATCCAGTTTTCTCGCTCGTTCTGGCCGTCTGCGTCAGCACGGTGCTCGGCGTTGTGATCGAAAAGGTCGCATACACGCCGCTGCGCTCGGCGCCGCGGCTGAGCCTGCTGATCACGGCGATCGGCATCTCATTTCTTCTGGAAAACGGTGCGCAGCTTCTGTTTGGCGCGGACACAAAGAGCATGGATGTGATCGTCCCCGGCAGCGTCAGCTTCCTCGGAACAACGGTGAGCTATGCAGCGATCCTGACCATCGTGGTCACGCTGCTCGCGATGGCCGCACTGACGTTTCTTGTACAGCGGACTCGTCTCGGAAAAGCCATGCGTGCAGTTTCGGAGGACATGGGTGCAGCGGAGCTGATGGGCATCAGTCTGAACAAGACCATCTCCTTCACCTTTGCGGTCGGCTCTGCGCTGGCCGGAATCGGCTCTGTCCTGTATCTCTGCGCATACCCGCAGGCCTCGCCCACAATGGGCTCCATGCTGGGCCTGAAGGCCTTTGTTGCGGCGGTTCTCGGCGGCATCGGCTCGATCCCGGGTGCGATGATCGGCGGCTTTGCGATCGGACTTCTGGAGGCTGTGGTCACGGCCGTCGGACTTTCCGTCTGGAAGGACGGCGTGGTCTTTGCCGTCCTGATCGTAGTTCTGCTGTGCAGACCGACCGGCATTCTCGGTCATAAAGCGACAGAAAAGGTTTGAGGGAGGCAACGACATGACAACACAGAAAAAGCTCCGCCTGACGCCGGAGCAGCGTGCGCTCACGCCCATCCGCATCCCGATGCCGCTGCGGTATCTTATCAACCTTACACTGATTCTCTGTCTTTGGCTCGTATTCCGGGCACTGATCACAGGCGGCGTCATCACGAATTACTGGACCGGTATTTTGATCACGGTCGGCATCAACATCATTCTGGCCGTCTCGCTGAACGTGGCGACCGGTTATCTCGGGCAGCTTCCGCTCGGACATGCAGGCTTTATGGCAGTCGGCGCGTATGCCGGCGGCATCTTCATGAAGGCCACCCCTGCGGCAGAGCTTCTCAAATCCGGCCAGAATGCAGCTGCGCTTCCGTATATTCTGGCAGCGCTCGTTCTCAGCGCCGTGATCGCAGGTGTATTTGGCCTTGTGATCGGTATTCCGGCGCTGCGGCTGCGGGGGGACTATCTTGCGATCATCACGCTCGGCTTCGGTGAGATCATTCGTGTGGTACTGACAAACATCGACTCCGTGCTTGGCTTCAGCTTTACATACGGCGCAGCCGGACTCAAGCGCATCCCGAAATTTGCAAGCTTTGATCTGGTATTTGTCTGCGTCGTGCTCTCCTGCACGGTGGTGCATATGATCATGAAATCGCGGCACGGACGCGCGATCCTTTCCATCCGGGAAAATGAGATCGCATCGGAAAGCGTCGGCATTCCCACAACATATTATAAGACGTTCGCATTTGCGGCCTCTGCCATGCTGGCCGGTATGGCGGGATGCCTGTACGCGGGCTATCTCGGCTCACTGTACCCGGCAACGTTCAAATTTATGAAATCGATTGAGATCCTTGTCATGGTTGTTCTCGGCGGCATGGGTTCCATGCTCGGCTCCGTGCTCTCGGCCTCGGTCCTGACCGTTTTGCCGGAGGCGCTGCGCTCGGTCGAGGATCTGCGCATGGTCGCATATTCGTTGGCGTTGGTCGTGATGATGATCTTCCGTCCGAAGGGGCTGCTGGGCAGCTATGATTTTTCCATGTCAAAAGCGCTTGAACGTATCCTGAATACCGTATTCCGCCCGAAGCTGCGCGCGGCAAAGAAGAAGGAGGGCAGTGACCATGTCCAGAGCTGATTGGCCAAAAACAAAGCTGGTCGAGGTACCCTCGACCAACATCATTCCGGAACGCGACATCGGTATGCCGCCGATTCTGGAGACACGCCACCTCGGCATCGATTTCGGCGGCCTGACCGCCGTGAGTGATTTCAATTTTGCCATTGGCCGCACGGAGATCGCCGGACTGATCGGGCCAAACGGCGCAGGCAAGACGACCATCTTCAATCTGCTGACAAAGGTCTATCAGCCGACGCGCGGGACGATCCTGCTGGACGGCATTGATACAGCAGGGAAGTCCACCATTCAGGTCAACCAAATGGGCATTGCCCGCACGTTTCAGAACATCCGCCTTTTCCGAGAGCTTTCCGTGCTTGACAACGTTCTGATCGGGCTGCACAATGAGATGAAGTATTCCACACTCAGCGCGATCTTCCGTCTGCCGGACTATTGGCGTCGTGAGCGCATCGCGAAGGAACGTGCAATGGAGCTTCTGAGCATCTTTGACATGCAGGTTCTGGCGGAGCACAAGGCAGGCTCGCTGCCGTATGGCGCGCAGCGCCGTCTGGAGATCGTCCGTGCGCTGGCGACAAACCCGTGCCTGCTGCTGCTCGATGAGCCGGCAGCCGGTATGAACCCGTCGGAGACCGCTGAGCTGATGGACAACATTGTCCGCATCCGGGACACCTTCGGCATTGCGATCCTGCTGATCGAGCACGACATGAACCTTGTCATGGGCATCTGCGAGGGCATCTGCGTTCTGAATTTCGGAAAAATCATCGCAAAAGGAACGCCGGATGAGATCCAGTCCAACCCCGCGGTCATTGAGGCGTATCTGGGAAAGAGAAAGGAGGGCGCGGCATGCTGACAGTTCAGAATCTGCATGTCTACTACGGTGCGATCCATGCGGTCAAGGGCGTCTCACTGGAGGTTCGTGACGGTGAGATCGTCACGCTGATCGGCGCGAACGGCGCAGGAAAAAGCACAGTCCTCAACACCATCTCCGGCCTGCTGAAGCCGAAAAGCGGCTGCATCGACTTCATGGGGGAGCACGTCGGCGGTATGTCTCCGAATAAGATCGTCCAGAGGGGCCTTGTACAGTGCCCGGAAGGGCGGCGTATCTTTGCTCGGATGACAGTGGAGGAAAATCTGCAAATGGGCGCATACACCTGCCCAAAATCTGAGCTGAATGCGCATCTTGAGCGCGTCTACGAGCTTTTTCCGCGGCTGAAAGAGCGGCACAGACAGCTCGGCGGGACGCTATCCGGCGGCGAGCAGCAGATGCTTGCGATGGGACGCGCAATGATGAGCCAGCCAAAGCTGCTGATGCTGGACGAGCCCTCGATGGGTCTTGCGCCGCTGCTGGTGGAGCAGATCTTTGAGATCATCCGCTCGCTGCACCGTGCAGGAACAACGATCCTGCTTGTCGAGCAGAATGCGCAGATGGCGCTTCAAGTCGCGGACAGAGCCTACGTTCTGGAATCCGGCACGATTACGCTCTCTGGCCTTGGGCATGAACTTTTGGAGAGTGATTCCATCAAAAAAGCCTATTTGGGTGGATAAATCGAAACAAATTCCCACAGGAGAAATCCTGCGGGAATTTTATCTGAGAAAAAGGGCAGGGAAGCGCTAGATCTTGATTTTGGAGAGGGGATTGGCCTCTGCGGCGATCTTCAGCTCCGTATTCTCAATGTGCGTGTAGATCTGCGTCGTATTGAGATTCTCATGACCGAGAACCTCCTGGAGCGTCTTGAGATCAACGCCGTTTGAGAGCATCAGCGTTGCGGCAGTGTGGCGCAGCTTGTGCGCGGAAAACTGCGTCGAGTCCAGACCGGCCTCCAGCAGATGCTTCTTGACGAGCCGGTGAACGGCGGTGACGCTGATGCGGTTTTTGTCGCGCGAGCCAAAGAGCGCGCGATTGTCTGAGAGTACGATTTTGTTGCGTTCGACCAGATAATCGTCAATGGCTTTGCGGCAGGAGGCGCCCATATAGACGATGCGCTCCTTGTTTCCCTTGCCAACGACGCGGATACGGTCATCGTAGACATCCGACAGATTCAGCCCGACCAGCTCTGAGCGCCGGATGCCGCAGTTCAAAAAGAGCATCAGGATCGCAAAATCGCGCGCTTGATTCGGCCCGGAGACGGCGCGAAGCAGCGCCGTAGATTCCTCGAGACTCAGGTATTTCGGAAGGCTTTTGCGGAGCTTCGGCAGTTCAATGTCCTTTACGGGATTTTCCTTGATCTGCTTTGTCGAAACGCTGAGATAATTGTAGAAGGATTTGAGCGCCGACAGCTTTCGCGCACGTGCAGCCGTACCGATGCCGGGCTCGTCGTGCGAGCCCTCCGGGATGCGGTCGTTTGCGAGAAACGAGAGAAAGTCAAAAACCTCATACGTGCTGACGCTGCGCACGAAGTCCAGATCCACGTCGCTGATCGGGATGTCCTCAAGCGGCGTATTCACCGGCAGCTCGCGACGCATGAGCTTTATGAAGCGCAGAAACATCCGGATATCCAGATAGTATTCGGAGATGGTGCGCCGCGACTGGCCCTTGATCGTTTCATGATAAGAAAGAAATTCGCGCAGGATCTGCGGGCAATCCTGATAGTTTTCCATATTGAACGCTCCGTTTCATCGCTTGTGTCATTTGGCAGGTTTCGTCTGCATCGCGCGCGGCAGTGCAAACGCGGTCTCGTATGGCTTTATTGTATCATATCCGGCTCTCTAACGCAACAAAATTTTTATTTTGTTGCGTTCGTTCTTTTTATGCGTATTTTTCCAACAAGCGTGGCTCGTCCTCCCCCATGCGAATTAAAAATCTGCCAGGGGCAGCCGCGTGAAGCCGCGCGCCCTTGGCAGATTTCTATTTGATCGATGCATTGTGCTCCCGTCAATAGATCACATAGATCATACGGTACAAAAAACGTTTCCACGGACGCTTTTCCTGCATCAGCTCGTGCGTCAGCGCATCGCAGTGTGCCTTGAGCGGCGCAAGCTCCTGCGGTGTCAGCCTGTGCTGGCTGAATTTCGCCTTCAGTGCGAGCGCCTCCAGCTCCGGCGGAACCTCGCATCCTGCCAGCTTCGACAAAAACCGCAGATGCCGGAAATGCATGACCGCCTGACGGTTGAGATTGCCCCGTGAGAGCTGTGTGCTGCGTCCCGCCAGCCGCACAATGCGGTATCCGAACCACAATGCGATGGCGGCAAGGATGCCAAGCACCCAGAAAAGCACCGTGCGCCACACGCCGGACTTCCCTGCTGCACCGCCGGGGTCCGTTGTGGTCTGCGGTGCATCGTGTCCCCCGGTATTTGAAGTGGATACGGCCGGGGATGGCGTTTCCGGCTGCTGCGGGATATCCGGCTGCACATCCGGCGTAGGCTCCGGCTCGGCGGTATCCGGCTCCGGACTGGTCTCCGGCGTATCCGCGGAGAGATCGGCGGGCGTGGGATCGAGCACGAGCCACTGCGCTCCGTCATAGTATTCGACCCAGGCGTGCGCATCGTCCTCGGTAACGGGCGTCCACTCCCCTTCTGCGGCAGAAACGGTGTACCCGGTCACATACCGCGCCGGGACGCCGCAATAGCGCAGCAGGAGCGCCGCCGACGTTGCAAAATGCACGCAATAGCCTGTGTCGCTCTGCGTCAAAAACCAGTAGACAAAATCCTCACCGGACGGGACACGTGCAGTCTCAAGGCTGTAGGTCTTCCCTTTTTGAACGAGCGCAGTGACCGCTTTTGTGCAGGTCTCGATACCGGATACAGACGCCTGCGGAAGTGAACGAACCTCATCAAGCTCCAGAAGCGACGCACGCAGGTCATCCGGAAGCTCCAGATAATACCGGCGCACAAAGGCGCTGTAGTCGCTGTCGCCGCTCGTCTCCGACCAGCGGTAACGGGTGGAAAAATCGATGGAATACTGCGTTGCCTGCTGCGAATTGCGCACATAGGCGTCAAAGTACGGCGTCATGCCCTCCGGCAGTGCGACGGGCTTGTACGGCAGATAGCAGATGGACGATTTCATATCGGTCTTGATCTCCAGTGTCCGCACAGCCTCCTGCGTTTCTGACAGGAAGGCATCCTCCGGCACGGAAAGCTCCGCATACGCGCTCTTGGGGAGCGCCGTCCAGGTGCTGTCCTGGTAGGCCGCCATCGAGTCCGCGCGCAGATGATAGGTACCCGCGAGCGGCGAACGGATGTCCATGACGTGCCGGCCGGTCTTGCTCTGCGGGCCGACACGTGAAAGATCGACACGCTCCACGCTGGAATCCCACACGCGGCTTCCAAGCGTACTGGGTGAAAACGGCGAGACGAGCTCCATCTGCCCTGTTTTGTGATCCATGCGGAACAGAGAGAGCCTATCGAGGGCGGAGCTGACGCTGCTTTGCAGATCCTCCTGCCACGCGCCCCTCTCATACACCCCCGGCGGAGAGATCAGGACGAGCAGCCCGATCAAAGCCGCAAGCGGCAGCGCAAGCAGCGCGCTCAAACGGCACGCTGCCTCAGCGTTTTCCCTGCGGATACTCTGCGTCAAGAACGCCAGCGCCAGCGCACCGATCAGCAGCAGCACCGCCCATGCTGCCGGTACCGTTTCCAGAATGAACAGGCAAAGTACCAGAAACGGAAGCCCCGCCGCAGCACAGAGCACCGGCGTGCGCCGCTGTTCGAGTGAAAATGTACACAAAAATGCCAGGATCACTGCCGGAAGAACCAGAAATGCGTTGGCTGTCTCCGCCATCGCAATTCCATCCGGCAGGGAAAGCTCCTGCCCAAGCGAGTAGGCGGCAGAAAAACATGCAACGACTCTCTCCGCCGCAACGAAAAACGCGCTTACACACGCCTCCCAGCGGAGATAGAGCAGCGCACCGAGCAGCAAGGGCGCGGCGCAAATGGCAAACCACACGCGGCGCAGTCCACAGAGGACGGCAAACAGCAGGCAGAGCGCCGCACACGTCAGGAAAAGCGGAAGCGGATCGACCGGGATCTGGAACGCGGTCACCGGGCACATCAGTGCCCCGAATGTGACGGCAAGGGCGTAAAGGGCGCCGGAGAGCGCCTGCATTACGTCAAAGCGCTTCATACCGTCACCTCCTCCGGAAGGCGGATGTGATACCGCCAGTCTGCTGCCGCAAAGCTCCTGCCCGCGATCGAGGGCATGTCCGCACGCAGAGGTGTATCCAGAAGCGCCTGCATCAGCGCCTCCAGCTCCGCCTCGCCTCCAACCGGCATGGTCACGGGTTCGAGATCCTTCGGTGAGAGCCAGCAGACAAAATGCGCTGCCTCATGCTCCAGAAGCCAGCGGCTCACCCAGAGCAGGATGGCAAGCTTCCGGTCGGCATCGCGCCGCTCGCCCGTGAGGTCGAGCGTCAGCAGGACGTATCGGCGGTCCGGCTCCTGAGCCTCGCGGACGATCAGCTTGTCCGTCTTTGCGGACAGCTTCCAGTGAATGTCGCGCATACTGTCTCCGGGCCGGTATTCGCGCATGTCGTGTATTTCGGAAAAGCCGCCGCCGTGCTTCGGGCGGTAGGCGCGCGCCTGAAAGCGGCTGAGATTCGGGAGCGGCTCCGGCGCCTCGGGCGTTGGCCAAACGCGCAGCACGCCCAACTCCGGCAGACGCATTTTGAATGAAAACAGGCCGAGATAATCCGTCATCTTCCCGCGCGAAAAGGAATACGCATACGCGCCGCAGTGCGCCGTCGCAAGAACGATGTCGCGCGCGTCCCACGCGGCAAAGCGGTACTCCTGCGTGTCCGTTGTGCCGCCCATGCGGTCGATGCAGGTCAGACGGATGCTGCACGGCAGCGCCGGAAGGACGGGCCTGCGCGCGTTCACGAGATGCAAAAGCGCCTCCTCCCCGACCGTACAGCATTCCGGCAGATGCGCAGAAAATCGCTGGTGCAGGACGCAGGGCAGACTGAATATCAGCGAGAAAACAGGCAGGCACAGCAAAAACACCAGCAGGAACCAGGAGATCCAGCCGCTATAATAGATGTGAAAGAGCAGCATTCCGGCAAGCAGCGCCGCATACAGCAGTCGAGCCTTCCGCATCTCAGACCCTCGGTGCCGGCGTGCGCTTGAGGATCTCCTCGAGCACGGTTTCCGGCGTGATGGCTTTTGCCTCAGCCTCGGGCGACATGAGAAGCCGGTGCGCGACGGTGCTGACAAACACGGTCTGAACGTCCTTCGGCACGACATAATCACGCCCCTGCACATAGGCGACCGATTTTGCCATGGCGGTCACGGAGAGCGTGGCACGCGGGCTTGCACCGCGCAGGATAAGCGGATGCGCGCGCGTCGCGCCGATCAGCGAGACGGTGTAGTCAATCAGCTCAGCCTTCATGTACACGGCTGCCGCTTCGTCCTGCATGGCGGCGAGCTGCTCGCGCGTGACCACAGGCCGGATCAGCGCCAGCGGATTGCCGCCCTGACGGCGGAGCACCATATTCCGCTCATCCTCCGGCTCGGGATAGCCGATGGACATGCGGACGGTGAAGCGGTCCATCTGCGAATCCGGGAGAAGCTGCGTGCCGGACGCGCCGGTCGGGTTCTGCGTTGCAAAGACGATGAACGGCTGCGGGATGCGGTGGCTGACGCCGTCCACGGTGACCTGCCCCTCCTCCATCGCCTCCAAAAGTGCGGACTGCGTGCGCGAGGTCGCGCGGTTGAGCTCGTCCGCGAGAAAAATATTGCAGACGATGGCGCCCGGCTGATAGCGCATGGCGCCTGTCTCCTTATTATAAATAGAATAGCCGGTGATATCCGAAGGCAGGACGTCCGGCGTAAACTGTACGCGGCCGTACTCCAGACCGAGTGCCTTTGCAAACGCCAGCGCCATCGTCGTTTTACCGACGCCGGGAATGTCCTCCAGCAGAATGTGTCCACGCGCGAGAATGACGGTCATGACCCAGACGAGCACGCGGTCCTTACCAACGACCGCTTTTTTGACCTCGCCGAGGATCTGACTGATCTGGTTCATAAAAGCGCCTCCATCCGTGTTGTTTTCTTACCAGAAAGTATACCACCAGTACCGAGTTTTTCCAAGATAAAAAGAAATTATGAGCCATTTTTTAAGAAAACGGAAATACTATGTTAATTCACGAATTTGCGTATTTACACGCTTTGATTTTTGCAGTAAAATTATTTCAGATTCTCAAGGAAAGAGGTACTCCTATGGAAAACGCAGTAAAACGGATCGGAGTTCTGACATCCGGCGGCGACGCCCCCGGCATGAACGCCGCAGTACGCGCGGTCGTGCGTGCCGCGACCTTCCGCGGCATCGAGTGCATCGGCATCCGCCGCGGCTATATGGGTCTGATCAACGGCGATTTTATCAAGCTGACAACCGATAACGTTTCTCATATCATCAATCGCGGCGGCACGATGCTCTACACCGCGCGCTGCGAGGAATTCCGCACTGTGGAGGGCCAGCAGAAGGCCGCAGCGACCTGCAAGCTGCTGGGGCTCGGCGGCATCATTGGCATCGGCGGCGACGGCACATTCCGCGGTCTTGTCGAGCTGAGCAAGCAGGGCATTTCCGTCGCGGGTATCCCCGCAACGATCGACAACGACATCGTCTGCACAGACTATACCATCGGCTATGACACCGCAGCCAACACGGCGGTAGAGGCCATCGACCGTCTGCGTGATACGATGCAGTCGCACGAGCGCTGCTCCGTGGTCGAGGTCATGGGGCACAATGCCGGCCATCTGGCGCTGTATGTCGGCCTTGCGACCGGTGCAACCGCAGTTCTGGTGCCGGAAAAGGGCGTCGATTTCGAGCGCGATGTCATTGACCGCATCCGTCAATCGCGCCTTGCGGGCAACACGCATTTTATGATCATCGTCGCAGAGGGCGCCGGCAGCGGCATGGAGATCGGCAAGGTCATCCATGACGTGCTCGGCCTCGATCCGCGTGTGACCATTCTTGGCCACATTCAGCGCGGCGGTACGCCGTCGGCGCGCGACCGCGTGATGGCGACGCGCATGGGCTATCACGCCGTCAAAGTTCTTGCCGAGGGCAAGACCAACCGCGTCATCTGCGCCCGCAACGGCGGCATGATGGATCTCGACATTCTCGAGGGGCTTGCCATGAAGAAGGGGCTCAACGCCCAGCAGTATGAGGTGCTGGAGGCCATGACCGGCATCGGAAGCTGACCCGCCGGCACGAGCGTTGCAAAGTATTTCAATCAAGCAGAAAAAGAGAACGCATCCCCACCGTGGTCCTACGGTGGGGATGCGTTCTGCATGTGCGATATGCTATGGGCGCAAACCGGTCAGGCGAAGACCGGTCACGCTTTCGGATGGTATTTGTTATAGACTGCCTTGAGATTCTGTTTGACGAGCTGCGCATAGACCTGCGTAGAGGAAATATCGCTGTGGCCGAGCATTTCCTGAATGGAGCGCAGATCCGCGCCGTTCTCCAGCAGGTGCGCTGCGAAGCTGTGGCGCAGTGTGTGCGGCGTGATATCCTTGTCGATGTGCGCCTTTTCCTGATAGAATTTGATGATCTTCCAGAAGCCCTGACGCGACATGCGCTCGCCGGAGATGTTGACGAACAGTGACTGCTCCGACGGGTCGGCGATCATTTTCGGGCGCACATCCTCCATATAATCTGCAAGCGCCTGCAGCGCCTCCGGGTAGAGCGGAATGATGCGCGTTTTACCGCCGCCGGCGCAGCGCAGGAAGCCGCCCGAAAGACTTACATCGTCATAGTTGAGATTGATAAGCTCGCTGACGCGAATACCGGTCGCATACAGCACCTCCAGCATCGCCTTGTCGCGGTAGCCCTTCATGTCCGAGCATTTCGGCTGCTCCAGCAGAAGCTCGACCTCCTTGCCGGAGAGGATCTGCGGGAGCTTTTTCTCTGTTTTCTCCAGCTTGATGTTGCGCACCGGATTCTGGTCGATCTCATCCTCGCTGAGCGCGAACATGTACAGGCTTTTGAGCGAAGCAAGGCTGCGCGAGACCGTTGCAGGCGATTTTCCGCGGTTCTGGAGCCACTGCACATAATCCGCGATCGTCCGCTGCGTTGCCTCGAGCACATCCGTTCCCAGCGTGAGCAGGTATGACGCATACTGATGAATGTCCCGCATGTAAGACGACACGGTATTATTCGATGCGTGTTTGATCTCGATGAGGTAATCCTCATACCGGGTAATGATGTCCGCTGCCATATGTAAGCCCTTCCAATGCAGAATGTGTGCATGACAAAGAATGCCGGGTTTTGAAATGAATCCCCGCAATCGGCAGTATGCATGAGCCAAGGTGCGCCGCAGAACGAAAAAGTGGAAATAAAAAACGCGCAGATGAACGCGCGAAATAATTATTTCTACTAAAGCGCCTCTGTGGAAGTGAGGCTAATATACCGCATTTGGCCTTGAATTTCAAGGAAAAAAGCGTAATTCTTAAAAATTTGTTAATTATGACAACGGATTATGTCAATAATGTTATGTAAATTTAGAAACAGTGTGTGGACGCAAGGTGCGGTCAGGTACGGAAAAAGCACCACATCTGGTGCGATGGTCGCGATTCAACTTCTAAATCTTGCTTTTGCAGGAAATCCTGCAAAAGTGCAGCAGGTAAATGTCATTTACCTGCTGTTTCTGTATGCAAGTTCGCCGTCACCTTCGCCTTGCAGCGTGCAGTCGCTTCGGGCGGCGTGCAGCGATCAGGCTCGCAAGCGCTGCCGCGCCGAGGCAGACGCACCCGATCCTGCCGATCCCGACCGGCGGCGCATCGACAAACAGTAGATTCCCCATCAGCAGCACGAACGCATACACGGCCGCGCCGAGTGCTGCCGCAGCGAGCTTTTTCTGCTCCGCCATCTTCACTGCATAGAACGCGCCTGCAAGCGCACCGATCCCAGCCGCAAATACAGCCGCTCCTTCGATCTGTCTCTGCTGCACGATCCCGCCCAGAACCAGTGCCGCGATGAGCGCAGCAAGTGTGATCGCGGCGGCGAGGCTGACGCCTGCCGCGCAGAGTGCCGTCTGCCACATCGTATTTGCTTTGCGTTCTGACTTTTTTCTCATACCGGACTCCCCTCCCCTTTGCTTTCAGGATATGGCACGTCCGGCTCTGTTATGCAGGCAGTTTCGCCGCAGGGGCAGCAAGAAGCGGGACGGCAAGCCGTCCCGCTTCGGATTTGCGATTTTGGATTACTCCGCGTCGTCCGCCTCGTCAACCGGCGCCAGCAGCGCACGGATGGACAGGGAGATACGCTTGTGCTCCAGATCGATGTCGATGATCTTTGCATCCACTTCCTGACCCTCAGCCAGAACGTCCTCGGGCTTGCCGATGCGGCGGTCAGCGATCTGAGAAATGTGGATCAGGCCGTCCACACCGGGGATGATCTCTGCGAATGCGCCAAAGGTCATGAGCTTGACGATCTTGACCTTGACCACATCGCCGACATGATAGTCGTTGGTGAAGATGGTCCACGGATTGGTGGCATCGGTCTTGTAGCCGAGGGAGATCTTCTTCTTCTCCGGATCGAAGGAGATGACGAACACCTCGATGGTGTCGCCGACCTTGACGACCTCAGCCGGGTTCTTGATGTGATTCCAGCTCAGCTCGGAAACATGGACCATGCCGTCCACGCCGCCGATGTCAACGAATGCGCCGTAGGAAGTCAGGGACTTGACAACACCGGTGTAGTGCTTGCCAACCTCGATCTCGCTCCAGACCTTCTCCTGAGCGGCCTTGCGCTGCTCGGAAGCGACGGAACGGATGGAGCCGACCACGCGGCGGCGGGCACGGTTGACCTCCGTGATGCGGAGCTGGACCTTGCTCTTGACCAGAGCGCCCAGATCGCCGCCCTTGGGGACGTTGGTCTGAGAAGCAGGAACGAACACGCGGATGCCCTTGACGTTGACAACGATGCCGCCCTTGTTTTCTTCGGTGACGGTGCCCTCGAGGATCTCACGGCTCTCAACAGCAGCTTCGATTTCTTCCCAAGCCTTGCCGGCCTCGAGACGCTTCTTGGACAGACGGACAACGCCTTCGCCGTCGTTGACGTGAACGACAACAGCCTCGACCTCGTCGCCGACCTTGACCAGATCTTCAATCTTTGCAGTGGGGTCAGAGGAGGTGAAGTCCTCGACCGGGATGTATGCGGTGTGCTTGGTGCCGAGGTCTACTTCGACTTCGTTGTTGGTAATGGCCATGACCGTGCCGGTGACCTTATCTCCGTTATTCAAAGTCTTGAGGGACTGCTCGAGAAGCTCGGCAAAATTCTCCTCCATTGCAGTTTCAACTTTCATTTCTTCGCTCATTTTGTTGTTTACCTCCTTAATTATCCACGCCGGAGTCGATGCTCCTGCCGTGATACCCACAGTTTTCGCGTTAGATAAAAGAAGCATATCCAACTCCGCCGCACTGTCAACCAGCGCGACATGCTTGCAATACTGCCTGCAAATATCAGCGAGACGCCCCGTATTCGAGCTTCTCGCGTCGCCGACAACCACCATGGCATCACATTGTTTTGCCAGAGTAGTCGCTTCTTTTTGACGCATCTCCGTAGCTTTGCATATTGTATCAAATATTTCGCAATTTGTACACTCTTTTTTTGCGATCTCGCAAGTTTTTTTCCATAAATTCTGCGTACTGGTGGTTTGGCAGACCATTCGTATGGGAATTTCTGTTCGTTTTGCGTCATCCGCCAGCCAGGAGGCGAATTCCTCCGGCGATTCAAAGACCAGCGGTGCGCTGCACCAGCCCGCAATGGCCTGCACCTCGGGATGCGCGCGCGTGCCGATGATGACCGGCTGCTGGCCGTTTTCTGCTGCGGCGGAGATGATTCGGTGGATCTTTTTCACAAACGGGCACGTCGCGTCCACGATCTCGACGCCCATTTTCTCCAGCGCCTCCATCACCGCGCGCGAAACACCGTGCGAGCGGATGACGACGCACTCCCCTGCCGCGGCCTCCTCGGGTGCGGCGATCTCGCGCACGCCAAGCGTCTTGAAGCGCTCGATCACATGCCGGTTGTGAATGATGGGGCCAAGCGTCGCAACGCGCTTTCCCTCACGGACGGCCTGCTCGACCAGCGCGACCGCGCGGTCAACGCCGAAGCAAAAGCCAGCCGTTTCTGCCAATTTGGTCTGCATAACGTTTCCCTTCCAGCTTCTCTTTGTGTCTCAGCCCAGCTTTCGCCGGACGATCTCCAAAATCGCCGCCTCCGCCGCGTCAAGGTCCATCCCGGACGTATCGAGCTTCACGGCATCCGGCGCACAGCGAAGCGGCGCAATGGCGCGGGTGGAATCCTGCTTGTCGCGCGCCTTCATGTCCTCGAGTACACTCTCATAGCGAACCTTTTCGCCCTTCGCCGTCAGCTCCTCAAAGCGGCGGCGCGCCCGCACCTCGGGTGAGGCGGTCAGGAAGATCTTGACGTCCGCACGCGGCAGCACGACGGTCGCGATGTCGCGCCCGTCCATAACAACGTTGTGGCGTCTTGCAATTCCGCGCTGCATATCCAGCAGGAAATCGCGCACGCACGGCTGCGCCGAGACGCCGGAGGCGTAGCTCGACATGAGCGGCGTGCGGATCTCGTCCGAGACATCCGTGCCGTTTAGGATCATGTGCTGGGCGCCCGCGCCATCATATTCCACCGAAATATTGACATCGTCCAGGCAGCGGCGGATGCCGTCCTGATCTTTCGGGCCGATGCCCATCATCCACATGTGATAGCCGACGGTGCGGTAAATCGCGCCCGTGTCCACATATACAAAGCCGAGTGCGCTTGCCGCGCGGCGTGCAAGCGTGCTCTTTCCGGCGCCGGCAGGGCCGTCGATGGCGACGCTGAACGTTTTCTCTTTCATAGGGTCTCCTCCCTATTTTTGATGGCTTCCGCCGCCGCAGCGCCCGCCGCGCGGCCGGTCGCCCATGCGATCTGCAAATTAAAGCCGCCCGTATAGGCGTCCACGTCCAGGAGTTCGCCCGCAAAATAAAGTCCAGTCATCTTCTTGGACTGCATGGTTTTCGGATCGACCTCCGAGACTTTTACGCCGCCGGAGGTGACAATGGCATCCTCCACAGGCGCCTTGCAGGCGATCTCGACGGCAAAATGCTTGATCGTCTCCAGCAGCGCTCTGCGCTGCTCACGCGTGATCGAGTGTACCTTTTCTTCGGGCGGGATGCCGCTTCTGCGGATGACCACTGGAATCATGGACTTCGGCAGCAGCTCCACCAGCGCATTTTCAAAGTCGCGGTTCTGGAATTTCTCAAAGTCGCGCAGCAGACGCTGATCGAGCTTTCCTTCATCCAGCGCAGGCTTGAGATCGATTACGGCGGTGTAGCTGTCCTTCTCGTTCATGTGCGCGCTGGCACTGAGCACGACGGGACCGGAAAGGCCAAAATGTGTGAACAGCAGCTCCCCGAACTCCTGAAAAACGACCTTCTTTTTCTGATTGACCAGCCGGAGATCCACGTTTTTGAGCGCCAGCCCCTGCATCTGCTTGCAGTCGTGTCCCTTTTCCACGAGCGGCACAAGCGAGCCGACCGGCGGAACGATCGTGTGCCCTGCCGAGGCAGCCAACAGGTATCCGTCACCGGTCGAGCCGGTCTGCGGATAGCTGCATCCGCCGGTGGCGAGGATCACAGCGCCGTCATAGCTTCCGAGCTGCGTGCGAAGCCCTGTGACTGCTCCATCCTGCATCAGAAGTGCCTGAACGTCCTCATGGCACACGCGGACGCCGAGCCTCCGCAGTTCCGCACGCAGGGCGTCGATGACGCTTGCAGACTTGTCCGACTGCGGAAAGACGCGGTTTCCGCGTTCTGTTTTCAGCGGACAGCCGCGCGCTTCAAACCACGCCATCACGTCGAGCGGCGGAAAAGCATAGATCGAGCTGTACAAAAAGCGCGGATTGCGCGGAACATTCTGAAAGAATTCCTCGGGCACACAGTCATTCGTCACGTTGCAGCGCCCTTTTCCGGTGATATAAAGCTTTTTTCCGAGGCGGTCGTTTTTTTCAAACAGCAGCACGCGCGCACCGCGCTCCGCCGCTGCAATGGCAGCCATCATCCCTGCCGCGCCGCCTCCGGCGACAAGGATCTCCGCCTTATTCCACACGCTCATAGACATCATACTCATCCCACAGCCGCTCCAGATCCTTGAAGGTCTTGGAAACCTCCTCCTCACGCTTGCGGCTGACCGCGACAATGAGCGCGTTGACGACGCTCATCGGTGCAACGAGTGAGTCCACGATCGAAACCATATCGCTCTTGGCAACAAGAACATGATCCGCGATCTTGCCTGCCGGCGCGTCAGGCTTATCCGTGATGGAAAGAATCGTCGCGCCGCAGTCGTGTGCATACTGCATCGCCTTGATGGTGCGGCTGGAGTAGCGCGGAAGACTGATTCCGATGACCACATCCTCTCTGCCGACGCGCAGGAGCTGCTCGAACATCTCGCTGGTCGCGGTGGAGGGCACGAGCGACACATTGTCAAAAATATTGCGGAAATAGAAATTCAGAAAGCTCGCGATCGCCGCCGAGGAGCGCACGCCGACGATGTAGATATGGCGTGCGGCAAGGATGGCGTCCACGCTCGTGTCCATCTCGCGGCGGTCGAGCGTCTCGCTCGTCCTGCGGAGCGTGTCGATATCGGCCTGAAGGACAGTCGAGACAACATCCTGATTGCCGATGCGGTCGTTTGCAGCCTCGATACGCTGAACCGAGGTCAGCTTGTTGCGCACGATCTCCTGAAGCGTTTTCTGCATGCTGGGGTAGCCGTCAAACCCAAGCTCCACGGCAAAGCGAACGACCGTGGACTCCGACACGCCCACGGTTTTGCCGAGCTTGCTGGCGGTCATGAATGCCGCCTTGTCATAGGACTGTAAAATAAAGCCCGCGATCAGCTTCTGGCCCTTGGAGAAAGTACGAAGCCGGTCGTGAATGGCGGATAAAACATCGGTCGCCATTGCTGCGCCTCCATTCATCGCCGCAATGCGGCAAAATATATTTTATCATAGCGTTTCCGCACGGGATTTGCAAGCAGAACGCCGCGCACGGATGGGAATCTCTGTTCTTCATGCTGATCAAAGCTCCGCCAGCAGCTCCAGAACGCTCTGATAGCGCTGCTTTGGACTCATCATCGTGCAGCGCTGGACGACCCTCCCGAGATGCCCGGCGGCCAGACGGCGAGAAGGGTGCTCCCCCGTCAGCATAACGTTCAGCACCACGCCGAGCGAGTAAATATCTGCCCGCGGGTCGGTCTGTGACAGACCGTACTGCTCCGGCGCAGCATAACCGGTCGTCCCGAGGATCATTGTGTCCATCGTCATCTCCGGCGCGTCGCTGTGATAGATACGCGAGGCGTCAAAGTCGATGAGCACAGCCTCGTCTCCGCGGAGAAGAATATTTTCCGGCTTCACATCCCGGTGCACCGCGCCGAGTGTGTGCAGCACATACAGTGCGCGGCAGATCTGCCCGGCGATGCGTCCGGCCTGTGACGCGGACATCGTCCCGCCCTCGAGCAAAAATGCCAGCGTATCGCCGTGTACGAACTCCTCCAGTACGATCACCTGTGAGTTTCGCTCTGCTGTTTCCATGATCTGCGGCAGATTTGGGCAGGAGACCGGAAGAAGTTTTTGATAGACTGCGCCGCTTCCCTCATAGCGTCGGAAAACGAAGCGCACGCCGCTTTGCCGGTGACGCACAACGCGCACACTCCCGCGCTCGCTCTTTTTGAGCTGCCGTACCATGTCGTACTCTGTCTGAATCGCGTTCAGAAGACCGTCATAAACGTCCATAGCCACCTACCGCTCTTGCTTTTTCTCCGCATTTCCTGTAATATATACGGTAATACAGCTTGAATTATAACGGAGAAAAGAAGATTTGTAAAGGAGGCTGCCGGATGAAACCGAAGAACACGAGCAAATTGCAGGCTGAGCTGGCGCAGAGCGGCAGTCTCAGTGCTTTTCTTTTGAACAACGAACGCAGCTTTAACAACGACAGCGGACAGGAATACATCAAAGAGCTGATCGACCGCAGCGGCATCAGCAAGGCGACACTCGCCCGCTGCTCCGGCATGAGTGAGATCTATGTACACCAGATTCTTTCCGGCCGCCGGACACCCTCGCGCGGAAGGCTGATCTGCCTGTGCTATGGCCTTAACGCCACACTGGACGAGACACAGGAGCTTTTGAAGCTCTACGGTCTTGCGCAGCTCTATCCCCGCAACCGGCGCGACGCCATTTTGATCTACGGTCTGACGCACAATGTCAGCGTTCAGGACATCAATGACCGGCTGTTTGCTGAGGACGAAGAAACGCTATACTGAAAAACGGTTGGTTTCATTTGAAACCAACCGTTTTTTGAGCTGTGCTACAGCTTTCCGTCCGGGAAACTCACCGTGATCTTAGTTCCAACGTTCGGTGTGCTTTCCAGCGTGATGTGCCCGCCCAGATCCTGCACGGCGTGCTTGACGATGGATAGGCCAAGTCCGGTCCCGCCGGACTGGCGGGAATGGCTCTTATCCACGCGGTAGAAGCGCTCAAATATGCGGCTCTGGTGCTCCGGCGGGATGCCGATGCCGGTATCCTGCACAGTCACGACGGCGCAGGCGCCGCGCTTTTCGACCGTCACATCGACCGTGCCGCCGTCGCGATTATACTTGATCGCGTTGTCGCAGAGGTTGAAAACGGTCTCCGCCACAAGCCGCCGCACGCAGCGGATGTGCGTTTTTTCGCCGTGGACGCGCAGCGTCACATGCTTCGCTGCGGCCGCACCTTCCAGCGTGGCTGCCGTCTCCTCGCAGATGGCGTGCAGCTCAAGCTGTTCATAAGGAAGCTCGCCGCCCTCGTCGAGCTGAGAAAGGCGGATGATATCATCGATCAGTGTGACAAGGCGCGCAGACTCGGTGCGGATATGCCCGATGAAGCGCGGCATATCCTCCTTCTTCACAAGGCCGTTTTCGATCAGCTCGGCGCTGCCCATGATGGACTGGAGCGGTGTTTTCAGCTCGTGCGACACATTCGCCGTGAATTCGCGGCGGTTTCGCTCTGCGAAGGCCTCCTCCGTCACGTCAAACGCGAGCAGCACCGCACCGACGACCGCGCCCTCGGACTCAATGCGGCTGATGTCCAGCTGATACTCCCGGCCGCTGCGCGAAAAGCGCGTCTCACTGTGGCCGGTCTGCATGGCGTGATCGATCGCGACGCTCAGCTCATGGCTGCGCTCGATGGTCAGGAAATCCTGCCCGATGCAGCGCTCGTCCGCATGGAACAATGCCCGCGCGGCGGGATTGATGCTCAAAATGCCGCCCTTTTCGTTCATCAGGACGAGGCTCTCATTCATGCTGGATGTGATCTGCGCAAATTCGTCCTTCTTCTGCTGGAGCTCCTTCAGCTGCGCGTCGATCTGCCGGCGCTGGCGGCTGATGCGCGTCAGAAGCGGCGCGAGCTCCTCATAGGCGTCGTTTTCCAGCGGGTTTTCCAGATCAAGCCGGTTCAGCGGCGCGACCACGCGCGCGGAAATGCGCTTTGCAAGGAAAAACGCCAGCAGCAGCGCGGCACAGGCCACGACCAGCATCGGCTGGAGCATACCCATGGCGATCACGCCGATGGTCGCGCGGCTGATCGAAATGCGGAGCACGCTGCCGTCGGTCATGCGCCGCGCATAATAGACGGTCTTTTCCAGAAGCGTATCGGAGTAGCGGGAGCTTTTGCCCTCGCCGGACTGCAAGGCCTCGCGCACCTCGTCGCGCTGGGCGTGATTTTCCATCGAGGTCTCGTCTGCCTGCGTGTCAAACCGTACCGAGCCGTCTGCTCCGATCCAAGTCAGGCGATAGCTTTTGCCGTGGATGGCCTTGAGATAGGCTTCGCCGGAGTTTTCAACGCCGGCCATCGCCAGCGACAGCTCGTCCTCCAGCTGCTGCTCCTGCACGCCGGTAAAATAGTCGTACAGGCAGCCCATGATGATCAGAATGCTCGCCAGCAGCACCGCCATAGCGGCGAACATGATCGACTGAAAGATTTTTTTCGTCATGTCTGTGCCTCCAGCCGGTAACCGACACCGCGCACCGTCTCGATGCACTTTCCGTACTCGCCGAGCTTCTGCCGAAGCGTCCGGATGTGCATATCGACCGTCCGTGTCTCGCCGACGTAATCCTCGCCCCAGACGGCGGCAAAGAGCTGGTCGCGCGTATAGGCAAGGCCCGGATGCGACAGGAACAGCCGCAGAAGCTCAAATTCCTTGAAGGTCAGCGCGATGCGTTCGCCATCGGCTGTGACCGTGTGCTCGTCCAGGTTCACGCTCAGTCCGCCCGTTTTGAGAATTCTCTGTGTCTGGGAGGGCGCGCAGCGGCGGAGCACCGCCTTGACGCGCGAGACCATCTCCATCATGCCGAAGGGCTTGACCAGATAGTCGTCCGCCCCGAGGTCAAGGCTCTGGATCTTGTCATATTCCATGCCCCTTGCCGTCGCCATAATGACGGGGATCTGCGCCGTTTCCGGCCCGGCGCGCAAAAAGCGCAGAAGCGATACACCGTCCTCCCCGGGCAGCATCACATCCAGAAGCACAAGCTCCGGCTTTTCCTCCCTCAGTGCCGCGCGGAATGCATCCGCGTCGGCAAAGCCCCTCGCGTCAAAGCCGGTCGAGCGGAGCGTGTAGACCTCGATATCACGGATACCGGCGTCATCCTCCACACACCAGATCATGCTCACCCCTCCTCCTTATGTACGCCGGTGACGGAAAACACCACCCACTCGGCAATGTTCACGGCATGGTCGCCGATGCGCTCAAAATACTTCGCGATCATCAGGAGATCGAGCGCATATTCGCCGTCATCCGGCGTCCTGGCCAGAAGCCCAATGAGCGCCGTCTTGACCTTCAGAAAATAATCGTCCACAATGTCGTCATAACGAATGACGCTCTCAGCAAGCGCCGTGTCGCGGCGCACGAAGGCATCCACGCTGTCCGTGACCATCTTGATCGTGGCTCTGCCCATCTCTCCGATGGCTGCGCAGCTTTCGCAGGAGCGCCCCTTCAGAAAGACAATGATCTCGGCAATATCCGCCGCCTGATCGCCGATGCGCTCCATATCCGTGATCATCTTGAGCGCCGCGGAGATCTGGCGCAGGTCGCGCGCCACGGGCTGCTGCTGAAGCAGGAGCTTGAGGCACATGGACTCAATATCGCGCTCCATCTGGTCGATCTCCGTATCGAGCGGCGCGACCTTTGCGGCAAGAGACTCGTCGCCGTCCAGAAGCGCCTTGGCAGCCAGCGCGATGGCCTCCTCGCACATGGCGCCCATCTCGATCAGCTCCTTGTCGAGGCGCTTGAGCTGCTCGTCAAACCGGCTTCTCATCATCCAAACCTCCCTGTGATGTAGTCCTCCGTCCTGCGGTCCTCCGGCTGCGAGAACATTTTCTCGGTATCTCCGTACTCGACCAGCTCGCCCAGCAGGAAAAATGCGGTCTGATCGGAGATGCGGACAGCCTGCTGCATGTTGTGCGTTACGATAATGATAGTGTACCTGTCTTTGAGGCTGATTGCAAGTTCTTCGATCTTAGAAGTTGAAATTGGGTCGAGGGCGCTCGTCGGCTCGTCCATGAGCAGCACATCCGGCTCCACAGCCAGTGCGCGTGCGATGCAAAGTCGCTGCTGCTGTCCGCCGGATAGACCAAGCGCCGACTTTTTCAGCCGGTCCTTGACCTCGTCCCAGATGGCCGCGTCGCGGAGCGAGCGCTCCACGATATCATCCAGCCGCGCCTTTGCGCGAATGCCGTGCGTCCGCGGGCCGTAGGCAATATTGTCGTAAATGCTCATCGGGAACGGATTCGGCTTCTGAAACACCATGCCGATCTGGCGGCGCAGCGCACAGACATCGACGGAGGGTGCAAAAATGTTCTCGCCGCGATAGGTGACCTCGCCTGTGATGCTCACGCCCGGGATCAGGTCGTTCATGCGGTCGAGCGTCTTGAGAAACGTCGATTTGCCGCAGCCGGACGGCCCAATGAGCGCCGTGATGCTTTTTTCGGGAATGTCGATCTGTATATCTTTCAGAGCCTGCGTCTTCCCGTACCACAGGCACAGATCCTTGACCGAAATCAGGTCATTCATAGGCTTCTCCTCCTCTTAAAATACTTGCCGACCAGCGTGGCCGCCAGATTGATCAGCAGCGTCAGCAGCATCAGGATCGCCGCGATGGCAAACGCCACATCGAACTCGCCCTGCTCCTTGGCATAGACATAAAGTGCGACCGTCAGCGTGGCGCCCGAGTTTTTGAGTCCCTTCGCAAGGCCGTAAAGCGTGTGCGCGAAGCCCGCCGTGTACAAAAGCGCCGCCGTTTCGCCGAGGATGCGGCCGACCGCCAGAATGCATCCGGTGATGACGCCGTCCACGCATCCGGGCATGACCACCGTCCGGATCACTCGCCACTTGCCAGCGCCAAGCCCGAACGCGCCCTCGCGGTAGCTCTGCGGAACGGTCTTGAGGCTTTCCTGCGTAGTGCGCATGATGGTCGGCAGGTTCATGATGACGAGCGTCATGCTGCCTGCCCAAAGGGAGGTCTTCATCCCGAGGAACTGACAGAAAAACAGCATACCGACCAGTCCGTAAATGATCGACGGAATGCCGGAGAGCGTTTCTGCCGCATATTCGATCATCGAGACGAGGCGCTTGTTGGAGGCGTACTCCGTCAGATAGATCGCCGCGCAGACGCCAAGCGGCAGCACGACCAGGATCGTCGCCATTACGACGTAGAGCGTGTTCAGAATGTCCGGCAAAATGCCGATGCTGCCGGACAGATAGCTCGGAGACGTGGAGACGAGTCGCCATGACAGGTGCGGCACGCCCTTGTAAAGCACGTAGCCGATGAGAAACAGCACCAGCGCGCAGGTCAGCGCTGCCGCAAAATACATCAGCACGCGCATCAGTGTGTTATACGCGCGCCGGGATCTAGAGATACCATGCTGCATGACCGTCACCCCTTACTGCGCTTGAGGAAGAAGTTCAGCGCCGCGTTGATAAGCATAATAAACAGGAACAGCACCAGCGCGATGGAAAACAGCGCCTGCCGCTGAAGGCCGCTGGAATAGGCCATTTCGCTCGCCACCGCCGTTGTGAGAAAGCGCACGCTCTGAAACAGCGACGGCATGTTCGCGACATTGCCGGAGACCATCATGACCGCCATGGCCTCTCCGATCGCTCTGCCGACGCCGAGAACGACCGCCGCCGCAATGCCGCTTTTTGCAGCGGGCACGCTGACGCGGAACCATGTCTCGACAGGCGTTGCGCCGAGTGCGAGAGAGGCGTCCTCATATTCCGGCGGGACAGCCTCAAGCGCCGTCATGGAGACCTTGATGATGGACGGCAGGATCATGACCGCAAGGACAATGATCGCCGCGAGCAGGCTCGCACCGTCCGGAAGCCCGAAGATCTTTCGGATACCCGGAACAAGCACAAGCATGCCAACCAGTCCGTACACGACCGACGGAATGCCGGCAAGCAGGCTGACGGCCTCCTCTACCACCGCGCGCAGACGCGGCGAAGCGGCCTTCGCGAGAAAAACCGCTGTCAGAAAGCCGATGGGCACGCCGATCAGGATCGCGCCCGCCGTGCCGTAGACACTCGTCAGGATAAACGGCAGAATGCCGAATTTCGGCTCCGCCTGCGTTGAGGCCCAGACCGTTCCAAACAGGAACTTGCCGAGCCCGATCTTGTGGATCGCAGGCAGGCCGCTGACGACCAGATACGCTGTGATGAGCAGCACGCATCCGACCGTTACCAGCCCGAGCACCAGGAAAATGCCGTGAATGATCGACTCAAAGAGCCGGTTGTTCGTTTTTTCGATTTGCCGCAGCAAGCGGCCATGTGCCAGCATAGTAGAAATTCCGCCTTTCTTTTGGAGCTGCTCACCGGCTTACAAACGAACGCAAGGATTTGTGCGCGCTTGTCAGCCGGTGCGGCGTGCCATGCGGCGGCGACCCGCTGGGGTCACCGCCGCCGGTTTTCTGTTACGCGACCGGAACGGCGCCTGCTGCGGAGATAAGTGCCGCCGCATCGCTCGACACCGCGAAGTCAAAGAACTTCTGTGCCGCGTCCGAGAGCTTCGTACCATCCTTCGTGACGAGCACAAACGGTCTCTGCACTGCGTAGCTGCCGTCCTTGACGGTCTGCTCACTCGGGCTGACGCCATCCACGCGCACTGCCTTGACGTTGTCCTTGAGCGCTGCCAGCGAGGCATAGCCGATGGCGGCCGGGTTCTGAGAGACGGTGGTGATGACGTCGCCGGTGGAGGTCAGCTCCTGACGGTACTGGCAGGCATCCTTCGTGCCGGTGACCGATTCAAAGCCGTCACGCGTGCCGGAGCCAGCCTCACGGCCGATCAGGACGATCTCCGCGTCCTCGCCGCCGAGGTCCTTCCAGTTGGTGATCTTGCCGGTATAGATGTCGGCGATCTGCTGCACGGAGAGGTCGGAGACGGGATTGTCGGGGTGGACAATGATGGCGATGCCATCAAGCGCGATGGTCGTACCGACCAGACCGGCGCTCTTTTCATCGTCCTTCAGCGCGCGGCTGGACAGGCCGATGTCGCAGCGGCCCTCCTGCACGGCGGTGATGCCGGAGCCGGAGCCGGTGGGGTTGTAGGTAAAGGTGATGCCGCTGTTGTCGTTCTGGAACTGCTCGCCGAGCGCGCCGATGACCTTTTCCATCGAGGTCGAGCCGTCGGTCGCGACGCTGCCGGAGGTCTGCCTGGCGCAGCCGGCAAAAACGGCGGCTGCCAGCAGCATAACAAGTGCAAGGCTGATAACTTTTTTCATTTGAAAGAACTCCTTTTCATTTCAGTATGATTTCATCGGATCTCGATCACGCCTTTAGAATACCGGCAGGGTGTAAAATGGAAAAGTGCGCTTATGTAAAATCCATGTCAAATCACAAAAACCGCCAAAAAACGAGCATTGAAATTTCCCGCGCAAAACGTTATGATAGAAAGCGTAAAAGAATCAGACGATCATCGTCTGTCTCAGATGGATCACAGCGCGCAGAAAGGAGCTTTCCATGAACGGCTTGAAAATACTTTACAGAATGTATCAGGGTGCGATGGCGGTCGCCCAGCGTGTCCTGCCTCAGAAAAAGCAGTCGCTGAACGTGGGCAGCGGCAGCTATCTCGCAGCCGCTGTTATTCTGGAGCAGCAGGGCGTCAAGAAGGTGCAGATCGTCACGACCGCGGGAACCGTCCGGCGCGGCACGATCGCGCCGCTTCTGGACGCACTCAAGCAGGAAGGTGTGGAGGCGAGCGTCTATGACGGCGTGAAGCCGGACCCCGATACGCAGTGCATCGCGGGCGCTGCGGAACGCTACCGCGAGGAGGGCTGCGATGCGTTCCTCGCCATCGGCGGCGGCTCCGTGCTCGACTGCACCAAAATGGCGGCGGCATGTGCCGCAAGGCCCGGAAAACCGATCGAAAAAATGGCAGGCACGCTGAAGGTCCGCGCCAGGCTCCCCTTCACCGTCGCGATCCCGACCACTGCCGGGACCGGCTCAGAGGTCACCGCCGCCGCCGTCGTCACCGACGAGAGACGGGGCGTCAAATTCCCGGTGGCAGACCTGTGCCTTGTGCCGGATGCTGCCATTCTCGATCCGTCGCTGACACTGGATCTGCCGAAGGACATCACCGCGAACACCGGCATGGACGCCTTTACGCACGCCGTCGAGGCCTACACCAACTGCTTTGCATCCAAGCGCGCAAAATACTACGCGCTCGACGCGATGAAGCTCATCAATGAAAACCTGTACGCCGCGTATGTTGACGGTCACAATCTGCCCGCGCGCGAGCATCTTCTCATGGCGTCGTACTATGCGGGCGCGGCGTTCACGACCGCCTATGTCGGATATGTCCATGCCATCGCGCACGCGCTCGGCGGCATGTACCACATCCCGCACGGCGAGGCGTGCGCCATTGCGCTGCCGGTCGTTCTGGCAGCATACGGGCGGCGCGTAACGCCGAAGCTCGCCCGCATCGCAGACCATCTGGTGCTGGGCGGCACGACAAAGGCTGAAAAGGCGGAGAATCTGCTTCAGCGCATCGTCCAGCTCAACAGCCGGATGGGCATTCCGGCAACCGTCGTGCAGCTTCGTGAGGAGGACATTCCGGAGCTTGCACGCAGGGCCCTGAAAGAGGCCAATCCGACCTATCCTGTCCCCGTTATCTGGGACCGGAAAACGATGGAGTGCGTCATCCGAAAGTTGCTTCCATAAAAAACAGAAACGCCGCCGTGATGTTTTTTTCATCACGGCGGCGTTTTTCTGCCGTCTTAGTTCCAGTTCAGCGTCGTATACTGCATCGAAAGCAGTCCGCCGCTTCCCTCCCGCAGCGTCTCAAACTGCTGCGTCTCGTCCTCAGCGTTGTAGAGCGTCCGCGTCTGCGTTCCGTCTGCGGAAGTCTGTACCGCGATCAGGAATTCCGCACCCTCTGCGTCCAGCGCCTCGGGGAGCGTGCCTGCGGCATACGTCTGCCGGCGCAGGACGCCGTTTTGAGCGTCCATCCAGAAAAGTGTTACGCTGTCCGGCTCGGGCGCAAGCTGAATTTTGACGGCGCATTGGAACGAGTATTCCTGTTTTTCTCCGTTCTCCGTTCGAGTGAGCGTCTGTGACAGCGTCTGCGTTGTGGATGCAGTCGAGCCTTCATCGCTGGAGAACTGGATGCCGCTTCCGGAGCGCGCGTAGACGCGCCCATCTTCGGTCTGATAGAGCGGATTGACGACGAAGTAGACGCTTCCGGCGTTGTTTCTTGCGTAGAGTGTGGTGGAAAAGTCATAGCTCGTGCCTGCGTCTGTCACATGCACCGCGCTTTTGCCATCACAGAAAACGTCGTCGTTCTGCATCCTTGTGTACGCGCCCTCCCCATCCGTTTCTTCCGTGCAGAGCCATGCGTAGCCATCCGCGCCCGCAAATACATAGCGCTGCTCCGCTTCACTCCACTCGGCAAACAGCGCGTTTTGATAGCGCTGCGCATCTGCGTCGCTGATCTTTCCGCCGTTTGTGATCTGTCCCGCATGGTCGCGGAAATATCCCTCCGCGTCGAACAGGTCGAGCGGCTTGCGTGTGACCAGCACACCGACCATCCGGTCTTCCTCCGCGGCGGCATGTTCTCCCTCCGGTTGAGCGAGGCTGCATCCGCTCAGCAGCAGCGCCGCGATCAGCGAAAATGCCGCAAAAAATCGTTTATTCATCGTCGTCTGCCTCCAATTGTCCGTCAAATTTCAAAATGTCTCCCACGTCGCAGTCGAGAAAGTAGCAGATGCGGTTGATCGTCGCGAAGCGGACGCCCTTCGCCTTGCCGCTGCGCAGGATCGAGAGATTTGCCTCGGTGATGCCGACCTTGGCGCAAAGCTCCTTTGCGGTCATGCCGCGCGCACGCAGAATGTCATCCAGATGTACCCGTATCGGCATGGCGCCACCTAAATAAAGAGGTCGTTGTCCGCACGGAGCTTCCGGTTTTCCTGCACGAGCCGCGCAAGGATGAGCGCTGCAAGGCAGAATGCAAGCGGCACAAGCGGAAGCGTCACGGTGAGTGCAGCGCTGTAGAGCTTTTTCATGAAAAGGAGCTGCAAAAGATCCAGTGCAAGCTCCGCCAAAACCGAAGCACTCAATGCAATGCGGCATCGGCGCGTGACGGCCTCTGCCGCCTCCTCTGCTCCGTCCGCATCCCCCGCCGCACGCGCCCGCAGGAGCGTCAGCGCCGCAAGGATCACCCACACGTCCAGCACATACGGCGCGGCATCCGCCGCATATCGCAGCACCAGAAATGCCTCCGTCCAGCCAAGCTCCGGAAGCGTGCTTCCGAAGAAAGCCGCGTCTGACGCGGAGGCTGTGTTCTGTGTATGCAGCGTATCGAGAGACAAGAGCAGCGTGCGAAGCGAGCTGCCGAAGGCACAGAAGATGAATACCGCTGCCGCCAAAATAAGCGCAGCTGTGAAATACTGCCGCAGGCGCGCAGCCTCCGCGCCGAACGCCGCCCGCAAAAGGCGCAGCAGCGCATAGGCCAGCACCTCCGCATACAAAACGCCGCCGAGCACCGGCAGCCCAAGCGTCCGCCCACCGACGATCCAGCTGTCCAGCATAGCCGGGTTGACCATCGCATAGAGCGCGCCGAACAAGGAGAGCGTCAAAAGCGGCAGCAGCAGATCCTCCGCGTGAAAGCCGCGCCGAAGTGCGCGGGCCGTGAACAGAGCCAGCGGCGCGAGCGAAATACAGACGTACAGCGCCACCGCCAGCACGTTGCACACGCCTCCAAGCAGTGACAGCGCCCGCAGTCCCGCGCCGAGCTGCGCAAACGGAAATGCCAGCACGCCTGCATCGAGGAGCATCATCCCGCGCATCAAAAATGTCAGCACCGCGCACAGTGCGCCTTCTGCCGCAAGCAGCGCGGCAATTTTTTTGGTATTCATACGTCCACCTCCAAAATTATTGTTTTTCAATAATTCTATTTGCATCTTAGCATAGGAATTATCGTTTGTCAATAATTATTAGTGTGCAAAAAGCAGGAGTCCGAGACTCCTGCTCAACTTGCTGCGCATCCTATTTCAGATACTCCTGATACGCCTCCATTGTCGTCTCCTCCACGCCTCCCTCCGGGAATCCGGCCAGCATGGGCATCAGGCTGAAGATCTGCCATGCTCCGTCGTATTCGATTGCGGAAAAGCCCGCCGCATAGAGCTTGTCCCCCAGCTCCAGCAGCATCATATATTCTGCCGCGTCATCTGCGCCAAAGCAGGCGCAATAGCCCTGCATATTTGCCTTGTATGCCTCACTGTCCTGCATGGCCGCGCTGGAGCGGTCGACTCGCAGGCATTTGAGTGCAGAAAGTGCGTTCGGATCGAGTGCATCAGCAATCTCCTCGGCTGTCCGCTCCGCGCCGTCTACACGGTAGAGTTGTCCAACTTCATAGTCTGTGAGCAAATTGCAAAGAAACGTCCTGATGCTCATGTTGGCCTTGTGCAACAGAAAAAGTTCATTCAGCGGCACAAACGCAGGCGCTTCCGGGAACAGATCGTACAGAGAGAATACCCGCGACCTGTTCATGTATGCTTCAAAGTCAAAATTCTTTGCCCGGTCGGAAATGGAGAACACAGACAGCGCCTTGGAAATATCCTGCTTTGAGAGCGCCTTAATGAAAAATTCGCCCGCCTGCTCCGGGGTGGAGAATTTCCTCTGTTCGATCGTGATCGCATCCTGACTGCGCACGTTTTCAGACTTCTCCACTTCCTCAGTACGCTGCTCAGGGGTCTCCTCCTTCGAGCCTTGGGAAGATGCCGTCTCCTCGGCGCTTGCACCGTAGTAAGCCAGCCGTTTCTGCATCGCGGCGCAGTCCCCGCAGAGCATCTCCATGTCACCGACAGCAAAGTTTTTCCCAATGACCGTTCGGTCGCAAACATCGCAGACGCCAAATGTACACGCAGTTAACGTGCCGATCAGTATCAGCGTCAAGGCCAAAAAACACATTCGCAGCTTTTTCATCGCAAAAGCACCTCCGCAAAATCTAAAAATCGCTTTGATTCCAATTCATAATACCATGCAAGCCCAAAAATCCCAAGAATTGCGTGGCGTTAAAACGGTCGTATCGTCTCCAAAATATAGAGCGCCGGCAGACTTGCGCAAAAGGTTCAGGATCGCTCCCTAGCCAAGTCGCACAAACTGCTGACATCAGCACTGTAGCAGGCCTATACCTTGTTGTCAAGCAGAAAGACAAGAATTTCGGACCGGAGACGGCAAGCAAGGTCGTGAATGCGGACGGGCGCCGAAGGTGGTCTAGCATCAGACCGGGAAGGACTTCACGATCTTCGACGTTCGCAAAAACGGCGCGGGCACGCGCGACAATGAAACGCCGGAAAGCGCGGATATACAAGAAAAATCCCGCAATCTCAACGATTGCGGGATTTCTGGTGCGCGAGGCGGGACTTGAACCCGCACGTCCGGAGTGGACACTAGAACCTGAATCTAGCGAGTCTGCCAATTCCACCACTCGCGCATCGTGCGCTGTCTCTCGACTGCTCCGATATATTATCACATGAGTCGTGCATTGTCAAGCATTTTTATTGAAAAGCGATTCTTTTTCCGGAGTGGCCGCAAGCAGCGCCGTACCGGCGTTTTCCGGCATAAAAACGGGCAGCCCGAGGGCTGCCCATTCTTCCTTTGACTTTGTGGCCAGACAAAGCGCGTCATCAGATCACGACAACGGGCTTAATGAGATCCTTCGGCTTGTCCTTCATCAGCATCAGCGCCTCCTCGATGTGCTCCATGCCCTCGAAGCGGTGCGTCAGAAGCGGCTTGGTGTCCAGCCTGCCGTACTGCATCAGCGACACCAGCTTCTCCATACGGAGCCGTCCGCCGGGCATCAGGCCGCCGAAAATCTGCTTATGCGCCATGCCGCAGCCCCAGTCTACACGCGGCACGGTCAGATAATCGCCGGTGCCGAAGTAGTTGACATTGCCGATCCTGCCGCCGGCGCGCACCATTCGGATGGCCTGCGCGAGCGTTTCCGTTCCGCCGCCGGCGATGATGACCTTGTCCACGCCGCGGCCGTCGGTCGCGCTCAGGATCTGCTCAACAATGTCGCCCTCGCGATAGTTGATGATGTCTGTCGCACCGTAGCCCTTGGCAACCTCCGTGCAGATGGGACGCGAGCCGACCGCAAACAGCCGTCCTGCGCCGCGAAGCTGCGACGCCGCGACGGCCATCAGGCCGACCGGGCCAATACCGATGACGCAGACGCTGTCGCCGTACTGGACGTCCGCAAGCTCTGCGCCGTGGAAGCCCGTCGGCACCATGTCCGCCAGCATGACCGCTTCCTCCGCCGCAACGCCGTCCGGCAGGAGCGCGAGGTTGGCGTCCGCCTCGTTGACATGGAAGTAATCAGCGAAAACGCCGTCCTTGAAATTCGAGAACTTCCAGCCTGCCAGCATACCGCCGGAGTGCATGGAATATCCCGCCTGCGCCTCCAGAGAGCCCCAATCCGGCGTGATGGCCGGGACGATCACACGGTCGCCTACCTTGAACTGGCGCACCATACAGCCGACCTCCACGACCTCGCCGACTGCCTCGTGTCCGAGGATCATGTCGGTACGTTCTCCGATGGCGCCCTCCCAAACAGTGTGCACGTCAGACGTGCAGGGAGATACTGCCAGCGGACGGACGATCGCATCCAGCGGCCCGCATTTGGGAGCCTCCTTCTCGATCCAACCAGTCTTGCCGATGCCAAGCATCGCGTAACCCTTCATTTTCATGTGTTTTCGCTTCCTTTCGTTTGTAAATGGATGATTTATGAGATGCAGTCGCACTGAGCGCCGCAGTTCTCAGCCCATGGATAAAAATAAGCCGAACGTGTATCTGTCGCCGGCGGCGCGGGATCGAGCCGGTAACCGGAAATTCCGAGCGCCTCCTCCGGACGAAGCCACGGTTTTCCCTGAACAGCGCTGGTCTCCTCATGCGTCAGAAGTCCGCGGTAGGCCGTCAGCGCACGGCGGTAACAGCCGTCGCGGATGCAGCTTTCCTCCTCGCCGTCGTTCAGAAGGCTCAGAAGCATCGGCAGCATCTGCGCTGCATAGGCGACGGACGCAGAATGCGCGACCGCGCCGGGGATGTTGGAAACGCAGTAGTGCACGATGCCGTCTACAATGTAGCGCGGCTGGTCATGGGTGGTCGCATGGCTTGTTTCGATCGCGCCCGGCTCGTCGTTTGAGATGTCCACGATCACGGAGCCCTTTTCCATCCGTGAGAGCATCGCGCGCGTGATGAGAAAGTCCGGATTTTCCTTCTGCCACTTGACGCAGTTGAGGACAAGATCCGTTTTTGGGATCACCTCCGCAATGCTTTCCTGCGAGCAGTGCATGACGCGGACGCGGCCATGATACTGCGCGGAAAGTTCGCGGAGCTTTTGCATATTTCTCGCCATGACCGTACAATTTGCGCCAAGCGCATGCAGGACTTGCAGCGCACTCCGCCCAACCTTACCGCTGCCGAGGATCAATACCTCAATGCCCGGCGCGCCGGCGAAGCCGCCGACATACTTTCCCTTTCCGCCGTGGATGGTCAGCAGAGATTCCAGCCCGAAAAGCGCGCCCATCTTCCCTGCCGCTTCGCTGTTCGGAGAGCCGTACCGGTGTGAATCCTCCGCCGTAAATGCAATGCAGCCGCTTTCCAGCAGTGCATCGACCTCGGCAGGATTTGCCGCCGGATGGAGGCAGCCGAGAAGGAGCTGCCCTTTTCGGATCAGAGGCCATTCCTCCGGTGTGAACTCCTTGACCTTGGCGACCATGTCGCAGACTGCAAACAGTTCCTGCGCGGTAGTCGCCAGAAGCGCTCCCGCGGCCTCATATGCCTCATCCGGAAAGCCTGCCCGCGCTCCGCAGCCGCGCTGTGCATAAACGGTGTGGCCTGCGGCTGTGATGGCTGCCACCTCCTGCGGTGTGCAGATCACACGGCTTTCACCTTGTTTCGTCTCACGTAAGATTCCCAAAATCATACTCCGCTCCTCCTTTCAGAAAGTGTTTCCCCGTTGACACGGTGTATTCTTTCTGCCTCTATCATACAGGAAAATCTTCCGTTACGCAACACTAATAATACAAAGTCTCGGTTTAATTTGCGTATGTCGAACAAAGCAGTTGTCCTAAATAAAAGCACACCGAAAGGAGACGCTTCGCAAAAAAGCATCTTCTTCCGGTCTTTGAACTCCACCAACAGGCGATTGGCCTTGCATGCTGCGTTATTGTATTCCAAGGATCCTCGTTGTATCATGAGACTGTAACCAAGACAACACTTTTTGAGGAGATGAGTACGATGGAACTAGGAAAGAAAATCAAGCATCTTCGCTTTCAGGCGGGGCTGACACAGGAGCAGCTGGCTGAAAAACTGGGGATCGGAGCGCAGTCGGTGTCCAAATGGGAAAATGCTGTAGCCATGCCCGACATTGCCGCGCTTCCTCTTTTGGCGGAGATCTTCGGCGTCTCAATTGATGACCTGTTCGATGTGACAACGGAGCAGCGTCTTAACCGAATCGAGAACCGAATGTACGCGGAGGAGGAGCTTCCGTCAGATATTTTTCGGGAGTTTGAGAGCTTCCTGCGGGCCGAGCTGGATGATCCGAAGCATCAGAAGCGGGCAACTGAGCTGATTGCTTATCTCTACTGGCACCGCATGAACGCGGAAGCGCAGAAGGCATCCCGGTACGCGAAGGAGGCGATCCGCCGCGCACCGAATGAAAAGGGCTGCCAATGGCTCCTGTCTAAAACAGATAACCATGCCGTCTGGGACTGGAATATGTGTAATCACTCCAAGGCGATCGATTTCTATCGGGAGCTGGCAGAGGATCATCCGGACGCCGCGCTGCCGTATATGTACCTGCTGGATAATCTGATTGCCGACCACAGAGCCGATGAGGCGGAGCTTTGGCTGGAACGCTTCTGTGCTCTGGATAATGCGAATCCTGTCATGAAGCAGGTTTTTCGGGCCTACATCGCGCTTGCCCGCTTTGACGAGGCTTCCGGAGATAAGATCATGGAAGACCTTCTGGCAGAGCAGCCGGACAACGACGGCGCTCTCTTTGAGGCCGCACAATACTATGCCGCCAAGGCTGACTACAAAAAGGCCATCCGCATTTATGAGCGAGCCTTTGCCGAAGATATCAGGCGTCCCAGATTTCAGGACGCGCTCATGGGAATTGCAGATATCTATGAGATCACGGGCGATTATGCCAATGCCGCGAAGACCTATGACAGGATCATTGAGCTGCTGGAAAACGAGTGGGGTCTGACCGAGGAGACCGATTCATCCGTGACGGCGGCAAAAAAGGAAAAAATGCGTCTGCTTGCAAAAGTGTAATTCGGTTTTCCCCGAGCACCGGATCTTGCGCCCAAAAACATCAATAAGCAGCGAAAGCAGGCGTGACCGCAACGGTCACGCCTGCTCAGACTGTCAAAAAACCTCGTAGAGTTTCGCCGCGCACGGCGATGCGCACCACGTGGTTCCCCCTCGCGGCATAGCCGCTGCGGCATCGGACAAAACACGCTACACCCGGCAAGTGTGGAATTTGTGCGCAAGCAGCGCACAAATTATGCGCGCAGCCGGGCGCAGCCTTTTCAAACGCGAACCCAGCACCGCGGTTCGCGTTTGAGAGCTTGTCAAAAAGTCTTTTTTGACAAGCTCAGCAGGCGTGACCGCAACGGTCACGCCTGCTTCATGTTTTTTAGCCGGTTGTTGTATCTGTCGTTTTGCTTATTTACCGTGTCCGTTCTTCTGACACTCCGGGCAGATTCCCTCAAAGATGAGTCTGTGGCGTGTGATCTGATAGCCGGACTCGGCGGCGATCGTTTCATCGAGCTTCGCGTCATAGGAAAACGGAATGTCGCGGACTGCACCGCAGCTCATGCAGATCGAATGGTAGTGAAACTCCGTCTTGTGGTCGTAGCGATCCGCCCCCGGGACCTTGACGTGTGTGATCTGCCCTTCCTCGGAAAGAACATTTAAATTCCGGTATACCGTTCCGCGGCTGAATTTAGGGTCTTTTGCGCGGATCTCCAGATAAATCTGATCCGCACTCGGATGATCATCGTGTTTCTGCACCATCTCCAGAACGATTTTACGCTGTCGTGTATTTCGGAGCTGCCTCATGCCTCTGCCCGTCTTCACATCACTCAATTTGATCGCCCATCCCATCCTGTACAAATGATTCTTTTCGGCTGCCTTCTTGCAGATATCGAAATCATAGCGCAAAAAGCGCTCGCTGTCAACCTTCCAAAGGATTCCACAAAAGCGCGCCCGATCGGTGATCGGACGCGCTTTTATCGTATAGCTGATTTAAAAAGGTTATTCGTCGAACAGATACAGCAGGTACCCGTAGCCTTCCTCCTCCATTTTCGCGTAAGGGACGAAGCGGAGCGACGCGCTGTTGATGCAGTAGCGCACGCCGTTCGGCGATTCCGGATCACCCGTGAACACATGTCCGAGGTGGGAATCTCCGGCGCGGCTGCGCACCTCGGTGCGGCGCATTCCGTGGCTGTTGTCCTCCAGCTCGACAACGGCCGGCTCCTCGATGGGCTTTGTGAATGCCGGCCAGCCGCAGCCGCTTTCAAACTTATCCGTGGAGGAAAAGAGCGGCTCGCCGGTGACGACGTCTACATAGATGCCCTTCTCGAACTGGTTCCAGAACTCACCGGTGAAGGCGCGCTCCGTGCCGCTCTCCTGTGTGACGCGGTATTGCTCCTGCGTCAGCTTGTCGCGGATGGACTCCGCCGCGGGCTTTTTGTAATCACCCGGATCGATGCGCAGTCTGGAGAACAGCTCCATCTCCGCCCACGGAATGTGGCAGTAGCCGTTCGGATTCTTCTCCAGATAGTTCTGGTGGTATTCCTCGGCAGGATAGTAGTTCTTGAGCGGGCCGATCTCCACGAAGAATTTCTCGCTGCGGCCGCGCTCGATGGCTGCGATGCGCTCCACCGTCTCTTTGGCGCTGTCGTTGGTGTAGTAAACGCCGGTCTGGTACTGGCTGCCGATGTCATTCCCCTGCCGGTTCTCCACCGTCGGGTCAATGACATAGAAGTAAGCCAGAAGCAGCGCGTCAAGGCTCACCTGCTCGGGGTCGTACTCCACGCGCACAGTCTCGCGGAAGCCGGTGGTGCCTTTGCAGACAGTCTGGTAGTCGGCGTCCTCCTCACAGGTGCCGTTGGCGTAGCCGCTCTGGGCGTCGATG
This sequence comes from uncultured Eubacteriales bacterium, assembly GCA_900548625.1. GTDB lineage: Bacteria > Bacillota > Clostridia > Oscillospirales > Oscillospiraceae > CAG-170. Next base: position 6,548 of record URLO01000009.1, on the reverse strand, counting down.
ACGCCGGGGATGGACTGCATAAGCTGCTCCATGCCCCAGAAGCAGCCGCCCGCCAGATAAATGACATGTTCCGTCGTTTCCATATACATGTTCTCCTCGTCGGACACATCCAAAATGCGTCCGCTTGTCCGGGTTTCCTCTGCTTCCGTTTTTTGCGTCGCCGCCTTCTGTCCGGCGGTGCAGCCTGTCAGCAGCACCGAGGCCAGCAGGAGCGGCAGCATGGCTCGCTTCATCGCCGCCTCCTTTCAATACTGCGTTCGATCAGCCCATGTCGTTGGCAAGCGCCTGATCGATCTGCTTTTGCAGCGCTTCCTTCTGGGCATCGCCGGTAATCGCACCCACGATGGGGTCGCCGACAATGTTGCCGTAGCGGTCAACCACATAGGTCGTCGGATAGGCAAAGACATTTGCGGTAAACATGCCCGCCTCACTGTCGGAGCCAAAATACACGTTCTGATAGGTGGCGCCCTTCTTGTCAAGGATCTCCTTCGCCTCGGCGATCGCCGCCTCGTCGCCCTCGAGCGTGAAGGTGTTGACGCCGATGAGCGCGCCGCCCTTCTCCGCAAGTTCCTTGTTCAGCGCGTCAAGGTCACTCAGCTCGCCGACGCAGGGGCTGCAGGTCGTAAACCAGAAGTTCACCACGGTGACGGCGTTGGCGCCGAACAGCTCGTCGCTCTTTACGGGGTTGCCGTCGAGGTCCTTGCCCTCAAAGGAGGGGAATTTCTGCATGCTGCCGTCGGCGGGAGCCGTCATCACATTGCCGTTCTGCATGTCGTCCAGAATTTCGGGGAATTTTTCCTCCAATGCGGTCAGCTTGTTTTCGATGTCGCTGATCTCCTTAGCGCCCTTCTTCAGAAGCGCCAGTTCCTCTTCGGTGAACTTGTCCTTGGCGGACTCAATGGTGTCCAGCAGGAAGTCGCCGTAGTTTTTGCCGTCCTCCACCATGACCATGCCCTTGTCGGCGGACATGAAAACCTTCTCCCAAAGCTCCGTGTTCTGCGAAAGGATCTCGTTTTCCTGCTCAAGGAGCTTCTTGTGCATCTCCAGCGCCTCGGCGGCGGTCTTCGGCTCGTCGGTCATAGACATATCCTCGCCGCTCATGTCCGCGGCTTTGTCCGCAGGCTTGTCTGCGTCCTTGTTTTCCATGTTTTTGTCCTTACCGGAAGTCGTGCAGGCAGCCAGGCTGCATACCAGCACGAGCGCCAGCACCAGCGCAAGAATTTTCCTGATGTTCATTGTTTGTTCCTCCTAATTGTTTGTCAGTGTTTTTCAGCGTCATCCGCGGCTTTCATTGTCACTTCTGCCGCTTTTGCTTTATCTTTACCGTCTCCGAAGCCATAGCGGAAGCGCACAGCTTCGGTCGGACAGGCACGAACGCACATCCCGCATCGGATGCACTCGGTATGGTTGGGCGTTTTCGTCACGTCCACGTCCATTTTGCAGACCCTCGCACATTTCCCGCAGGAGATGCACTTGTTCTTGTCCACCTTCATCTGGAAAAGGGAGACCTTGTTGAGCAGCGCGTAAAACGCGCCCAGCGGGCAGATCCATTTGCAGAACGGCCGGTAGAACAGCACGCTCAGCACGATCACCGTCAGCAAAATACCCAGCTTCCACGAGAACAGGCTCCCGAGCGCTGCCCGGATGCCAGAATTGGCGATGGAGAGCGGGATCGCCCCCTCCAGAACGCCCTGCGGGCAGAGGTATTTGCAGAAGTAGGGGTCGCCCATGCCCACGTCGTTTACAAGGAACGCCGGCAGCAGGAAGACCATCACCAGCAAAATGGCGTATTTGAGGTATCTCAGGGGCTTGAGCTTCTTTGTGGAGAGCTTTTTTGTGGGGATCTTGTGCAGCAGCTCCTGAAGCCAGCCGAACGGGCAGAGGAAGCCGCAGATGAAGCGTCCCAGCAAAACGCCCAGCAAAATGAGGATTCCTGTGATATAATAAGAGAAGCGGAACTTCGACGAGCCGACCACTGCCTGAAACGACCCGATGGGGCAGGCGCCGGAGGCAGCCGGGCATGAGTAGCAGTTGAGCCCCGGCACGCAGACGGCTTTTCCCTTTCCCTGATAGAGCTTTCCCTTCAGGAAGTTCGGCACGTGCATGTTCGTCAGGAGCGTGGCTCCCGCCTGGATCCAGCCCCGGAAGCGGGCCATGAGATGCGATGCGCTTGATGCCTTCTTATCCAATGCCCACACACTCCAAACACAATTTGATGGCTTTGCTCAAAACCGCAGCCGCCTCACCGCGCCACGCGCCGTAGCACACCATGGCCGCTCCGGCGGCCAGCAGCATGACCTGCGCCGCCGCCTTTTTTGCATGACTCAATTTCATCACCCTTTCCTTTTTCTGCGCCTATCATAGCGCACGGGAGTTAAAGTCCCTGTTAAGAACAGAAACTTAACAGAAAACTTATCTGTTTTTGTTATACTGAATGCAGCATATTTTAAGGAGGAGTATTATGCACCTTTTGGTCATTGAGGACGAGCGCGCCCTGTGTGAAACCATCGTCCGCAGCCTGCGGCGGCAGGCATACAGCGTGGATTACTGCTATGACGGGGAAAAAGCGCTGGAGCTGCTGGGTGTGGAGCGCTACGATCTGGTGCTGCTGGATCTGAATCTGCCGGGAAAGGACGGCATGACGGTGCTGCGCACGCTGCGCCAGTGCGACCGGGAGACGCGGGTACTGATCCTCTCTGCCCGAAGCGAGGTCGAGGACAAGGTGGCCGGTCTCGACGCGGGCGCAAACGACTATCTGGCAAAGCCCTTTCATCTGGCGGAGCTGGAGGCGCGCATCCGCAGTCTGACGCTGCGGCATTTCACGCAGCAGGACGTGCTGCTGAGCTGCGGCGAGCTGACCTTTGACACGCGCTCGCGCACGGCTGCCGTCCGCGGCGAGACGCTGACGCTGACCCGCAAGGAGACGGGCATTCTGGAATATCTGATGGTGCATCAGGGCCGTCCGGTGAGTCAGGAGGAGCTGATGGATCATGTCTGGGACAACAGCGTGGACAATTTCAGCAACTCCATCCGCGTGCACATTTCCGCCCTGCGGAAAAAGCTGCGCACCGCGCTGGGCTATGACCCCATCCGCAACCGCATCGGCGAGGGCTATCTGATGGGAGGGACGGAAGGATGAAGCGGCTTTCCCTACAGTGGCGCATCACGCTGATGACCGCCCTTCTGATTGGCATCACCTGCGTGGCCATGAATTTGCTGCTGTGCTCCTCCGGTGTGTATTATATGGACACCATTGCGGACAGCTTACAGGGCGGTGGCACGGTGATCCTGAATGATGGCGGAGCGGCGAGCTTTGACCCGCAGCTCATAGCGCCCAACGAGGAGTTGACCATCGTCGTCGATGGGGTGCAGGGGAGCTTCCGCACCACCAACTGGTACATCACGGCGGCGGTGACGCTTCTCAGCGGCGTGCTCGCGTACTTCGTCAGCGGCCATGCGCTCAAGCCCCTGCACAGCTTTGCCGCGCAGGTGGAGAAGGTGCAGATGAACAATCTGGCGGACATGAAGATCAACGAGGACGTCCTGCCGGAGTTCCGGCAGCTCAGCAAATCCTTTAACCAGATGCTTGAGCGGCTCAACAACGCCTTTGCCGCCCAGCGGCAGTTTACCGGCAACGCCGCCCACGAGCTGCGCACGCCGCTGGCGCTGATGCAGGCGCAGCTGGAGCTGTTTTCGGCGGAGCACCCCGGTCTCACGCCGGAGGCGGCGGAGTTTCTGCGGCTTTTGCGGGAGCAGACGGAGCGGCTGACGCAGATGACCAAGACGCTGCTGGAAATGAGCAATCTCCAGCAGGTCGCGCGAAACGAGCAGATCGAGCTTGCGCCGATGATCGAGGAGATCTTCACCGACCTTGCGCCGCTCGCGGAAAAACGCAATATCACGCTGGAGCACGAGGGCGACGCCACCATGACCGGCAGCGACGCACTGATCTACCGGATGCTCTTTAATCTCACAGAGAACGCCGTCAAGTATAATCGCCCCGGCGGGTCGGTGAAGGTGCTTGTCTGTCAGACGGAGCAGGCGCTTCGCATCCGCGTCTGCGACACCGGCTGCGGCATTCCGCCGGAATATCAAAGGAGCATTTTCCAGCCCTTCTTCCGCGTGGACAAATCCCGCAGCCGCGAGTTCGGCGGCGCGGGACTGGGGCTTTCTCTGGTGTGGGAGATCGCCGGCCTGCACGGCGGCTCCGTTCTGGTGGAGGAAAGCTCGGAGGCGGGCAGCACCATCGCAGTGGAGCTCCCAATATAGCGCGATTCCCGCGCAGAGCGTCTGCTCTGCGCGGGAATTCTGTTTTTCGCTTATTTCTGCTCCTGAATGTAGAGGCTGACACGGCTCTGGATGTGCTTGGAGGCCTCCTCCACGCTCTTGCCGCCGGAGAAATAGCCCGCAGCCTCCTCCGTGATGATGTTTATGACGTTCTGGTCGAAGTCAATGTAGCTGGTCGTGGAATCGATCAGTGCCATCACGGCGTCAAACTGCTCCTGCGTGACGGCGTAAAGCTCGACCATCGGATCGTTTCCATAGCTCATGCCGCCGGTTGAAATAGGGATCGGCTCGCCGTTTTCATCGAGCACCTGCTTTCCGTCGTCATCGGTCAAATATTCCTGCGTCATGGCTTCCTTGGCTTTGGCGTCAAAGACAGATTTCAAGATCGGGAATCTCCAGGCCTCCTTCTGTGCCTCCTCGGAGAGCGTCGTGCGGATAAACGCCCATGCCGCGTCCTTGTCCTTGCAGGTCGTGGTGATGGAGAGCGTCGTGCCAAAGGCAAACGCATTGCCGCTCGAGCCGTCCTCGCGCGGGAAGCCGATGAAGCGGACGTCTCCATCGAGCACGGCGAACGTATAATAAAGGTCGTCGTAACCGGCAATCGTTGTCGGTGAGAGCAGCTGTCTGCCGTTTTTCATACGGGAGAAGTCACTCTCATACTCCTCGCTGCTCTGCCAGTCGAACTCCGCCGGGAGCGGTTTGATGAATTCGAGCAGGGCGCGGAACGCATCCGAATCGAAATCGCAGGTGCCGTTCTGCCAGTCTATAAAGTTCTTCGCGTTCATCGCGACGCAGTACAGGAGCATCTGCGACTGGGTGTACTCCGGGCTAAAGACCGTCGCACCCTCGGAGAGCTTGCCGAGCGCATCGTTGACGTCGGCCAGCGTCCATGTCTCATGCCCGCCGACGATCTTTCCAATGCCGATCGCCGTGGTGACGCCAAAGCCGAGCGGAAGCTGGTAGAGCTTGCCGTCCGTCTGCGCGGCCTCAAGCGGCTGCGTCATGAGTGCATCGCGGGAATAGACGGGATCCTTGTCGATATACGGCCAGAGGTCTTCCAGCAGGCCCTTGGCGGCATACTGGCGCAGCGGCATCGACATGTCGTTTGCGATCAGATCGGGGGCGTTGCCGGAGATGATCTCGGTGTTGAGCTTCGTGAGACCGGCGCTGGGATCTCCGTCGGACGAATACTCCGCGTAGTCCTTGACCACGATGCGGTAATCGGCGTTGGTCTTATTAAAGCGGACGATCTGGCTGCGGAGGTTGTAATCCAGCCAGAAGCAGGCAAGCGTCAGCTCTGTTTTCTGCGGCACCTCGGAGGCATCCACACGGTGCAGCACCACGATCTGCTGTCCGGCGCCGTTCTCGCTGAAATCGTGGCTTACGGCGGCGATGCGGCCGTCTGAGAAAAAGCCGAGGCGGTCCGTGCTGATCTTTCCGGAGTCAATGTCACATGCCAGCCAGTCAACGACCTTCTCCACCTCGCCGCTGTCCCTGCGCTCTCCGAACAGATCGCTGCCGTTCGTGTAGAAATAGCGGTAGATGTCGTTGCCCGCATAGAGCATCCGCGCATTATCGGAAACGGGCGTCTCCTTGCCGAAGCTCTTGCTCGCGGTGTCAAACAGCTTAAAGACGGTCTTGCCCTCTGCCGAGATGGACATCAGGCCGACCTCGCTCGGCGAGAGCTGACAGAGCTGAGCGAAGCCGTCATCGCGGCTCTTGCTGAAAATGAGGCTTCCATCCGGGCCGTAGACATTGACGTTCTGATAGTCATAGGTGTAAACATAGCCCTGGTCATCGGAGAAAATGCTGTCGAGCGAGGCAGAGACCGTCTCGTTCTGCGGCGCCGCGGGCGTGATGGTACGCAGCTGCGTGCCGCTCGCGTCGAGCTGGACAAGCTCAGAGAGCGTCCCGCCGTCCGTTCCGTCCTCCGAATAGCAGTCGGTCTGGCGGTAGATCCAGATCGTCCCGTCTGCACCGGCCGCCATGTTCTGGATGCTGGTGTTGACGGTATAGTCCGCCGGATCGGCCGCTCCGCACAGCGCCTTCATATCGGGCTTGGAGACGTAGTTTTCAAGCTGGACACATTCTCCGCTGTCCGGGTCAAGGCGGAAAACAGCCTCGGTATAGGTGTCGTAGAACGACTCGTTTCCGCTGTCGTCGATGTAGCTCGCCTTGCCGCCGTCTGATACTAAAATCTAGTAAAACACTTTAACCGTCTTACCAAATATGCTATACTGTATCTGGGTGATGAATAATGG
>URLO01000008.1 GCA_900548625.1 uncultured Eubacteriales bacterium | reverse complement strand
GTTCCCATCCCGAACACAGAAGTTAAGCTCATTTCCGCCGACGATACTTGCCGGGTGACTGGCCGGGAAAATAGGTAATGCCAACACAGAAAACCATCGTATCATTGGATACGATGGTTTTTTGCATCCTCGTTCCGATTCAAAACGATCCGCCGGACTAAATGGTCCGGCGGATCGTTTTGCGTATGCCTATTTTATCTGGCACATTGTGTGCCTCACTTATGGAGCGACTCCATCGAGCGCGGGCGGACACCCTGCGGAATGGGGCAGACATATCCCTCCGGGCCGACGAGGCGTCGATGCTCCTGCTTTGCCTGTGCAAGAAGCCCGGCGTTGACCATCAGCTCCGCGCCCAGCGCGGCAAGGGACTTCGCAGCATACAGCGTCATCTTGTGCGCAAGCGGCATGACGCCCTGCGTCACGGTCTGCCAGCTGTGCCCCGGCGCGGCCATGCCGAGCAGATTGTGACCGCAGCCGTGGCCGCAGTCGCCGCCGGCGGCGCGCTGCTCGGTCAGGCCGCCCTCCTGACTCAGCCCGGAGAGTGCGTCAAACTCCGCCAGAATGCCGATGACGGGCCGGCCGGAGCCGAAACGCCCGGAAAAAGCGGTGGGGATGCCCGCCAGACCCTCGGTGACGGCAAAGCCCTCGCTGCGCAGCACGGCGCAGTAGCGCTCGGCGGCGTGGAACTCGGTAAACGCGGTTTCGGGGTGTGCCCAGATGTCGTCTGAAAAGCGGTAGAGAAATTCCGCCTTTTCGTCGAGCACGGATAAGAAGTTGAGATCGAGCATGCATGGACCTCCTCAGTCGGTGTTTGCTGTCATTATAGCAGAGCGGCGGCAGAGGTCAATCGCGGCGCGCGGAAATTCTGATCTGCGGATAGAAAAAGCGCCATGCCCATCGGCATGGCGCTTTGAGCCTGTCAAAATGACTCTTTTGACAAGCTCAGAGCAGGCAGCCGCAGCAATCCTTGACGCGCGTGGAGGTGCTGCTGAGCGTGAAGCGAAGACGCATCGTGTGGCCTGCGAGATCGGTCAGACGGTAGCGACGGACGCTGCAAACGCTGTCGTCGAGCGCAAAGCCCGCAGCGGTCTCTGCGGGGGTCATCGGGTGCCAGATGCCGCCGTCCATGCTGCGCGCAAGCGCGGGCGGCTCGCCGGTGTAGTAGACCCAGAGGTCAAAAACGGAGCCGCTGCCGAACGCAAAGGCGCGCGTGGTGAACGAGCCGCTCGGGTATGTTGAGCCCGCCGTCGTGAATGCGCACGTGCCGGCCGGGAACGGCCAGTCGGAAATGCCCTCGATCGTGCTGCGGCGAAGCTGGAGCGCGTAGGTACAGCCGGCGATGATCTCGCATTGCAGCGGAACGGTCTTCTGGGTCTTTGCTGCAAAGTCCATGGGCGCACTTTCGTAGAGAACGCGCTCACCGCGCGTGATGCGCACGGTGACGGCCTTCATGCCGCTCTCGGGCGCAGGCAGCGTCACGGAGACGAGGCTTCCGTAGCCGCTGGGCGTGAAGTTACAGAGCGTTCCGGCCGCGCTGGCGAACACTGTCAGCGCCTGCGTCTGCTCGGTAAAGGCCGGCTGAATGGACGGGACGAGGATCGGCGTGCCATCGACGTTCTGAAGCTGCTCGAGGCTCTGCACCTCGCCCTCCTCCTTTGAAAGATCGACGCTCAGCAGATTCTTCCGGCGCAGGAGCGAGCGCCCCGCATGGTGCTGCGCCTGCGCATCGTGCGCGAGGTGGTGGCGGAGCGTTTCGGCGGCGGTGTTGTAGTTGCCGCCGACCGTCTCCAGCGCGTCAAAGTTTGCGTTGACCTGATCGAGGTTCACAAAATCCTCGGGGACCCATCGATACAGCTGTAAATGCTCGGTTCTTGTCATATTTTTCTCCTTTTTGCGCCGGAGATCGTCCGGCGCGGCGTATTTGGAGACTGCTCTCCTACCATTGGGAGAAAAAGAACGCGCGGTTGCACCTTTCGGTACAACCGCGCGGCTGTTTTTCAAAAACGCGGGACAGGCCGTGGGCGCGTCACGGCGCGATCTCGCGGTACATGCCGACGGCGTCGTCCTTGCGGACGTTGTCCGTCACCTGAAGCACCTCGACGGCGACGGTGCGCGCTCCGAACTGGATCTCGATCCGGTCGCCGACCTTCACATCGTAGGAGGCCTTGGCGGGACGGCCGTTGACGGACACCTTCGCGCCGTCGCAGGCATCGTTTGCGACGGTGCGGCGCTTGATGAGGCGCGAGACCTTGAGATATTTGTCAAGACGCATGATTTCTTCTCCTTTGTGGATAAACGCGCTGCGCCCGTCCGTCAGGCCGCGTGCGGCGGCTGACCTTCGGGCGCAGAGGCGGATTATTTTGCGACCTTGTCCTTGAGCTGCTTACCGGCCTTGAAAACGGGGACGGTGGTGGCGGGGATCTCAATGGACTCCTTGGTCTTGGGGTTGCGGCCCATGCGCGCCTCGCGGGACTTCGTCTCGAAGCCGCCGAAGCCGACGAGCTGGACCTTGTCACCGTTGCAAAGCGCCTCGGTGATGGCATCAAACGTGGCGTTCACGGCCTTTTCGGCGTCCTTCTTGGGCAGGCTGCACTTTTTTGCGACTTCCGCGATCAGTTCGGTTTTATTCATGATGGTTCCTCTTTTCATAAATGATCAGATTTCAGATGGATTTGCGCTTTTCCGGACGGCAGTTTCTTTTTGTGCGCTCCACAGCGCGAGCAGCGCCTCACGGGAAAGACGGGAAAGCGCCGTCCCGTTTTCCTGCGCGGCCTGCTCCATTGCGCCGAAGCGGCGGATGAATTTCTCACACGCGGCGTGCAGCGCCTCCTCCGGGTCGGCGCCGAGCTGAACGGCCACGCTGACGGCGGCAAACAGCACGTCGCCAAGCGCCTCCTCCGCGCCGGAGCCTGCACGGCAGGCATCGCGAAGCTCGGCGGTCTCCTCGTCTAGTTTGTCCAGACTTGCCGCCAGAGATTCCCACACGAAGCCGCCCTTGGCAGCTTTTTTCTGGATCTTTTCCGCGCGCCAGAGGGCGGGAAGCGACCGCGCCACGCTGTCAAGCGTCTGGGTGACGCTCGACTGTCCCTTTTCCTGCTGCTTGAGCTCCTCCCAGCCGATGTTCTGCTCGCTGCTGAAGACGTGCGGGTGGCGGAAAATGAGCTTTTTGCAGATGCCGACGCACACATCGTCGAGCGTGAAGCGGCCGGCCTCGCGCTCGATGTCGGCGTGGAACAGGACCTGCAAAAGCACGTCGCCCAGCTCCTCACACATGAGCGCCGGGTCGTCGCGGTCAATGCCCTCGCACGCTTCGTAGGCCTCCTCAAGGAGGTTGCGGCGGATGGACTGATGCGTCTGCGCGCCGTCCCACGGACAGCCGCTGGGGCCGCGCAGCAGCGTGACGATCGCCGCCAGATCGTCCATACCATAACGCTCTTTGCTAGTAAAATTTATCATAATTCGACCTCTTTCGCAAGTGGCATGTGGATTATTTTTGCCGGATCCGGAGAATTTTCGCGATTTTTTCACCCTTCGGCAGCAGCATGCAGTCTTCATATGTGATGCAGCGCAGCGCCACCGCCAGAACGAGATAAACGCACACCGCAAACACGAGCGCCGCAAGGCAGGCGAGCTTCACGGACGGCAGATAGTGCGCCAGCACGCGGTAGACCATGAACGTCGCCGCGCCCATGAGCGCCGAGGCCACCAGCGGCCGGATGAGGTTGCGGACGATGGGAAGCCCGCCCCGGACGCTCTTTCGAAGCGACCGGATGTTCAGGATCGTGATGACGATGTAGCACACCAGCGTTCCGGCGGGCGCGCCGACGATGTTGATCGACGGAATGCCGACGAGGACGAAGTTTACGGCGATCTTCACAACGCCGCCGATGAGCATGTTGATGACCGGCGAGGTCACATCGCCGTGCGCCTGCATGAAGGCGTTGAGCAGCAGGACGAGGGAGTTAAAAATGACGGCGATGCCGAGGATCGAGAGCATCGGCACGGCAACGGCAAGCTCGTCTGCGCTGTAGCGGCAGAGCAGCCGGATGACCGGCTCTGCCATGCAGAACAGACCCGCCGCGCACGGCATCGAGATCAGCGCCATCGTGCGCAGCGCCGATTCCTCGGTCGCGCGGACGCCCTCATGGTCCTTGCGCGTCAGCGCCGCCGTGATGGCGGGGATGCAGGCGATCGTGATGGTGGGAATGAACGCGCACGGAAGGGCGAAGATGGTCTGCTGGTAGTTGTAGACGCCCTTGAGGCTCTCGGCCTGCGCCACGCTCCAGCCAAGCCCGTCTTCCAGACGGCGCATGTAGATCATGGTGTCGAACAGGTTGATGATCTGAAGACCCGCCGAGCCGAGCGTGATGGGGACGGCGATGGAGAGAAGCTCCTTCATCGTCGCCTTGCCGGTCTTGGGCGTTCCGGCGGCCGAGGCGGTCAGCGCGGCGCTTGCCCGGCGGAATTTCCCGTGCAGATACAGCACGGACACCAGACATCCGAGCGTCACACCGAGGATCGCGCCGCCCGCCGCCAGCGTCATGTCGCCGTATTGCAGGGCGGACTCGCCCGGCGCGAGCACAAGGCCGTTTTCGCGCACGCAGCGCTCGCCGGTCAGCTTCATGATGAGCCACGCCAGCGCCAGACCCACGACCAGACGGGTGATCGACTCAAAGACCTGACTGACCGAGGTGGGGGTCATGTTGCTCTGCCCCTGGAAGAAGCCGCGGTAGGCGGAGATCATGCAGATCAGCAGCACGCACGGCGCAAGCGCCGCAATGGCTGCCCACGAGTTTTCGCTGTTGGAGACAAGCACCGAAAGGGGCCTGCAAAACACCAGCATCACGAGGCTTCCTACGATGCCGATGGCGAGGAACACATAGATGGCGGTCTTGAAAATGCGGCGGATCTGCGCCTCATTTCCAAGTGCCTGCGCCTCGGAGATCATGCGGCTCATCGCCACGGGCAGACCCGTTGTGGAGATCATGAGCAGCACGTTGTAGACGTCATAGGCGCTGTTGAAGTAGCCGAAGCCCGTCGAGCCGATGATGTTGTTGAGCGGGGTCTTGAACAGGAAGCCCATCAGCTTGACGAGGATCGTGCCGAGCGCCAGGATCGCCGTGCCCTGCAAAAAGGACTGTTTTTTGATCGGCTGGCTGCCGAGCGGTTCACTCATTGTGCATCCTCCTCTGTGTCAGGGTCATCGGCTTTCGCGTCGGAAAAGATGGTCGGGATGGCATAGTCGCGAAGCTCCTGCATCACGGCGTCAAGATCGATGGAGGCGTATTTGCCCGCCGCGTACAGGACCCTTCCGCGCACCATCGTCAGCGCCACATCCTGCCCGCAGACGGTGTAGACGAGGTCTGTGAGCATGTTGTGGCACGGGATGAGGTGCGGCTGATTGAAGTCCAGAAGAATGAGATCGGCGTCCATGCCGGTCTTGATCATGCCGCACTCGGCGGCGCGGCCCTGTGCGCGTGCGCCGCAGACCGTCGCCATCATCAGCGCGGCCTCGGGCGGCAGCGCGTCCACGCGGCCGGCGGCTGCCTTTGCCATCAGCGCGGCCGTCCGCATCTCGGAAAACACGTCGAGACTGCCGCTTGCGGCGGCGGACTCGGTGCCGAGACAGACGTTCATGCCCGCCTTCACCATGGCGAGCACGTCCGCGCGCCCCATGCCGAGGCGCAGCTCGCTGCGCGGGCAGTGGACGGCGGAGACGCCGCGCCGCGCGAGCAGGCGCATGTCCTCCTCACTCAGGTGGCAGCAGTGCGCTGCGGCGGCAGGCGCGGCAAACAGCCGGTGGCAGTCGAGAAGCTGCGCCTGCGTCAGACCCGTGCGGTCGAGGCAGTCCTCCTCCGCGGCGGCGGTCTCCGAGAGATGCAGCTGCATCCCAAGCCCGTTTTCCAGCGCGTAGCCGCTGACGGCCTCCCACGCCGGATGGGTCGAGGTGTCATATGAGTGGATGGCGCAGTCGATCTTGATGCGGCCGTTGTCAAAGCCGTGCCAGCGTTCGTGAAGCGCCGCGGCCTCAAGACAGTCGGGATCGGCGTCAAAATCAAAGCCGTCGGTCAGCTCCGTCGTGACGGGGTGGCAGAGATTTGCCTTGATGCCGCTTTCCGCGACGGCCTCCGCCTCGGCGTCGGAGAAAAAGTACATCTCACTGACCGAGGTGACGCCGAAGCGCAGGCACTGCGCGATGCCAAGAAGCGCCGCGGCCCTGACGCTCCGCGCGTCCATCCGCGCCTGACGCGGAAAAACGCTCCGGCGCAGCCACTCGTCCTGCGCAAGCTCGTCGCCGTAGCCGCGCAGCAGCGACAGCGGCAGATGCGTGTGGCAGTTGACAAGACCCGGCATCAGAACCATGCCGGAGGCGTCAACGATGTGCTCCGGCTGCTCCTCCGGGGCTTTTTTTCCGAGATAGGCGATCTTTCCGTCCGTGACGCCGACAAAGGCGTCGAGCCAGACGGACATCCGTTCGTCCATGGTGAGGACGGAAACGTGCGAAAATAAAGTGTCCATGCAATGCTCCTTCGATGAGACGTTCAAAGTGCGGGGCGCGGGGCGCGGGTCTTCTCCAGAAGCGCAAAGATCTCGTCCTTCTGGCGCAGCACCGTGTCGATGCGCTGGATGTAATCCTGCGGATATTTCGGGTTGTGGAAGCGCTCCAGCGCGCCGGCGGGCAGATTGATCTTGTTCATGCCGCCGCCGCCGAGTGAGAGGATGCTGTGCAGCTCCTCCATCATGTATATGTTGTAATATCCGGTATAGCCCGTGCGGCACCAGCCGACGTTTTCGAAGCTGCCGGACATGTACTTCTGACGGTAGAGATAGTACGGCTCAAACGCCGCCGCGCGGAGCTGGCGGCCCGAGGCGGCGAGCATCTGCGCCACGTCCTCGCGCGTGGGGAGCGTGACACGCCGCTGGAACAGGTCGGCGCCCTTTTTGAGCGCCAGCGTGTGAACGGTGACGTTGCTCGGCTCCAGCGCGAGCACCTGCTGCACCGTCTCGGAAAACGATGCCGGCGTGTCGCCGGGAAGCCCCGCGATGAGATCCATGTTGATGTCGTCAAAGCCGGCCTCGCGCGCCATCCGGAACGCCTCGACGGTCTCGGCGGCGGTATGGCGGCGGCCGATGGCACGCAGAACGCTGTCGGACATCGTCTGGGGGTTGATGGAGATGCGCGTCGCGCCGCCCGCGCGGATGGCGCGGAGCTTGGCAAGGTCGAGCGTGTCGGGCCTGCCGCCCTCCACGGTGAACTCCAGCGACCGCGAGAGGTCAAAATGTGTGCCGATCGCGTCCAGAAGCCGTGTCATCTGCGGCGTGGAGAGCGTGGTCGGCGTGCCGCCGCCGATGTACAGGCTGCGGATGTGCCAGCCGGAGCGCTTTAAAAGCGCGCCCGTGTACTCGATCTCGCGGATGAGGCAGTCGAGAAACGGCGGCAGGAATTCCCCGAAGCGCTCGACCGATTCGCTCACGAACGAGCAGTAGGCGCAGCGCGTGGGGCAGAACGGGATGCCGATGTAGAGCGAAAGATCGTCCGGAGCGAGCAGCCGCGCCGCCTCGAGCGTGTGCCGCGAGGCGTCCAGACACAGCCGCCGCCGTTCGGGCGTGACAAAATACACGTCGCGGAGCATCCGGTCGGCGTCCTGCTCGCGCCCGCCCTCCAGCAGCACCTTGGTGGCAAGCTTCGTGGGGCGCACGCCGGAAAGCGCGCCCCAGGGCGGCGCCTCGGGCAGAAGCTGCACCGCGGCGAGGTAGTAGCTCTGCTGCAAAATGCGGCGCGTCAGGCGCACATCGGCTTTCGTGAGCGGGATGCGGCGCGCGGCGGTGGCCGTTTTGCCGTCCAGCGTGATCTTCGCCGTCGCGGTACGGTAAATTTTTCCGTCATGGAGCGAGGAAACGGCGCCGTCCTCGCCAGAGAACGGCGTCTCGACAAATTGCGTGGGCCGGTCGCCAAAGAGCTGCATTTGCAGCTGCTCCACAGGATAGCGCTCGGCGTGGCCCTTCAGATACAGCTTCATGTGCGCATCGCCTCTTGCATGTAGAAATTGCTGCTGCGCTCACGGTCGAGCGTGGAGGGCTCACCATGACCGGGGCAGACGGTCAGATTTTCGGGGATGCCGCCGAGCCGCCGGAGCGAGGCAAGCATCTGCCCGGCGCTGCCGCCCTCAAAATCGGTGCGGCCGCAGGAGCCTGCAAACAGCGTGTCGCCGGAAAACAGCGCGCTGCCGCAGCGCAGGCAGACCGAGCCCGGCGTGTGGCCGGGCGTTTCGAGCACGGTGAATTCCAGCGCGCCCAGCTTCACGGTGTCGCCCTCCTGATAGGTGTCGGTGTAGACGAGGTTGCCGTGGCTCATGTTGCGGGCATTGTCGCTGTCCGCCGGGTGGACGTAGATCGGGACGGCGGGCAGCGCGCTGTGCAGCGCCTTCAGGGCGCCTGTGTGGTCAAAATGCGCGTGCGTCAGCAGGATCAGGCCGATTTTCCAGCCTGCCTCCTGCACGCGCTGCAGGATCTTCTGCGCGGACGCGCCGGGGTCGATCACGGCGCAAAGGCCGCTCTGCCCGTCGGATACGAGATAGCAGTTCGTGCCGAGCGGCCCGAGCGGAAGCGTGAGAATGTTCATAAAAAGCTCCTTTTCAAAGCATGCCGCCGGCTTTGGCGGCGCAGGACGGGCGATCATACAGAGCCACGGCGGCGGAAACGCTCCGCCGCACTATTTCAGATCTTTCGTGTCAACGATCAAGGTAACCGGCCCGTCATTGACAGACTCCACCTGCATATACGCGCCGAACTCGCCGTGCTGCGGCGGGAAGCCCAGCCGCGTACACTCCGCGAGGAACTGCTCATACAGCGGGATGGCGGTCTCCGGCCGCGCCGCGCCGATGAAGCTCGGCCGGCGGCCGTGGCTGACATCGCCGTAGAGCGTGAACTGGCTCACGACCAGCACGCCGCCGCCCACGTCAGCCAGGGAGCGGTTCATTTTGTCATTTTCATCGCGGAAAACGCGCAGCCCGAGGCATTTTTCCGCGAGCTTGCGGCAGCTTTCCGGCGTATCCTCCGGGGAAATGCCGAGCAGGATCAAAAAGCCCTGCCCGATCGAGCCGTGCAGCTCGCCGTCGATGCAGACGGAGGCAGAGCGCACGCGCGTGACGACTGCTTTCATAGTCAGACCTTTCTGCCGCGCAGGCGGCGGGTTTTTCGGGCAACGTCCGATGGAGAGATGTCTCAACCCCGCTTTCTTTCTCGCATGAGAAAGAAAGCGCCGTTGACGGTTGAAAGAAAGAATGGCAAAGGGGGATTTCGATTTCCCCCTTTGCAATCCCCTTAAAACGACCAAGAAGGGGGCTGCGGCCCCCTCTCTTGGATTTTCCCCCGGGGGTCAGTTGGTGCGCAGGAAATTTGTCGTATTTGCAAACGTCGGGCGCACGCATGGAGGCTTCTTCTACATTGTAGGGGCGGACGACTCTGTCCGCCCTTCAAAATTCGTTGAATTTTCGTGGCCGTTTGTAGGGGCCGATGCCTACATCGGCCCATTGAAAATGTTGCGATTTCGCATCGGTTTTCCGTGAAAAAGGGCATTTTCCGGCGGGCGGACAGGGTCGTCCGCCCCTACGGCGTAGAATAGAAAACCAACGCGGTTTCGCCGGAAAACCGCCATAAAACGGCCATTTCTTGCGGGTCGATGTGGGCATCGACCCCTACGGCGCGAAACGGGGAAATGCGGGTGACGGTTGCAGGGCGCCTCAATTTGCGCCGCGGCGCACCTCGGTCACGCCCGAAATGCCGCGCAGGCGCGCGCGGATGCTCTCCAGCTCCGTCAGGTTGTGCACCGGGAAGGAGAGGTTGATGAGACCGACGCTGCCGGGGAGGCTCCGCGCGGTCATCTCCGTGATGTGTACGCGCAGGCTCGTCAGAATGGTCGCGATGTCCAGCATCATGCCGTCGCGGTCGGTGGTCTCCAGCTCCAGAGACGTGGAGAAAAGCGCCTCGGGCTGCTCCGCCCAGGTGACGTGTACCCAGCGGCCGGACTGCGCCGGGTCGGCGGCCTGACGGGCGTTGGGGCAGTCCTTGCGGTGGATGGACACGCCGTAGCCCTTGGTGATAAAGCCGATGATGTCGTCGCCGGGGACGGGCGTGCAGCAACGGCTGAATTTGATCATGCACGAGCCGATGTCCTCGACGATCACGCCGGAATTGCTCGCCGGCGGCGTGTGCGGCGGCTTGACCTGAAGCTGCGGCTCCTTCTGGGCGCGGCTGGCCTTGGTCAGCTCGTCCTTGATGCGGTTGACCGCCTTCACGGCGGTGATGCCGCCGAAGCCGATGGCGGCGTAGAGATCGTCAAGCGATTCAAACGACACCCGCTTGAGCACCGCCGCGCGGACATCGTCGTTTTGCAGGATGTCGGGGTCGATGCTCAGCCTCCGCAGCTCAGACTCGAAGCTGGCCTTGCCGCGGATGATGTTCTCCTCGCGTTTTTCCTTCTTGAACCACTGCTTGATCTTGATGCGCGCCTGATTCGACCGGCAGATGTTCAGCCAGTCGCGGCTCGGGCCCTTGGCGGACTTCGAGGTCAGGATCTCGACGATGTCGCCGTTTCGCAGCGGCACATCGTAGCTTGCGATGCGGTTGTTGACCTTCGCGCCGATCATGGAGTTTCCGACGGCGGAGTGGATGGCGTAGGCGAAGTCGATCACCGTCGAGCCGGACGGGAGCGAGATGACCTTGCCCTTGGGCGTAAAGACGAACACCTCGTCGTCGAACATATCGACCTTGAGCGAGTGGATATAATCGTCGGCGTCAACGTCCTGCTGGTTTTCAAGGAGCCTGCGCACCCACTCGAATTCCTTTTCCGAGCCGTCGCCGGTGTGCTGCTTGTATTTCCAGTGCGCCGCAACGCCGTATTCCGCGGTCTGGTGCATCTCCCACGTGCGGATCTGCACCTCGAACGGGATGCCCTGCGAGCCGATGACGGTCGTGTGGAGCGACTGATACATGTTCGGCTTCGGCGTGGAGATATAGTCCTTGAAGCGGCCGGGAATGGGACTGAACAGGTCGTGGATGTGGCCGAGGACGTTGTAGCAGTCGGCGATGTTGTCCACGATCACACGGAAGGCATAGAGGTCGTACAGCTCGTCGATGGTCTTGTTCTGCGCGCGCATCTTGCGGTAGATGGAATAGGTATGCTTGACGCGCCCGTAGATCGAGCCGTGGATGCCGACCGAGGCCAGACGGTCTGTGATCTTCGACTGGATGGCGTTCATGAAGCTGGTGGCGCTCTTTTCGTTCTTTTCCAGATAATCGATGATCTGCTGATAGCCGTCGGGGTCGAGATACTGGAGAGACACGTCCTCCAGCTCCCACTTGATCTTCTGCATGCCGAGCCGGTGCGCCAGCGGCGCATAGATCTCCATCGTCTCCATGGACTTGGAGATCTGCTTGGCAGGCGTCTGGAACTGGAGCGTGCGCGTGTTGTGCAGGCGGTCTGCGATCTTGATGAGGATGACGCGGATGTCCTTGGACATGGCCATGAACATCTTGCGCAGATTTTCCATCTGCTGCTCCTCCATCGTGGAGTACTGCACGCGCGTCAGCTTGGTGACGCCCTCGACCAGCTCCGCGATGGTCTGGCTGAACATGCGCGAAAGCTCCTCAAAGCTCGCGTCGGTGTCCTCCAGACAGTCATGCAGCAGCGCCGCCGCGATGGCGTCGGTGTCCAGACCCATCTCGGCCACGATCTCCGCCACGGCGAGCGGGTGGATGATATACGGCTCGCCCGATTTGCGGAGCTGGTTTTTGTGCTTCTCGTCCGCGTAGCGGTACGCGCGCTCGACCAGATCCATATCGGCGTTCGGCGCGTAGCGCTGCACGGCGAGCATCATGGAATTGTAATGTTCTTCTTTTGTGGTCATTTATTTTCCCGCCTTTTGTTCTTTCAGGTGGATCAGGATTCCGCTTTTCGTCAGATCGACCTTGCGGCCGCCCGCGCAGAGCGTGATATGTACAGATTTGGGGTGCAGCTCGAGCCGGATGAGCTGCTGCTCGGCCAGCACATCGAGGCACACGCGCAGCCGCGCCGGCTCGCAGGGTCTGCCCGCGGCGCGGGTGATCTTGCGGCTCAGGCAGCCGAGCTCCTCCGAGAGGCCGTTTCCGGCGTTGTGCGCGCTGAGATAGCGCCACAGATCGACAAACTCCTGCCGCTCGGGCAGCAGCGCCGCCGCATCGTCCGGCAAAAGCGCCTCGCCGGCGGCGTGGCGCGCATAGAGCGCCGACTGCTCGCGCACGCGGTTTCGGAACGATGCATCGGGGCGGATATCGACCAGATTGAGCTGGACGGAGCGGATGCCGCGGAATTCGTTGATCTGCGGCGTGAAGGCGATCTCGACCAGATCGCCCACGCCGACCGCCGCGCGCTGCGCGGTGGAGGAGAAGAAGATGGCCTGAAAGCTCTCGCGTCCGCGTCCGAGACGCAGGCGCAGATGCTTGCCGCCGCCGACCTCGCTCAGCTCCAGAACGCTAAGCCCGCGCATGGCGAGCACCGGACGCGGGCAGCCCGCGCCGCACGGCTCCAGCTCGTCGAGCGCCTCGACGTTGCGGAGCGTCAGCAGCTCCGGTGCGATCTCACAGTCCACCGCCAGTGCCGTGCTGCATGCGTCGGAGCGGAAAAATTCCTCGGCGCGTGCGCAGATCGCCTCACGGAAGGCGTCGATGCGGTCGCGGCGGATGGTAAAGCCGGCGGCCAGCTCATGCCCGCCGTAGCTTTCCAGCAGCGGCGAGAGCGCATGGAGCGCACCGAACAGATTGAAGCCCCCATAGGAGCGGGAGGAGGCCTTTCCCTTGTCGCCGTCGAGGCAGATGAGGAAGGTCGGGCAGCTGTATTCCTCGGCAAGACGCGAGGCGACGATGCCCACAACGCCCTGATGCCACGATTCATCCGACAGGACGATGGCGCTGGGCGCGTTCGTGTGCGGCAGCATGGAGACGGCGTCCTGATAGATCTCCGACTCGATCTCCTGCCGCTTGCGGTTGAGACGGCATAGCTGCTGGGCGAGATCCGCCGCGCGCGACGGGTCGCGCGTCAAAAACAGCTCGGTCGCAACGTCCACCGCGCCCATCCGTCCGGCGGCATTGATGCGCGGAGCGAGCGTATAGCCGATCGTGCCCGCGGTGACGGGCTGGCGGCCGGTGCAGCACTCCGCCATCAGCGCCGCAAGGCCGACGCGGCGGGGCTTTGCCAGCGCGGCAAGACCGCGCGCGACCATCGTGCGGTTTTCACCCGTGAGGGGCATGACGTCCGCCACGGTGCCGAGGCACAAGAGGTCAGAAAACCGGTCGAGCAGCGCTGCCTGATCGCCGCCGATGGCGCAGGCGAGCTTGAACGCCACGCCGACGCCCGCCAGCTCGTGCAGCGGCCCCGGCGTCTGGTCGGGGCGGTGCGGGTCAACGATGGCGACTGCCTCCGGCAGCGCGGTTTTGCACTCGTGATGGTCGGTGATGACCAGGTCGATCCCAAGCTCCCGGCAGAGCTCGGCCTCGGCATTGGCGGTGATGCCGCAGTCAACGGTGACGATGAGCTGCACGCCCTGCTTTTTGAGCGTGTCGATGGCGAGCGGGTTCAGGCCGTAGCCCTCCTCCAGCCGCGCGGGAATATAGCTGGTCACATGTCCGCCGAGCCCGCGCAGAAATTCGGTCATCAGGCAGGTTGCCGTGATGCCGTCCACGTCATAGTCGCCGAACACGCAGATATGCTCCTTTTTGTCCAGCGCCCGCTGCACGCGCGCGCGGGCAGGCTCCATGTCGAGCAGCTCGAAGGGGTCGCTCAGGGGCCGGTCGCACGCGAGAAACTCCCGCGCCAGCTCCGGCGTGTCGTAACCGCGGCTGCACAGGACCGCGGCGGTGATGGGGGAATAGCCTGCACGGCGCAGGCGCTCTACGTCCGCCTTGTTTTTTGGGCCCGAAACGGCCCAGGTTCCGTACTTCACTTCAGATACACATCCAATAACTCGTCTATTTTATCATTTCCGCTTATTATAGCATCTTTACGGCCGTATCACAACCAAAAATCCAGAAATTCTGCCCGCAAAGGGCAAAGAGACCGGTAAGACGGGATTTTTGCCGCCGGAGACACGTTCCGGCTTCCTTTTCGGCGGCGGCTGTGATACAGTAGACGCAGATTTTTTGGAAAGGGATGCGGCTCGCGCTCAAACGGGAAACGCTTCGCTGGTTTCCCGTTTGAAAAGGCTGCACCCGCCTGCGCGCATAATTTGTGCGCTGCTTGCGCACAAATTCCACACTTGCCGGGCGTAGCGTGTTTTGTCCGAGGTTCACGCCCCCGGACAAAACCGATTTACATTTTATTTCGCCGTGCGCGGCGAAACTCTACGAGGTCTTTGAAAGCCTGCGTACACACGAATTTTTACGAAAGGGATGCGGATGTGATGGAGAAAAGAAGGCAGGGCGCGCGCCGCGGGCTCTGGGTGCTTCCGGCGCTGGCGGCGCTGACGGCGGCGGGCTGGCTTGGAAACTGCACGCTTGTGACAACACCGTACCGGCTGGAGAGCGCGCGCCTTCCGGCGGCGTTCTCGGGGCTGCGCATCGTGCAGCTTTCCGACCTCCACGGGGCGCGGTTCGGCAGGGACAACGCGCGGCTTCTGGAGGCCGTGCGCCGCGCAGAGCCCGACCTCATCGCCCTGACGGGAGACCTTGCCGACGAGGTCGCGGGGCTTGCGGACATTCCCGCGCTGCTGACGGCGCTGCGCGCCATTGCGCCGGTCTTTTATGTCACCGGAAATCACGAGTGGGTCTGCCCGCGCCGGATGCGGCAGGCGCTGTTTGACATGCTCGATGCGGCGGGCGCCGTCCGGCTGCACAACAGCTACCGCGTCCTCACAAACGGCGGCGCGCGCATGGTCGTGGCGGGCGTGGACGACCCGAACGGCCCTGCCGACCGCAAGACCCCCGCCGAGCTGGTGCGCGAGATCCGCGAAAAAGAGGGCGAGGACGTCTACATCCTCATGCTGGCGCATCGGAACGACCAGCTTTCACAGTGGGCGGAGCTGGGCGTGGACGCGGTGCTCGCCGGGCACGCACACGGCGGCATTGTCCGGCTGCCGCTGCTGGGGCCGGTCTTCGGCACGCACTATGAATTTTTCCCGGAATACACCGCCGGGGTCTACACGCGCGGGCGCACGCAGCTCGTGGTCAGCCGGGGCCTTGGCCCGAGCCACCGCCTGCCGCTTCGCATCGCAAACCCGCCGGAAGTGCCCGTGGTGACGCTCGCGCGGGCAGACGTAAACAATTTTTAAACGATTGGCGTGCGTTCTTGCTTTTCCGCGTCCGCAGGATATAATAAGCACGAAAGAGCAAATGCAGGATCGGAGGAGACGTATGTTTCAGAAGCTCGGCGACGCGCTGCGCCGCTTTATGGCAGGCCGCTACGGCACGGACAAGCTCAATATGGCGATTCTGGCAGCGGCGCTGGTCGGGATGCTGATCGGCGGGCTTGGCGCCAGATTCCTGACGCCGTGGCTGGTGATATGTACCTATTTGTCGGAGGCGCTCCTGATCTGGAGCATTTTCCGCACCTACTCGCGCAACATCGAGGCAAGACGGCGCGAAAATACGCGCTGGCTCGGCTTTTGCAGCCGCATCAAGGACCGCCGCAACCGCTATTTCCGCTGCCCGCGCTGCCGGCAGATGGTGCGCGTTCCGCGCGGCAAGGGTACGATCAACATCCGCTGCCCGAAATGCGGCGAGCGCTTCATCAAAAAGACGTAAAGCAGACAAAAAACGCGGAGTGCGCTTCGGCGGCTCCGCGTTTTCTGTGATCAGGAGGTTTGAACATGGAAAATCGATATCACGGCGCGTGGACGGTGCCGCTGAGCCACTGCGACGACACGGCGCGGCTCTCGGTGCAGGGGGCGCTCAGTCAGTTTATGGACATTGCCGCGCTCCACGCGGAGCAGATCGGCGTGGGCGGCGAGGCGATGGCGCAAAGAGGGCTGTTCTGGCTGACGGTGCGCAGCCGCATCCGCCTTTATGCGCGTCCTGCGATGATGCAGACGGTCACGCTGGAGACGTGGCCGGGCGCGGTCGAAAATCTCCGCTGTGAGCGGTTTTACACCATGAAGCACGGCCAGACGCTTCTGGCCGAGGCGCGGACGCAGTGGGCGGTGCTCGACCTTGCGAGCAAGCGTCCCGTCCCGGTCGCGCCGGTCTACCCGCCGGAGCTGATTTTGCCGGAGGAGACGGTCTGCGACGGGGCGTATGCGCCGCTGCGCGGCGTGCCGGAGGACGAGGTCTGCCGTTATACCGTCCGTTCGGTCGATCTCGATCTGGGCTGCCACATGAATAACGTCGCGTATGTCTGGATGCTGCTCGGGACGTTTCCCTCCGCGGAGCTGCACCGCATCCGGGAGATGGAGACGCATTACCGCCGCCCGTGCTTTGAGGGCGAGACGCTCTCCATCCGCCGCCGCAGAACGGAGGACGGCTGGCAGCTTGCCGCCGTCAAGGAATCGGGCGAGACGGCGGTCGCCGCGCAGCTCCGGACAGCCGAAGACGCCGCAGAAAACCCCTGAGTCCGCGTTTTTCGTTAAAATTGTATACCGCACCGGGCCGATGTGGGCATCGGCCCCTACGAACGCCCGCGAAAAATCGTAACATTTTATTCTACGCCGTAGGGGCGGACGACCCTGTCCGCCCGCGGAAAATGCCCGTTTTTATGGAAATCCAATGCGAATTCGCAACATTCTAACGGGCCGATGTGGGCATCGGCCCCTACAAACGACCACGAGAAATCAACGAATTTTGAGGGCGGACAGAGTCGTCCGCCCCTACAAGTGACCGTTAAAAACAATGATTCTATGTCGTCCCCCCCTACAAGGGGTATGAGAAACCACGCGCGTCCGGCGAAAAATCACCGCGTTTCCCATTCCGCGCCGTAGGGGTCGATGCCCACATCGACCCCTCCCGCCGCCCAAACGGGAACACACCGCGTAGGGGCGGACGACTCTGTCCGCCCGCGGAGAATCCTGCGTTTTTAGGAGAGCCCCGGCGCATTCGCATCATTTTCACGTTTCCCGCCGGAATTTCCCGAAACAAACATCCCCGTGTGAGGGCATTGCGCTCACACGGGGATATTTTATGCGTCCTGTTCGGAAATTTCCCGGAGGCAGGCCAGAAGCGCCTGCTCGCTGCCGGCGGTGTAGTCCGGGCGCGGCGTGCCGGGCGCTTCGCCGCGGCGGATGACGGCGTCAAACGCCTGCGCGGCGCGGTCTTCGTAGCGGACGCCAAAAAACTGCCGGAACGCCGCGAGATAGGGCACGGCGCGGTCATAGAGCGTGTCGTCAAGGTCAAAAAAGACCGCCTCCCGCCGCCGCTTGCGGCAGGTTTGCGCAGGATGCTCAGCTTGCATGGAGCGCCTCCGCGTTCTGCGTGTGATAGAGCCCGGCGTAGGTGCCGCCCTTTGCCAGAAGCTCCTCATGCGTGCCCTGCTCCTCGATGCGGCCGTCCGCGATGACCAGAATGCGGCTGGCCTGCCGGATGGTGGACAGGCGGTGGGCGATGATGAGCGTCGTGCGGTCCTTTGCCAGCTCGTCAAAGGCGTGCTGGATCTTGGCCTCGGTCAGACTGTCGAGCGCCGAGGTCGCCTCGTCGAGGAGCAGGATCGGCGGGTTTTTCAGGAAAATGCGCGCGATGGAGATGCGCTGCTTCTGGCCGCCGGACAGGAGCGTGCCGCGCTCGCCGACGTAGGTGTCAAAGCCGTCGGGCATCGCCATGATGTCGTCGTAGATCTCGGCGCGCTTGGCGGCGCGAACGATCTCGTCCATCGTCGCATCGGGTCTGCCGTAGCGGATGTTCTCCAGAATGGAGTCGGCGAACAGGAACACGTCCTGCTGGACGATGCCGATGTTCCGGCGCAGACTGCGCTGCGTGATGTCGCGCACGTCATGGCCGTCGATCAGCACCGCGCCCGTGGTCACGTCGTAAAAGCGCGGGACAAGCTGGCAGAGCGTCGATTTGCCGCCGCCGGAGGGGCCGACGACCGCGATGGTCTCGCCGGGCGTGACATGGAGCGTCACGCCATGCAGCACGTCAAGCTCCTGCTCATAGGCGAAGGTGACGTTCTCCACGTCGATGCGGCCCTCGACATTGCGCAGCTCGATGGCGTCGGGCTTGTCCTTGAGACGCGGCTCGGTGCGCATGATCTCAAGAAAGCGCGAGAAGCCCGCCGTGCCGTTGGCGAACATCTCGGTGAAGTTCGCAAGACGGCGAACGGGGTTTACGAACGTGGTGATGTAGAGGCTGAAGGTGATGAGGTCAACATAATCCATCTCGCCCTTCATGATCAGCGTGCCGCCGACCAGAATGACGGTCACGGACAGCATCGACACGAAAAACTCCATCAGCGCGTTGAACAGGCCCATTTCCCGGTGGAACATGCGCTTGGAGGTCTTGTACATGTTGTTCGAGCGGCGGAATTTCTCCTCCTCCAGATCCTCGCTGGCGAAGGCCTTGGCGGTGCGCATACCGGAGAGGCTCGATTCGATGTCGGCGTTGATCGCGCCGGTCTTCTGCTTGACAAAGACGGAGGCTCTGCCCATGCTCCGGCGGCGGCTCATGATGACAATGAGGAAGATCGGCACCATGACGCACACGACCAGCGCCAGCCGCCATTCGACCGTGAACATGATGACGAGCGCGCCCACGATCGTGACCATCGAGATGAACAGATCCTCGGGGCCGTGGTGGGCAAGCTCGGTGATCTCGAACAGGTCGGAGGTCAGGCGGCTCATGAGCTGGCCGGTGCGGTTGTGGTCATAGAAATCGAAGCTCAGCTCCTGCATGTGCGTAAACAGGACGCTGCGGATGTCCGCCTCGACGCGGATGCCGAAGGTGTGACCCCAGTAGCCGATGATGAAATACAGGAACGAGCGCAGGATGTACGCCGCGACCACGACGCCCATCACAAGGAAGAACGTCTGGAAGGCGTGCTCCGGCAGCAGCTTGTGCATGGCGGTGCGCGAGACGATGGGGTAGCACAGGTCGATCAGCGAGACCAGCAGCGCACAGCTGAGGTCGAGTGCGAACAGCTTGCGGTGGGGCTTGAAAAACGAGAGGAAAATGGAAAGGCCGCTCTTTTTTTGATAGTCTTTCGTTGTCATGAGGTGTCTCCGTTTCTGTATGATCACCGGCGCTTGCATTTCTGGGCCGGGGCGGATATGATAGAAACCAAAAAAGGCGATACCGCGCGGTATTGCCGAAGGAGGGACATGCGGTGCCGGAGATTTTGTATGCCGATGCGGCGGTGGCCGTCTGCGTCAAGCCGGTCGGGGCGCTTTCCGAGGGGGACGGCGAAAACGCGATGCCCGCGCTCCTGCGCGCGGCGCTCGGCGGGGAGTTCTATCCCGTCCACCGGCTCGACCAGCCCGCGGGCGGCGTGATGGTCTATGCCCGGACAAAGCCTGCCGCCGCGCGGCTTTCGGCGGCGGTGCAGACAGAGGCGTTCGGGAAGGAATATCTCGCCGTGCTGGACGGCTGCCCGGAGGCGCGGGAGGATGCGCTCTGCGACCTGCTCTTTTTCGACCGTCAGAAGAAAAAAAGCTACGTCGTGAAGCGCGCCCGCGCGGGCGTCAAGCAGGCGCGGCTATCCTACCGCGTGCTGGAGACGGCGCAGGAGCGGGCGCTCGTGCGCGTGAAGCTCGACACCGGGCGCACGCACCAGATCCGCGTCCAGTTTTCCTCGCGCGGCTGGCCGCTCACCGGCGACGGCAAGTACGGAAGCCGCGAAAACCGCTGCACGCTTGCGCTCTGGTCGGCGGAGCTGCGCTTTCCGCATCCCGTACACGGCGGGGAGCTGCGCTTTGCCGCGCGCCCGCCGGAGGCCTATCCGTGGACGCTGTTTTCCGCGGACGCGCTCGGGTCGTTATAGAAGATCAGAGAATACCATGTGACGAGATTGCCGTTAAAAAAGCTCATGCCGAGCCGGTCCGCCAGCGCCGTGACGAGGATCCCGTGGCTCTCGACGCAGGGATACATTTTGTCGGGGTGGCGGCACGGCGCGTCCGGCCATGCACAGCGTTCGCAGATGGCGCAGGCCTCGGTCGAGAGAACCATCGTCTCGCCGCCGCACCACTGCCGCACCATGGCGGCGATCTCGTGCGTCAGCGCCTCGTGCGGGGCGCGGGTGGCGAGCGTCTCGTCGATGTTTGCGATGTCCGAGACCTCGCAGATCGTCGCGGCGGCAAGCACGCTGTCAAAGCGCATACAGCGCGCGCGGCAGTCCTCCACCGTTCCGACGGCCGGCGGGCACGCCCACGATCTGTTGTACATGGGGCACTCGCTGCGGCAGATGTCGCGCACGCGCTCGGTGAAGGTCAGCTCGTCCGTTTTTAAAAACTCGTACTGATACAGCGGCAGCTCCGCAAGCTGCCGCTCCAATTCTGTCCGGTCAGACATGGACTTCCTCTTTTCTGCGGTTTTCATTTATTCTACACGCGCAGGTGGCACTTCGTCAAGCCCTCGGCGCGGAGGCGGCTTTGAAAACGAAAAACGATTCGCGCCGTTTTTTTCTGGACATTCGGCGGGTGCTGCGCTATATTGTGAGAGAATCTTACTTGCAACGACCCCGGGAGGATGATCTATGAAAAAACGGCTGCATGCCTTTGCGGCGGCGCTGGCGCTCATGGTGCTTGGCGCTGTGTGCGCGGCGGCGCTCACCGCGTCCGTGTCCGCGGCAGAGAAAAAGAGCCCATATTACATTATGGTAAACCGGAAAATGAACACCGTGACGGTCTACACGCAGGATGCCGCCGGGGAATACACCGTGCCCTACAAGGCGATGATCTGCTCGACGGGGCGGCGCGGCCATGCAACGCCGCTCGGCAGCTTCACGATCACCGACCTCAAAAAGGACTGGTGCTTTATGTTCGACGGCACGTGGGGGCAGTATTCCACGCAGTTCAGCGGTCACTATCTGTTCCACTCCATCTGCTATACCGAGCCGGACCCCGCGACGCTGATCGCGTCGGAGTACAACCTGCTCGGCGAGGTCGCGTCGCTCGGCTGCGTCCGGCTTCAGACTGCGGACGCGAAGTGGGTCTATGAAAACTGCCCTGCCGGAACGCGCGTGACCATCTACGACGGCGACGAAGCAGGCCCGCTTGGAAAGCCGGCGCGCGCCGTGGACAAGGTCCCCGACGACTGCGGCTGGGACCCCACCGACCCGCGCCCGGAAAACCCGTGGACGCAGACCCCGGTCGAGGCGGTCACGCTCTCGGCGGAGGCGGCGGAGCTTCCGGCGGGAAGCGCCCTCACACTGACGGCGGGCTGCGAGCCTGCGGAGGCGGCCGTCTGGACGATGCTCTGGGAGTCGGACGCGCCGGAGGTCGCCTCGGTGGCCGGAGGCCGTGTGGTCGGCCTGTCGGCGGGCACGGCGCACATCACCGTGCGCTGCGGCGGCGTCAGCGCCGTGTGTACGGTCACAGTCACCGGTGCGCTTCTGCCGTTTGAGGATCTGACGCCCGGCGCGTGGTACTATGACGACATGCGCTACGCCAGCGAAAACGGGATTCTCAACGGCATCGGCCACGGGAAAATGGACCCGAACGGGAAGGTGACGTGGCCGGCTGCGCTCCAGCTCGTCTACAATCTGGCGGGCCGCCCGCAGAGCGAGCCGCAGAGCGCGCGCTGGTACGGCGCGGCGCTCGCGTGGGCGGAGCAGGCAGGACTGCTGGAGGATATGACCTTCCGCGCGGACGCGCCGATCGGACGCGAGGAGATGGCGGTGCTGCTCTGGCGCTTTGCGAAGAAAAACGGCAGGAAAAACACCGGAGCCGCCGCTGCGCTGGACGGCTTTGCCGATGCGGGCGCGGTCTCCGGCTATGCCAGAGACGCCGTTTCGTGGGCAGCCGGCGCTGGGATTTTGCAGGGCGATGCGCGCCACCGGCTGCTCTCGGCAGCGCCCATGACGCGCGCGCAGGCCGCCGCGATCCTCCGGCGCTATCAGGCGCTGGCGTAGCAGCCGCACCGCTTTTTGAGCGCTCCTGCGTGATTTTCATGACCGTGCAAAACCCCCGCCTCTCCATCGGAGAGGCGGGGGTTTCAGATTGTCAAAAACCTCGTAGAGTTTCGCCGCGTACGGCGAAATAAAATGTGAATCGGTTTTGTCTGGCGGCGTGTACGTCAGACAAAACACGCTACGCCCGGCAAGTGTGGAATTTGTGCGCAGACAGCGCACAAATTATGCGCGCAGGCGGGCGCTGCCTTTTCAAACGCGAACCCAGCCACGCGGTTCGCGTTTGAGAGCTTGTCAAAAAGACTTTTTTGACAAGCTCAGAACATTTCCGCGATGTCGCAGATGATGTCGGTGCACTTGTCCACACCGATCAGGCCGCTGTTGAGGCAGAGGTGATAATTCTGTGCCGAGCCCCAGTTGCGGTTGGTGTAGTGCTTGTAGTAGATCTTGCGCTTGCTGTCCTTCTCCTGAAGGCGCTTTTCTATCGGCTGCTTTGTCTCGCCGTAGCGCTCACGCACACGCGCGGCGCGGTGCTCCATGTCGGCGTGGATGAAGATGTGCAGGCAGTCGGGGCGATCCTTCAGAATGAAGTCGGCGCACCGGCCCACGATCACGCACGGACCCTTGTCGGCAAGGTCGCGGATGACATTCGTCTGGCAGACATAGAGCTTGTCGGAAACGGACATGGTATCGATCAGACCCATCGGGTGCGAGGAAACCGCAATGTTGAACAGGAAGCTGCTCGTGACGGAGGCGTACTCGCCGATCTCCTCGATGAACTCATGCGAAAAACCGCTCTCCTTGGCGACAGCGTCGACAAGCTCTTTATCATAATAGGGGATGCCAAGGCGCTGCGCGACGGACTTGCCGATGGTGCGGCCGCCGCTGCCAAACATACGGCTGATGGTGATGACTTTGCTGGTCATAAAATTACCCCCTTTGAAATTGAATGCCACTATTATAGCGCAAAAGCCGCCGCAGGGCAAGAAAAAAATGTATGCCGTTTTCAGTGGCAGCGCTTGCAGGGCGTAAAACCGTTCGCGAGCGCCGTTTCCAGCGTGACCTGGATCGGATTTTTCATGTTGCAGCACTTGGCGCTGGTGTGGTACTTTGTGCCGCCGTTCGTGGGGATCCAGACGAGGTTTTCGCCCTGCTCCGGCGCGGGAACGGTCACGCCTGCGCCGCTCTGGCTGTGTCCGGCGTGGTCGGAGGCGCTTTCGCCTGCGGCTTCTGCGGCGGGCGGCTCCGCCTCGGCAGGAAGCGGCTCCGGTGCGGCGGGCTCTGCCGGAGGCTCCTCCGGGAGCGCCTCCTCCGCGGCAGGTTCCGGTTCAGGCTCCGGTTCGGGCTCCGCAACGGGCGCGGGGGCCTCCTCCGGCAGCTCTGGCGGCTGCGCAGGTGCTTCCGCGGGCGGCTCGTCCGGCAATTCGGCGGCAGGCGCGGATTCGGCGTCCTGCGCGGCAGGCGGGCTTTCGAGCTTTTGGATGGCGGTCTCGGGCGCGCCGCAGGCCCAGAGCGTCAGTGTGAGCGCGGCGGTCAGAAACAGACAGAGCGCTTTTTTCATGGAACGCACCTCCTGAAAAGTATGTACAAAACCGTTTGCTGTGTGGTATGCTATACAAAACAGCCGCGGACGGCACGGGAGGGAATGCAATGACGTTTGAACGGACGGTTCGGGAGATCGACGGCGACTACGCCGTGCTGGTCTCGGACGACGGGTCGCAGACGCGCGTGGCGCTGGCGCTGCTGCCCGACGGCGTGTGCGAGGGCATGCGCCTGCGGTTTGAAGATTTTGAATATCACATCGTGTGAGCATACAAGGGAGGATACAAAATGATCCGGCATGTCATCATGTGGAAATTCCGCGCGGGCGAAGAAGAAAATATGAACGCGTTCCTGAACGGCCTGAAGGCCCTTGACGGAGTGATCCCGGAGATCCGGCGCATGGAGGTCGGCGTGAACGTTCTGGAAAAGAACAATTACGACGCCTGCCTGATCGCGGATTTTGACGATCTGGCGGCGCTGGAGCGGTATAAGAACGATCCGCGCCATGTCGCGGTGTCGTCGCTGTGCAAATCCATCCGCGAGGCACGCGGAGCCGTGGACTTCGAGATCTGAGCAAAGCGCCATTGCGCCGGAAAGCGCACAAAAACGTGCATTTTCTGCGGGCGGACAGAGTCGTCCGCCCCTACAGAGGAAATGGCCCCTGCGGAAGCAGGGGCCATTCGTGTCTATCGTTCTTCGCGGAAATAGGCGATGCCGAGCGACTGGGGCGGCTGATCCTCGCGCTTTTTGCGCAGCGAGACGACGATCAGGACGACCAGCGTGACGACATAGGGGAGCATCTTGTACAGCTCCTTGATGGCAAGGTTGGTGCCGGTGGGGATGAAAATGTACAGGATGTAGCAGCCGCCGAACAGGATCGACGCCAGAACGCTGACGTTCGGACGCCAGATCGTGAAGATGACCAGCGCGATGGCGAGCCAGCCGCGGTCACCGAAGGCGTTGTTCGACCAGACGCCGCAGGCGTAGTCCATGACGTAATACAGCCCGCCGAGACCGGCGATCATGCTGCCGACGCAGGTGGCAAGATACTTGTACCTTGTGACGTTGATGCCGGCGGCGTCCGCGGTCGCGGCGCTCTCGCCGACGGCGCGCAGATACAGGCCCGGGCGGGTGTGCTTGAGGAAGTACGACGCCAGCAGCGCGATGACGATCGCGAGATAGGCGAGGAAGCCGTAGGACAGGAAGATCTGCCCGAACCAGCCGAGCTTTGCGGCAAACGGCAGGGCCTTGCTGAAATAGCCGCTTGTGGCGGAAAGGGCGATGGACGGGACCTCGCTTCCGGAGAGCTTGATGAGCGAGCCGCCGAAAAAGTTGCCGATGCCGACGCCGAAGGTCGTCATGGCAAGGCCGGTGACGTTCTGATTGGCACGGAGCGTGACGGTCAGCAGGCAGTAGAGAAGCCCCATCAGCAGCGAACCCGCCAGCGAGCACAGCATCGGGATGCCGATGGCGAGCCACGCGCTCATTTCTGCGGCCGGGACGGCCTGCTCATAGAAGAACGCGCCGATGACGCCGCAGATGCCGCCGACGTACATGACGCCGGGGATGCCGAGGTTCAGGTTGCCGGATTTCTCCGTCAGGATCTCGCCGGTGCTGCCGTAGAGCAGCGGGATGCCCTGCATGACGGCACGGGGAATAAACGATGCAAAATCAAAAGACATTCCTTACGCCTCCTTTTCGCCCGCGCGCAGGCTGACCTGATAGTTGAGGAAGAACTCACAGCCGATGATGAAAAACAGGATGATGCCGGTCAGGATGTCTGCGAAGGAGTGGTTCAGCGCAAAGGTGCTGGAGATCTCGCTCGCGCCGCGGCTGAGCACGACCAGCAGCAGGCTCGTAAAGACCATGGCGAGCGGGTTGAACTTCGCCAGCCACGAGACCATGACCGCGGTGAAGCCGCGTCCGCCGACGATGGTGGTCGTCAGCGTGTGGTCGGTGCCGGCGGTGAGCATCAGGCCCATCAGGCCGCAGACCGCGCCGGAGAGCACCATCGTGCGGACGATGACGCGATCGACCTTGATCCCGGCGTAGCTCGCGGTGCGGCGGCTCTCGCCGACGACGGCGATCTCATAGCCGTGCTTGCTGTAGTTGAGATAGACGTACATCAGGCCGGTCAGGACGGCCACGACCAGAATGACCAGCAGATACTTCTGCCCGCCGATGACGGGAAGCCAGCCGGCCTCGCTGTTCTGGTTGATGATGCCGATCTTTCCCGCGCCCTTCGGGACCTCCCAGACGATGATGAAGAACGCCGCGAGCTGCGTGGCGATGTAGTTCATCATGAGGGTGAACAGCGTCTCGTTGGTGTTCCACTTTGCCTTGAAGAAGGCGGGGAGGAAGCCCCACAGCGCGCCGGCCGCAATGGCGGCGGCGAGCATGACGAGGATCAGCAGCGCATTCGGGAGCTTGCCGCCGAGGCAGATCATGCAGGCGGCTGTGGCAAGGCAGCCGATCAGAACCTGACCCTCCGCGCCGATGTTCCAGAAGCGCATCTTGAACGCGGGCGTGACGGCGAGCGAAATGCCGAGCAGGACGGCGAGATTCTGGAGCGTGACCCACGTTTTGCGGGCGGTACCGAACGCGCCGTAGAAAACGGTGCCGTAGACGCTGAGCGGGTTTTCACCGGTCAGCAGCATCGTGACGAGCGCGCAGACGATCAGCGCGAGCAAAATTGCCGCGCCGCGGATGGCAAACGCCTGATACCACGGCAGAGCGTCGCGCTTGGTGATGTGAAACAGCGATTTCTTATTCATCCGCTTTGCCTCCTCCCACGAGGGTCATGAGCCGGCCGATCTCGCGCTTGTCGGTGGTGCGGGCGTCAACCACGCCCGAGACCTCGCCGCCGCACAGGACGACGATCCGGTCGCACAGCTCCAGCAGCACGTCCAGATCCTCGCCGACATAGACGACGGCGACGCCCTTCATCTTCTGCTCGGTCAGCAGGTTGTAGATGGTGTACGAGGTGTTGATGTCCAGCCCGCGCACCGCGTAGGCCGTCATCAGAACGGCAGGCGACTGCGCGATCTCGCGCCCGACCAGGACCTTCTGGACGTTGCCGCCGGACATGCGGCGGACGGGGAAGCTGGTGCTCGGCGTGACGACGCCAAGCTCCTCCCAGATGCGGTTTGCAAGCGCCTCGGGGTCCTTGCGGTTGAGGAAAATGCTCTGCCCCTTGCGCCATGAGCGGAGCATCATGTTGCCCGTCATGCCCATCGAGCCGACAAGACCCATGCCCAGCCGGTCCTCGGGGACGAAGGACATCGAAATGCCGCTCTTGCGGATGTCCATCGGGTCCAGCCCGACGAGATTTTTCGGCGCGCTGCCGTCGGGGGCGTAGAATGTGATGGAGCCGGAGGCGACGGGATAGAGTCCCGCGACGGCCTCGAGCAGCTCACGCTGGCCGGAGCCTGCGACGCCCGCGATGCCCAGCACCTCGCCGGAGTTGACGGTGAACGAGACGTCCGACAGGCGCTTGACGCCAAGCTCGTCGTAGGCGGTCAGCCCCTCGATGACAAGGCGCGGCTGGACGTTCACCGGCTCGGGCCGGTCGATGTTCAGCGAGACGGCGTGGCCGACCATCATGTCGGTCAGGGACTGCTGATCGGCGTCCTTCGTCTGCACGTCGCCGATGTATTCGCCCTTGCGGAGGACGGCGACGCGGTCGGAGACCGCGAGCACCTCATGCAGCTTGTGCGTGATGATGATGAGGGATTTGCCGTCGGCCTTCATGTTGCGCATGATCTGGAACAGCTTGTCCGTCTCCTGCGGCGTGAGAACGGCAGTCGGCTCGTCGAGGATCAGGATGTCGGCGCCGCGATAGAGCACCTTGACGATCTCGACGGTCTGCTTCTGCGAGACGGACATGTCATAGATCTTCTGGTTGGGGTCGATGTCAAAGCCGTACCGGTCGCAGATCTCCCTGACCTTTTTGGATGAGGCGGCCAGATCGAGCTTGCCCGGCTCCTTGAGGCCGAGGACGATGTTCTCCGTCGCCGTGAACAGATCGACCAGCTTGAAGTGCTGATGGATCATGCCGATGCCGTGTTCAAACGCGTCCTTCGGCGAGGCGATGGTCACGGGCTCGCCGTGGATGTAGATCTGCCCCTCGTCGGGGAAATAGATGCCGGAGAGCATGTTCATCAGCGTGGTCTTGCCGCTGCCGTTTTCACCGAGCAGGGACAGGATCTCGCCCTCGTGCAGCTCGAGATTGATGGCGTTGTTTGCCGTCACCTTTCCGAACCGCTTTGTAATGTTCTCCATTTTGATTGCGCATTCAGCTCCCAAGGCGGTCACCCTTTCTGTGCGGGATGGATTCCCGAGATTCAAACGCGCCGTCCGGCGCGTGCGTTGCATATGTGTGCGATGGGTTTATTTTATCATAAGATTTTTGGCTTGTAAATCAGAATAGCCAAAAAAAGTCTGGCTATCTAACTGTTTTTTCATGTTCTGCCAAAGCGCGTTCGCCATTGCGGAAACCGTCTTTGGACAGAGATTCTGAAAGGAAAAATCGGGCTGCCCGAGGGCAGACAGATCGTATACGGCGGAGAATTAGCCGAAGTTGGTATCCAGCAGCGTGATGCCGTCGATCTGCAGATCGAAATAGGGAGCGGAACGGAACGAGGACTCTGCGAAGTAGCCGGTCACGATGACCTCGGTGTCGGGCGTGTAGTCCGGATCAGTGTCCACGTCAGCCATGTGGGAGGTCAGCGTCTGGCCGTCCACGGTGAAGGTGGAGCAGTCGAAGACAAACAGCTCGCCGTTTTCGAGCTTCTTGGTCGCTTCTTCGATGGCCTCAGCGGTGCCGGGGGCAACGACCTTGTCGTTGAGCTCGGTCAGGACAACGGAGCCGGTCGCCAGCGAGCCGGTCCAGTCTGCGTCGATGGCTTCGCCGTTCATGGCCTTGGTGATGGCGTACTCATAGTAGGGAGCCCAGTCAATGCGGGAGGAGACGATGTAGGTGTTCGGGCAGGCAGCGCCGGTGGAGCCGTTGTAGGAGACGTTGGGAACGCCGGCAGTCTCACAAGCGGTCGGAGCACCCATGGAGTCGGCGTGCTGGCTGATGAGCTTGCAGCCGTTCTGGATGAGCTTCTGCGCGCCTTCCTTCTCGGCGGTCTCGTCGTACCAGCCGCCGGTGAAGGTGACTTCCATCGTGGCGGTCGGGCAGACGGAGCGGGCGCCCAGGAAGAAGGAGGTGTAGCCGGAGATGACTTCCGCGTAGGTGTACGCGCCGACGTAGCCGATCTTGGCGTCCTCGGCGGCGAAGTCGCCGTTGGCGATCATCTCGTTGAGCTTCATACCGGCGGCGATGCCGGCGAGGTAGCGGCCTTCATAGATGGAGGCGAATGCGTTGTGGTAGTTGGAAAGGCCCTCGGTGTGCGCCTTGGTGCCGGTGGAGTGGCAGAACTGCACGTTGGGGAATTCCTTGGCGGCCTGGATCATATAGTCCTCATGGCCGAAGGAGTCGGCAAAGATGATGTTGCAGCCGCCGTCGGCAAGCTCGGCAGCCTTGTCGTAGCACTCCTGTCCCTCGGGGACGTTGGTGAGGATCTTGTACTCGACGCCGAGCGTCTCGCAGGCCTGCTTTGCGGCGTTGATGAAGTTCAGGTCGTAGGTGGAGTTTTCATCATGGAGCATGATGAAGCCAACCTTGAAGTCTTTGGCGGCGGGCTTGGAAGAGCAGGCGGCCAGAGCGAACAGCATCGCAGCGGCCAGAAGCAGTGCAAGAATCTTTTTCATTTTTGTGCCTCCTAAAAAATTTTTTTGGTTCCGTTTCGACAGTAACGAATTCCTCGCAATGTCTGCATTTATTTTACTCCAAGTTTGAGAGCGTTTCAATATGCTTTGAAAAATTTTTTGAAGGCTATGGCCCGTATTCTCAACAAATCCGCGCCAAAAACCTAAAAAATTTTTAGGAAAAATCACGTCTTGACGTTTTAAACAGGGAAAGTGAAAAAAGTTTGTAAAGAATCACAAATAAATAAAGTGGGAGAAATGACGGATATGTGCTATAATATTTGGGTTGCCTTTGGGCATAATACACAGTTCGGGCATGCCGAACGGCAGAAAACAGACCAGAAGGAGGGGCGGAGCATGAACAGCTTTGTCTTGAAGGGGCAGATTTGTACGAGCGGGACGATGGATCGCATCGAGATCACGGAAAACGGCTTTCTTGTCGTGGAGGACGGGCTGGTGCGCGGCGTGTTTTCGGCGCTGCCGAGCCGCTTTTCGGCGCTGCCGCTGCGAGACTGCGGCGACTGCCTCATTCTGCCCGGCATGACGGATCTGCACATCCACGCGCCGCAGTTTGCCTTCCGCGGGCTGGGCATGGACATGGAGCTTCTCGAGTGGCTCAACACCTACACCTTCCCCGAGGAATCGAAATATCAGGATCTGGAGTATGCGCACCGCGCGTATGCCTCGTTCACAGAGCATCTGCTCCGCAGCACGACCACCCGCGCCGCCGTTTTTGCGACCATCCATGTGCCCGCGACGCTGCATCTGATGGAGCTTCTGGAAAACAGCGGCCTGCGCACCTATGTCGGCAAGGTCAACATGAACCGCAACTGCCCGGTCTATCTGCGCGAGATCTCGAAAAATCAGGCCGTGCGCGACACGGCGGCATGGCTCGAGGCGGCGCAGAAATTTGAGCGCACGAAGCCCATCCTGACGCCGCGCTTCATCCCGTCGTGTACCGACGATCTCATGTACGCCCTCAGCGGGCTGCGGCGGCAGTACGATGTGCCCGTGCAGAGCCACCTGTCCGAAAATTTCAGCGAGATCGCGTGGGTGCAGGAGCTTTGCCCGCGCTCGAAGTGCTACGGCGACGCCTACCGCCAGTTCGGCCTGTTCGGCGGCGACCACCGCTGCATCATGGCGCACTGCGTCCACTCGGGCGAGCTGGAGCAGGCACTGATGAAGGAAAACGGCGTGTTCATCGCGCATTCGCCGGAATCGAACATGAATCTTTCCTCCGGCGTCGCGCCGGTCAGCAAGTTCCTGGAGAACGGCCTCAAGGTCGGCCTCGCCACCGACGTGGCGGGCGGCAGCCATGAGAGCATCCTGCGTGCGATGATGCATGCCATTCAGGCCTCCAAGCTCCGCTGGCGGCTTCAGGACCAGTCGGTCCCGGCGCTGTCGTTTGAGCGCGCGTTCTATCTCGCGACGGCGGGCGGCGGCGAGTTTTTCGGCAAGGTCGGCGCGTTCCGCGAGGGCTACGAGGCGGACGCCGTCGTCATGGACGACAGCGGCCTTGACCACCCGCAGGCGCTTTCCGTCCGCGCGCGGCTGGAGCGGCTGGTTTATCTGGCCGACGAGCGCTGCGTCCGGGAAAAATACGTCGCAGGCACGCGCGTCCTTTGAGGTTGACAAGCGCAGACTGCCTGTGTAAAATACATGGGCAGTTTTCATAGCGCCTCCGGCGCAGACAGTTCGTAACCATCCTGTCTTAAAACAAAACTAGGAACGGGATGGGCGCTTTGCGCCCATTTTTTGTTCCGCGGAAAGGACAAAACACATGAAAAAACTGAACACAAGACAAATCGCGCTGAACGGCGTCGTGGCGGGACTTTACGCCGCGATCACCATCCTGACGGCCTCGTTCGCCTACGGCGACATCCAGTTCCGCATCGCCGATGCGCTGTGCCTGCTGGTGGCGCTGGAGCCGAGCCTGACGGTCGGGCTGACGCTCGGGTGCGTGATCGCCAACATTTTCTCCACCGTCTCGGTGCTGGACATCGTGGTCGGCTCGGCGGCAACGCTGATCGGCTGCCTGCTGACGGCGCGGATGAAAAAAGCGTGGCTGCTGCCGGTCCCGACGGTGCTTGCAAACGCCGTCATGGTCGGCGCGATGCTCGCCTTCGTCTATACGCCGGAGACGTTCTGGTCGGGCTTTGCGCTGATGGGCGCGCAGGTCGCGGCGGGCGAGGTTGCCGTTTTGTATATCCTCGGCGTGCCGCTGTATCTGTCGTTCCGAAAGAGCGACATCCTCGGCAGACTCCTGCGCGAGCGCAGGGCATGAGCCGACTGTCTGCGTCTGCGGCGGTTCCGTTGCTTGGAGCCGCCGCAGGCGATTTTCGGTTTTTTACAAAAAAGCATTGCAAATCGCGGGAAGTGTGATATAATAGTCACAACCGAATAGTCGGATAGCGTGTGCGGCACTTGCCGCAGGCGGAATGGGGTGCAAGGCCCCGCGAGCCGGTCACTGTGATGCCCACCCGGGCTAAGTCAGATACGCTGAACGCTGTCCCGTGTCCACGCCGTTACCGTGGCCGAAGAATTGCTTTCCGATCTGCTGGTGGGAGGGCTCTCGTTCCGTGCGGCTGGTGATGGCTGTGCGGATTTTTGTTTGTAATCGCTGCCGCGATGGGAGGCGGCGGCGGTTCAAAATAGAGAGCGTTTTCATGTATCTCGCCGGTAGTCGAGACCGCCCGTGTACCCCCTACACGGGCCTGCCTGCCGCGAACTTCCCCGGACGTCTGCCGACTGGGAACCGGCGGGCGTCCGGCGCTCTGTTTTTTCAGGGCTTTTTTCACTGTATCTGCGCGCCCGCAGGGGCGCTGTTTTGGAGGAATCACCATGCGAGGAATCCCGTCACTGATCACCGACATCCGAAAAAAGGTCTTTTCAGAGGTTGCCCGAATGGCCTATTCCGGCGACTACACGCAGATGGAGGACATCCCGTTCCGCATCGTGCCAGGCCAGAACCCCCTGCACCGCGAGTCCATCTTCCTCGAACGCGCCATCGCGGGCGAGCGCGTGCGGCTGGCGATGGGACTGTCGCTTCAGCCCGTGCAGCAGCGCACGCTTTTGTCCGAGGGCATGGATCAGGCCGCCATCGCCGAGCAGTATTACGAGCCTCCGCTCGTCAACATCATCCCCTACGCCTGTCACGCCTGCCCGACGCACCGGTATTATGCGACCGAGCTGTGTCAGGGCTGCCTTGCTGCCTCGTGCCAGCAGGTCTGCCCGAAGGGCGCGATCAAGTTTGTCAACGGCCGCTGCCGCATCACTGAGAGCCAGTGCATCAAATGCGGAAAGTGTGCCGCCGCCTGCCCGTATCACGCCATCGTGCATCTCCAGCGCCCCTGTCAGGAGGCGTGCGGCATGGACGCCATCGGCGTGGACGAATACGGCAAGGCGCAGATCGACTATGACCGCTGCGTCGCCTGCGGCCAGTGCCTTGTGAGCTGCCCGTTCGGCGCGATCGTGGACAAGAGCCAGATCTATCAGGTCATCCGCGCCATTCTGGAGGAAAAATCGGTCGTGGCGATCGTCGCGCCGTCCTTTGTCGGTCAGTTCGGAAAGGACGTGACCGTGCCGAAATTTGTCGCCGCGATGAAGCAGCTCGGGTTTTCCGGCGTCGTCGAGGTTGCCGCCGGCGCGGACATCTGCGCCATTGAGGAGGCGCGCGACTTTTTGGAGAAGGTGCCGGCGGAGCAGAAATTCCTCGCGACCTCCTGCTGCCCGTCGTGGCGGATGATGGCGCGCAGGCTTTTCCCGCAGGAGTCCGGCAACATCTCCATGACCTACACGCCGATGATCTACACCGCGCGGCTCGTCAAGCGCGAGCAGCCGGAGGCGAAGGTCGTGTTCGTCGGCCCGTGCGCCGCGAAAAAGCTCGAGGCCATGCAGGCAGAGCTGCGCAGCGACGTGGACTTTGTCCTGACGTATGAGGAGCTGATGGGCATTTTTGAGGCAAAGGAGATCGACTTTGCCGCCATCGAGCCGGAGGCCGACCTGCAGGACGGCAGCGGCGCCGGACGGGGCTTTGCCTCGGCAGGCGGCGTGGCGGCGGCGGTCGAGGAGATCATCCGCAGAGAGCACCCGGAGGCGGAGATCAGGACCCAGCGGGCAGACGGCCTGCGCGAGTGCCGCAAGCTCCTGATGCAGGCCAAGGCCGGAAGGCTCGACGGCTATCTGCTTGAGGGCATGGCCTGCCCCGGCGGGTGCATCGCGGGCGCGGGCACCGTCATTCCGACGGAGACCG
The DNA here is from genome assembly GCA_900548625.1 of uncultured Eubacteriales bacterium. GTDB lineage: Bacteria > Bacillota > Clostridia > Oscillospirales > Oscillospiraceae > CAG-170. Next base: position 28,157 of record URLO01000008.1, on the reverse strand, counting down.
CGAAAAAGAAGCTCGCCGCGCATGTGGCGCAGGCGAAGGAGACCTCCTCCGCCGACGGGCCGTACCGGGAATTGGTCGGAAAGCTCGATTGACCCCTGCACGCACGGCGCGCTCCGCGCCGCGGCATCCATGTGAGATCGATACACAGATACAAAGAGCCATATGCACGAGGGTGCATATGGCTCTTATTTTTGCGTTTTAACCGACGACCGGCGGCTTTTTGCGTTTTTCGCGCAGGCGGCGGAAAAAGCCGGACATCAGCGCCGCGCACTCCGGCTCCAGAACGCCCTGCACGATCTCGGGCTTCTGGCTGCACGGCAGCAGAAACAGGTCGATCGCCGAGCCGCAGCAGCCGTTCACGGCGTCCTTCGCGCCGTAGACGATGCGCGGGATGCGCGCGTTCATGATGGCCCCGGCGCACATCGGGCACGGCTCGAGCGTCACATAGAGCGTACACTGCCACAGACGCCAGCCGCCGAGCGTCCGGCACGCCTCCGCGATGGCCTCGATCTCGGCGTGCGCCAGCGCGGACCTGCCGCGCTCGCGCCGGTTTCTGCCGCGGCCGACGATGCGTCCGTCCAGCGTCACCACGCAGCCGACCGGGACCTCCTCCTCGGCGTCCGCCTCGCGGGCGAGCGCAATGGCCTCGCGCATGAGCGCCTCGTCCAGTATCCGTTTTGCTTCCTCCATCGCCGTCGCCGCCCTTTCCCGTTTTCTGAGATTGTAGCAGACGGCGCGCGCGCCGTCAATCCGTCTGCCCCAGCAGCGCCGCAAGCAGCACCGCCAGCTCCGCCTCGTCAAGCGGCCGCTCCGTCCCGTCCGCCGCACGCAGTACCAGCGTCCCGTCCAGAAGCGCCCGCGCCGCGTCCCAGAGCGGCCGGACGGCGCGCGCGTCCTCCGGCGCGGCCGCGCCGCCGCCGAGAAGAAAATCCACGCTGATGCCGAAGATCTCCGCCAGCTTCAAAAGCCCCGCGCAGTCCGGCTCGCGCCGTCCCTGCTCATACATCCCCACCGCGCTCGGGCTGACGCCCAGCCGCGCGGCAAGCTCCTTCTGACTCATGCCGCGCTGCCTGCGCAGCAGCGCGATCCTTGCTCCCAGCATAGGCACCCTCCAAAATTCCAATATTTTCAAATTCACGCTTGACATCACACGTTTCGTGTAGTATGCTTATGGCAGATGGATGGTAATTTATACCAAATCAGCCGGGCAGCGGACTTGAAAACGGAGAGGAGAATGCCTTGTGTCAGCGAAATACCGAAGAAATGTGCCCTATGACCAGTTTGCGCCGGTCTACGCCTGGTGCGCATGGTGCGCGTGCGAGATCTATCTGGGGCAGTCGTACTACGAGACGGAGGACGGCAAGATCTGCATGGACTGCCTGCCGGACTACGCGCGCAAATACTTTCTGGCCGATCTGCGGACCTCCATGCCGAGGACCTCGCGCCATGACCCTTAAGGAGATGTCCGCAGAGTACCGCGCGGCGGCGCAGCCGCTGCGCGAGCGCCTGCGTCAGCTCCGACAGGCAAAAAAGCGCACGCGCGACCGCGAGGAGCTGTTCTGGATCGACCGGCGGATGAGCGTGCTGACCTCCATGCTGACGCAGGTCAACGAGCTTGCGGAGCTGACGGAGCATTATTATGAAAGGGGCTATTACCGCAATGAAAAATATCGATTATGACGGCTATCTCGGCCCGCGCATGACGCGCGACGTGCAGAGAAAGCGCCTCCAGCATGTGCTGGACAACGAGCTGACCGAGCTTCAGCGCCGCGCCGTGATCGGCTACTATCTCGAAAAGAAGACCATGCGCGAGCTTGCGCAGGAGCGCGGTGTGAACAAATCCACCGTCTGCCGCACGCTCCAGCGCGCCGAGCGGCGGATGCGGCGCTGCCTTCGATACTGAGCGGCGCGATGCGCCCGCGTTCGACAGTGCCGTCAAAAAAGCGCCCCTGACCGGTCGAGTCAGGGGAAGGGTGGATCGTGGGATCTGACGCCGCGGCAGCGCGGCGCCGGGACATGAAGTGCGCTCGTATTGGATAAGCTGTGCCCATAGACTACCACGGCGGTTCTGAAAAGTCTGTCGAAACCGGTCGCGCGGGAAAATTTTTCCGGTCAAGGCAGCGGCAGAGCAGATTGACTTCCGCCTTGCGGCGGGCTACACTATCTGTAATCTGAGAGCCTGAAGGGAGCCGTTGTCACATGGATCGGAGCTATGAAAAATTTCTGCGGCTTGGGATCGACCTTGCGCCGCTCGGGATCGAGCGCCGCGCGGACAACGCACCCTACGACTGCACGCCGAAGGGCGCGGACATCCTCGGCTGGGCCGGGGTGGACGGCATCCACTTCTGCCGCGTGCGCGGCTTTGGCGCGCGCATCTTTGCCGTCAGCCCGATGAACAGCGCGCCCGACCACATCCACCTGATCGCGGAGGATTTTGAGCATCTTCTGCGGCTGCTGCTGGCCTGCGGCGACGCGGCTGCGCTGGAGCAGGCGTGGCAGTGGGACGCGGCGCAGTTTGCCGCATTTCTGGAGGAATACCCGCCGGACGCGGCGCAAAAAGGCGTTCTGGAGGCCATCCGCACCGGAACGGGACTGACGCCGCTGCCGGAGCCGTGGGCGTATCTGGACGGCCTGAACCGGAGCTTTGACTACAGAAGGCTCCGCTACAGCGAGGACTTTGCACCGTTCGAGCCTGCCGCGCCCGCGCCTGCGCCATGGCGGGTCTGCTTTGAGGGCGGCTTCGGCACGCAGCGCGGACGCGCCGGAGCCGAGCTCCCGCTCGGGGCGCGGTTTTCATGGGCGGGACGGCAGTGGCTCGTTCCGGCGGTCTATCTCTGCGCGAAGGGGCTCGTGCTGGATCTCTGTATGCGCGTCGAGGCGGAGGCCATGCGCGCATTTGCGGAAAAATGGGGGCTTTGCGCCGAAAATGACGACGCGGAGCGCTTTTCTCCGGAGGAGCGCGCGCAGATCGAGCTGGAAAACCCGCTTTGCATGGACGTCCGGCCGCGCCTGACCGCGAACGGGAAGCCGCTTTCCGCCTGCCGGGGCTACGCCGGCGTCTACTGGCCGGAGGGCGGCGCCTGCGATGCGGAAGAAGCGGCGGCCGCGGCGCACTACGGGCTGGACGCGGAGGCGGCATGGCTCGTCATGCGCCACTGCTTCCCGTGGAACGGGCGAAGACCGTCTGCGCTGCGCACGCTCACGCTGGAGCTGCGCGCGGAGCCCGCAGCGATCCCAGGGCCGCGCTTCACGGTACGCGCGCCCGGCGAGACGGCCGTGCTCACCCTCCCGGACGGCAGCGCGTGTACGCTGCGGGTGGAGTCGCTCGAGCCGCAGACGCTGCCGAAGGCCGCGCCGGAGGCTGCGCGGTGGTTTTATCCGCGGTATTTTACATGCATGACCTACACGCTCTCGCCCGAACCGGCGGGGCGCTTCACGCTCACCGACTGCGCCGAGGCCGACCGGCCGCTTGAGATCACGCCGCCGAAGGACGCGGCCGCGGCGGCCTGCGTCGGCATCATCGGCGGAGCGGACGGCCCGACCGCCATCGTTTTCGGCGGCAAAGGCGCCGAAGGCTGCCGCGCGGCGTGCTCCGCGCCGCACTTTGAACCGGTCGAGGGCGCGATCACATGGCGCGTCACCGTTTATGAGGAGCGCTTCCCCGCGATCACATGCAGCCTTTTCAAACGCGAACCCAGCCCCACGGTTTGCGTTTGAGCGCTTGTCAAAAAGACTTTTTGACAAGCGCAAGCGCCCCGCAGCAAAATAGCTGCGGGGCGCTTGCGTTCTTCACATTGCCTGATAAACTGCTCTTTCGCCGCCGATGTACTTCGGGCGGGTACGCGCGCAGAGGAGGTTTGCCTCGCCGATCTTCTTGAGCGACAGCCGCACCGGCACCGCCACGCGGCGCAGATGCATACCGATCAGCGTGCCGCCGATGTCCAGTCCGGCGTCCGCCACGATCGTCTCGACCAGCACGGGATCGCGGAAATTCGCCCATGCGGTCACGGCAAACGAGCCGCCCGCGTGTACCTGCGGCACGGCGTTTACGATCTCAAAGCCGTGCGCCTCCGCGACGTCGCGCTCGACGACCAGCGCGCGGTTGAGATGCTCGCAGCACTGCACCGCGAGCGCGATGCCGCGCGCCTGCAAAACGGGATAGATGCCCGCAAACGCAGCCTGCGCGGCTTCGAGACTCGAACCCTTGCCGATGCGCGCGCCGACCATCTCACTTGACGAGCAGCCGATGACGAGCAGCTTGCCCGGCGTCAGCTTCGCCGCGTCCAGCAGCTCCGTGACAGCCTGTTTTGCCTGAGCAGTGATTTCTTCATACATTGTGATCAAACACCCTTCCAAAAGGTTTTATGAACGTCGGGAACACGGCAGAGCACCGTGTACAGCAGCACAGAAAGCGCAATGCCGAGCGCACCCTGCACCAGATTGTTGGGGATGGAGGCTGCGGCGGCAAGACCCTTCTGCAGGATCAGCGCCTTATAGCCGAAATAGCCTGCGACCATGAACGCCTCAGAGGGCAGCTCGCACAGCGCCAGCTTCCAGAACGGGAGCTTTTCGTCCTTTTTCAGGATCGGCCGCACCATGAACGCCGCGATCAGCGCCACAAGACCCTTGATGACGAACGTGCCGGGGACATAGTGGGCATAGCCCGCGAGCAGATCGGCAAGACCGCTGCCGACGCCGGCGGCGGCAAAGCCGTACCACGGCCCGAGAACAAGACCTGCCAGCAGGCAAACGCAGTCGCCGAGATTTGTGTAGCCCGCGACCGTCGGCACGCGGATGACCATGGTCGCCACGCAGGCCATCGCGGCCAGCAGCGCTGTCAGGACGAGCTTATAGATCGGTGAAGTTTTCATACCAGTTTCCCCTCCGCAAGCGGTACGCTTGCTTTTCTTTTTGTGATATGCTAGTATCATAGCACATTCTGGTATGAAAGAAATCGCCAGAAAAATATTATTTGATAGGGCCAGAACATGATCCAGACCTATTCTCTTGACCGCGGCGGCGCGCCGCTTTATGAACAGCTCTACCGCGCGCTGAAGGCGGACATTCTCTCCGGCGTGCTGCCCGGCGGCGGGAAGCTGCCGTCCGGCCGCGCCCTTTCCGAGCATCTCGGCGTGAGCCGCGTGACGGTGGAGACCGCCTACGCCCAGCTCCTTGCCGAGGGCTATGTCACCTCGCGCGAGCGGGCGGGGTATTTTGTCGAGGCCGTCACGCCTGCCGCGCAGCCTCTGCCGGAGCCGGAGCCTGCGGCGCCGGACGCGCCGGAGCCCTCTGCGGCGCAGACGCCGCCCGCGCGGCAGTTTCCGTTTTCCGTCTGGGCGCGGCTGATGCGCGGGGTGCTGCTCGACCGGCGGGGAGACCTGCTGCAAAGCGTCCCGGATGCGGGGCTTTGGGCGCTGCGTGAGGCGGTCGCGGGCGAGCTGTATCGCCAGCGCGGCGTCCGCGTGTCGCCGGAGCAAGTCTACATCGGCGCGGGCGCGGAGTATTTTTACAATCTGCTGATCCAGTTCCTCGGGCGGGAAAAAATTTTTGCGCTGGAGGAGCCGGGACACCGCAAGATCGCGCGTGTCTATCAGGCAAACGGCGTGCAGATGCGCCTGATCCGGATGGACGGCGACGGCGTGCTGCCTGCGCTGGTCGGGCAGAGCGGCGCGGATGTGCTGCACATCTCGCCCTCGCACCACTATCCGACCGGGACGGTCATGCCGATCACGCGCCGTCAGGCGCTCATGCGCTGGCTGACGGAGGGGTCGGAGCGGTATCTGATCGAGGACGATTACGACTCGGAATTCCGCTTCACGGGACTGCCCATCCCGACCATGCAGAGCATGGACCAGAGCGGCCGCGTCATCTACATGAACACGTTCTCGCGCACCATCGCGCCGGCGCTGCGCATCAGCTACATGATCCTGCCGAAGGCGCTGCTCGCGCGCTGGCGGGAGACGATGGGCTTTTACAGCTGCACCGTCCCGAGCTTTGAGCAGATGACGCTGACGCGCTTTCTGGCAGAGGGCTACTTTGAAAAGCACCTGAACCGCATGAAAAAGCATTACCGCGCCGTGCGCGGCGCGCTTCTGGACGCGCTGGCGCAGCCGCCGTGCGCCGGGTGCTTCCGCGTCCATGACGCGGGCGCGGGACTTCATTTCGTGCTGGAGGCGCCGGGCGCGCCGGAGCCGGAGCGCCTGCGGGCGCTTTTGCGGCAGGCCGGGCTGCACGCGGCGCTGCTGGCGGATTTCTATGCCGGAGCGCCGGAGCCGGAGGCGGCGCGCTGCATCGTGCTCGACTACGCCGATGCCGAGCCGGAGGCGCTGCAAGGCGCGCTGCGGCGGCTTGCGGCGGAAATAACGGGCCGGTGACGGGCGCTATTCCAGCTCGTCGAGCGTCAGCTTGAAGCTGTCGAGGAAATGCGCCATGAAATAGTCCAGACACGGAAGCCGCATCTCGATGAGCGCCTGCCGCGTCTGCGCGGCGGCGGATGCAAACTCGGCGTTTCCGGCCTTCAGCTCCTCGAGGCACTTGATGTGCGCCGAGAGCTTGTCCGCGGCCTTGACGATGCGGCCGACGGCCTCATCGGATTCGAGCAGCAGCGGCGCATAGCTCTCTTGCAGCGCGTCCGGCAGCAGCGCGAGGAGCTTTCGGCAGCTCACGGCCTCGATCTGCTTGTACGCGCCGCGGATCTCGGGGTTATAATACTTGATGGGCGTCGGCAGGTCGCCGGTCAGGATCTCCGAGGCGTCATGAAACAGCGCCGCCGAGGCGCAGCGGTCGGGGTCGGGCGTGCTTTCGTCGTGGAGGATGTCCCGCCCGATGAGCGCAAGCCCGTGCGCCAGCACGGCGACCATGTGGCTGTGCTCCTGAATGTTCTCCTGAAACGAGTTGCGCATCAGACCCCAGCGGGCGATGTAGCGCATACGCGAAATGAGCGCAAAAAAGCGGTGCTGCATGGCGATCCTCCACAGTCCGTGCCGCACGCGCGGCGGAAATGCTTCCGGCGCCGCAGCCTGTTTCTTCTGTTTTTTATTGTACCATAGCCGCCCGAAAAAGTAAATTATAATTGAAAAGCCTATTGTCCAGTGGTATAGTAGGTTTCAGAACGCGGCGGCGCCGGCTGCCGCACAGGAGGAGACCAATGATCGTATCGACAAAGGGCCGCTACGCGCTGCGGGTGATGATCGACCTTGCCGCGCGCGGCGAGGGCCGTTATGTGCCGCTGACGGAGATCGCCGCGCGGCAGGAAATATCCGAAAAATATCTGGAAAGCATTCTGGTCGTGCTCAGCCGCGCCGGGTATCTTCAGGCGCTGCGCGGCAAGGGCGGCGGCTACCGCCTTGCGCGAAAGCCGGAGGAGTACACCGCGGAGGAGATCGTGCGGCTGTGCGAGGGCACGCTCGCGCCGGTCGGCTGCATGAAGGACGGCGAATGCTGCGACCGCGCGGACTGCTGTCCCACGCGCCCGATGTGGGAGGGGCTCGACCGCACGATCAACGACTATCTGCGCCGCTGGACGCTGGCCGATCTTGCCCGCGGCGCACAGGAGGCAAGCCGATGAGCCGGGTTCTGACCGCGCTCTCCGGCGGTGTGGACAGCGCGGTGACGGCGGCGCTGCTGATGCAGGCGGGCCACACGGTCGGCGGAGCGACGATGGTGCTGCACGACAGCGCCGGGGCAGAGCTTGCCGACGCCCGCCGCTCGGCGGAGCGGCTCGGGATCGAATTTCACGAATTTCACTGGCGGGAGGAATTTTTCCGCCTTGTGCAGACGCCGTTTATCCGGACCTATCAGGCGGGCCAGACGCCGAATCCCTGCGTGATCTGCAACAAAACCATCAAATTCGGCCTCTTTCTGGACGAGGCGCACGCGCTCGGCTATGACAAAATGGCGACCGGGCACTATGCCCGCATCGAGCGCGACCGCGGCAGCGGCCGCTGGCTGCTGCTGCGCGCGCGTGACGCGGCAAAGGATCAGAGCTACATGCTCTACAGCCTCTCGCAGGAGCGGCTTTCGCGCGTGCTGCTGCCGATGGGCGAGATGACGAAGGCGGAGGCGCGTTCGCTTGCGCTGTCGCTCGGGCTTGCCGTCGCGCAGAAGCACGACAGTCAGGACATCTGCTTCGTCCCCGACGGGGATTACATGCGCTTTTTGCTGGAGCACGGCGTCCGGCCGCAGCCGGGGCATTTTCTCGGCATGGACGGGCGCGACTTCGGCCCGCACCGCGGGCAGGAGGCGTATACGCTCGGCCAGCGGCGCGGTCTGGACATCCCCTACGGCACGCGCATCTACGTTGTGGACAAGCGCGGCAGCGACGTCATCATCGGGCCAAACGAGGCGCTTTTCTCCCGCCGCGTGTTTGTGCGCGACCTCAACTGGATCGCGTTTGACGCGCCGCCGGAGGGTCTGCGCGCGCAGGCAAAGCTCCGCTACACGCCAAAAACCGCCGCCTGCACCGTCCATCTGACGCAGGAGGGCGCGGAGCTGCTGTTTGACGAGCCGCAGCGCGCCGTCACGCCCGGACAGGCCGCCGTCTTGTATGACGGCGACGTGGTGCTCGGCGGCGGAACCATCACCGGCAGCGCCGCGGATTGACGGCGGCATCAAAAACCAACAACGGGCACTGCCCGCAGACAAAAACGGAAGGAAGATTCGTATGAAAATTGCACTTGCCTGCGACCATGGCGCACTGGAGCTCAAGGAGGCCATCAAGCGCCGTCTCGACGCACGCGGAGACACCTATGTGGACTTCGGCTGCTATGACAAGACCAGCTGTGACTACCCGGATTTTGCGGGCCCGGCAGCAAGAGCGGTCGCCTCGGGAGAATGTGAACGGGGCATCGTCACCTGCACCACCGGCATCGGCGTCTCGATCGCCGCAAACAAGGTGCGCGGCATCCGCTGCGCGCTGCTCAGCGACCTTATGTCCGCGCGGATGACCCGCGAGCACAACGACACCAACATGATGGCGCTCGGCGCGGGCGTCGTCGGAGAGATGCTGGCGCTGGAGATCGTGGACACATGGCTGGACACGCCGTTTTCCGGCGCGGAGCGCCACCAGCGCCGCATCGACAAGCTCATGGCGCTGGAAGCGGAATAAGCGCGAACGCTGCAAAGCTTTTGACAGACAGAACTGCCCTATGCACGGCCGTGCATAGGGCGCTTTTTATGCGCGTTTTCACTCCTGCGAGGGGTATCCGCCGAGCAGCAGCGCGCGCTGCTGGTCGAGCAGGCGGCTGTAGCGGTCCTTGGCGATGCTGTAATAGACGCGCGTGCCCTCCATCGTGCAGTTGACGAGCCCGGCCTTGAACATCTGGCTCATGTGGTGGTGGATGGTGTTGCGTGCAAGGCCGAAGTGCTTGGAAAGCTCCTGTCCATAGGCGGGATGGTCCTGCAAATAGCAGAAAATATCAAATCGCGTCCGGTCGCCGAGCAGCCGGATGCACTCATAGATCTGGTCGAGGCTGGCCTGCGAGGAGATCTGCAAATGCCACAGCGGCGCACGCATGACGCCGCAGTAGATCGTGTAGCTGCCGTCTGCGGCGGGCGCATCAAGGCAGAGATTCGTGCCCGGATCGACGACGAGCGGGCGCAGGTGACAGACGGCCTTTCCGGCGGGGAAGGTGGAGATCTCGCGAAGACATGCCTCGCAGCCGACGGCGTTTACCTCGCGCGTCAGAAGCTCCGTCAGCTTTGTCAGCTCCGGCAGGAGCTGCGTGAGCGCATCCACCGTCTTTTCCAGCAGCGGAAGCGCGCGCTCGAGCACGGCGCGGGAATTTTTCTGCACGTTCAGCAGCTTGATGCGCGCGCTCTTGGGAAGATCGGACGAGAGCAGCCGCTCCAGCAGCACCGCCTCTGCACCGCAGGCATCCGGTCCGAGCAGGTCCGTCATGTCGAGCGAAATGAGAATGCTCCGCGCGGTCTCATCGGGCGTGCAGGCGAGCGCCTTTTCGCGGAACTCGGCAAGATCGCCGCGGTGGCCGCAGGCCAGCGGCAGAAGCAGCAGCATCGGCGGCGAGTAGCAGCCGTTGGTCTGGTAGGAATCGCCCATGATGTCGCCGAACAGCGCCTGCACCTCTGCCTGCGGCAGACCGGTGAGCCGGTCCAGCTCGCGCCGCATCTGCTCAAACGGCGCGTAAAGCGCGCGGAAGCGGGCAACGTCGGTGTTGCCGCGGCTGCAAAAGCGCTCCTCCAGCGTCTGGCGGCCGGCTTCGTTGGCGCGCAGTCCGAGGTAGCAGAGTGCCTCCAGGATCAGATTCAGTTCCGGTGTATATTCCATAGGCGCCATCCGCGCATCCTTCTTTCTCCGCAGCCGCGCACAGAAATGCGGCCGCGATCGGGTTGCTATATTATTACACGCAAAAAGCGCGTTTGTCAAATACAACAAAAAACGGTTCCCGGATGCTGCTTCTTTTTTGGGATAAGGCAAAAACTGCTCTTGACAGGAGGACAATGGAAACCGTATAATGCGTATATGCCATATCAGCATGGAACATACATGTTCGGCGCTGATAGACGGAAATTCGGGAGGTACAATCATGAAAAGAAAGCAGTTCACCCGACTCCTTTCCCTGCTTCTGGCGCTTGTGCTGGCCACCGGCCTCGTAAGCCCCGCACTGGCAGCGGAAAGCCGCGTGAGCGACACGCTGGTTCCCCTGGCGGCTGAGAAGGTCGCAGAGGACGAGCTGGAGCTCGCCGAATCGATGAATGTCATGCAGTCCTTCGGCGACGCCGACGACGCTGGATTCTTCAGCGACCGCGAGGCGGACATGCAGGAGGATGAAACGGTGCGTGTTTCCATCGTGCTGAAGGACGCGTCCACGCTGGATGCGGGCTTCGCGGCGGAAAACATCGCCGAAAACGCCAGCGCGATGCAGTATCGCGCGCGCCTTCAGAGCGCACAGGACCAGCTGTGTGAGCGCATCGAGCGTCAGGCGCTCGAGGGCCGCAAGATGGACGTTGTGTGGAATCTGACGCTTGCGGCGAACATCATTTCCGCGAACGTGCCGCGCAGCGCGATCGAGAAGATCGCTGCGGTGAACGGTGTGGACTGCGTTGTGGAGGAGAACCGCTATCTTCCGGATGTGGTTTCCGTCGGCGGCACCTATCAGCCGCATACCGCCGTCTCCGGCCAGATGACCGGTGCGCAGGCGAGCTGGCTCGAGGGCTACAACGGCGCAGGCATGCGCATTGCGGTCATCGATACGGGTCTGGACGTTGACCATCAGTCCTTTGATGCCGACGCCTTTGCACACGCCATCGCCGAGGACGAGGCCGAAAACGGCCGCACCTACAAGCTGATGACGGCAGCGGACACCGCTTCCGTTCTGGAAAAGCTCAACGCCTACGCGAAGGCCTCCGGCAATCTGACGGCGGAGCAGCTTTACGTCAACGAAAAGGTCCCCTTTGGCTATAACTACGTCGATGTCAACCTCGACATCACCCACGACCATGACGCGCAGGGCGAGCACGGCTCCCACGTTGCCGGTATCTCGGCGGCGAACCGCTACCTCAAGAAGGACGGCGCGTATGTGGACGCACTCGAAAGCGTACATGTGGCCGGTGCCGCGCCTGACGCGCAGCTTCTGGTCATGAAGGTCTTCGGCGCAGGCGGCGGCGCGTATGACGCCGACATCATGGCCGGCATCGAAGACTCCATCCTGCTCGGTGCAGACTCGGTCAACCTCTCTCTCGGCTCGGCAGCCGCCGGTACGGCGCGCAGCTCCGAGGACGCCTATACGAAGATCATGGACAGCCTGACCGAAAGCGGCCTTGTCTGCGTGATTTCCGCCGGCAACAGCTCCTACTGGGCACAGTATACCACGCCTGGCGATCTGTACTCCGACGGCGTGAACTTTGACACCGTCGGCGCGCCCGGCTCTTATACGAACGCTCTGACCGTTGCCTCCGTGGACAACGACGGCATGATCAGCGCCAAGCTCGAGATCGCCGGTTCGTCGATCGTCTACGCAGAGACGCTGACCAACGCCATCGGCACGCCGTTCGGCAATGCCTCGATGACGACGCTGGACACCACCGCCGACGGCTCCGGCACGGCGTATCCGTACCTGTTCATCGACGGTCTCGGCGCGGAAGAGGACTACGCCGGGATGGATCTGACGGGCAAGATCGTGTTCTGCAAGCGCGGCGCGATCAACCTGGTCGAAAAGGCGAGCACCGCGGCGAAGCTCGGCGCGGCAGCGACCGTGATCTACAACTTTGAATCCGGCCTCATCAACATGGACCTCAGCGGCTACAGCTACAAGGCTCCCGCCGTGTTTGCCTCTGCGGCAGCCGGCGCTCTTGCCAAGGAAAACGGCGAGGTGCACACGACCACGGGCGGCCTCACCTATTACACCGGCACCGTGACGGTCTACGGCAAGGAGACGGCGAACTATCTCCAGTCCGAATACCTCAGCATGAGCTCCTTCAGCTCCTGGGGCGTTCCGGGCGACCTGTCCCTGAAGCCCGAGATCTCCGCCCCCGGCGGCAGCATCTACTCCGTCAACGGCGGCACGTCCGCGACCGACCAGTACGAGCTGATGAGCGGCACGTCGATGGCGGCTCCGCAGGTCGCCGGTATGGCGGCGCTGGTACAGCAGTACCTTCGTGAAAACGAGATCACCGTCAGCGGCCTCACCAGCCGCGCGCTGACGCAGGCGCTTCTGATGTCCACTTCTGTGCCGATGCGCAGCGAAGCGGGCAACGGCAACTACTTCCCCGTCTTCCAGCAGGGCTCCGGCTTTGCAAACGTGCTCGCAGCAGTCCAGACGCCGGTCTTTATGACCGTGGACGGCATGCCAGACGGCAAGGTCAAGGTCGAGCTGGGCGAGGACGCGGCGCGCGAGGGCGTCTACACCTTCCGCTTCCGCCTCAATAACCTCACCGGCGAGGACATGGCATACCGCCTGTCCGGCGACGTCTTTACGCAGGATCTCTACACCGACGGCGGCGTGGACTTCCTCAGCACCAACACCCGTATGCTGACCCCGGACGTGGACTTCACCGTAGGCGGCAAGTCCGTCATGGAGGCAGACAGCGCCCTGACCAACTGCGACTTCAACGGCGACAGCGTCGTGAACCGCTCTGATGCACAGGCGCTTCTGGACTATGTGACCGGCGCGAGAAGCGAGATCCGTCACATGGACAAGGCTGACCTCAACGGCGACGGCAAGGTCGATACATACGATGTCTACTGCATGCTGCACCTGTATCAGGGCTACGTGACCGTTCCCGCGAACGGCAGCGTGAGCGTCGATGTCCGCATCGCGCTTTCCGATGCCGACCGCGCAGCCCTTTCCAAGAACAGTTATCCCGCCGGCGCCTATCTCGAGGCGTACATCTTCGCGGCGGCAGCCACCGTTGACGACGGTGTGATCGCCCCGACGCTGTCGCTGCCGGTGCTCGGCTTCTACGGAAGCTGGACGGAGGCATCGATGTTTGATGTGGCGGACAATGCTGATCCCGAGGAGATCCGCGCCCCGTACCTCGGCGCGTACAACGCCAATGCCGTGGGTCTGGTCTACGGCGACAAGCCCTACTCGGCGTACTACTTCGGCGGCAACCCCGTCACGCCGGACGCGGTCTACCATCCCGAGCGCAACGCCATCAACCTTGAGCGCGGCGACTACTTCTACGGCTGGAAGTTTGCGCCCGTCCGCAACGCGGCGGCTCTGCGTGCAACGGCGGTCAACACCACGACCGGCGAGGCGCTGATGGAGCCCGTCTATGAGGGCGAGCTGCCCGCGGCCTACTTCTATTATTCCATCCAGAACTGGATCGGCGGCGACGCCACGCTGGAGATCAGCCTTTCTCCCGACATGAAGCCCGGCGAGCACGGCGAGCTGACGCTGACCGCAGCTCCGGAGCTGTATGTCGATGAAAACGGAAACGTGGACTGGGATGCGCTCGGCGAAGGCGCCAGCAAGACCGTCCAGTTCACCATCGACAACGAAGCGCCCGTCCTTGACGAGCAGAGCGTCGTTGTTGACACCGAAAAGAACGTTCTGCGCCTGACGGCGAAGGACGACCAGTATCTCGCAGGCGCGATCCTGTTCGACAACACCGGCCGCAAGATCCTCAACCGCGTTGCAGCGCCCGAGGATGCAAAGTCCGGCGAAAACGTCACGATCGAGATCCCGCTTGGCAACATCAGCGGCTACCGCTTCGTGATCCAGGTCACCGACTATGCCGCAAACTCCGTGACCTACAAGCTCAAGCAGACCATCGGCACACCCGGCCCGCGCCCGACGCGCATCTACTTCGATACGCGCAGCGGCAGATGGTTCACCGCATATCCCGGCAAGGGCTACTACTGGTCAACCGATACGCTGAGCGATTACGCGACCATCATGCCCTATGCCGCAGCCGCCGTGGGCAGCTATGTCTACGTGACCGGCGACACCGGCAAGCTCTATGTCGCTCCGGCAGATGATCTTGACGGCCTGAGCTATGTCTGCCGTCTGGGCTATGTCCTCCGGGACATGGCGTATGACGCAAAGACCGATCGCATCTATGGCGTGACCGGCGACGGCCTGCTCATCTCCTTCGACAAGATGACTGCCGCGACGACGGAGCACGGCTACATCGGCGGCAAGGCGGGCTTCACCAAGACGCTCGGCTTTGACGGCGAGAAGTTCTACTGCGGCAAGCTCAAGGCCAACGCCAGCGATTCCACCGAATTCAGCGGCGTTTACAGCTTTACGCTCGACACCCTCGCAGAGCCGGAGCTGGTCGCAAATGCCTCCAGCAGCTCCCTCAACTTCGACGGCGAGTATCAGACCCTGGAATACGACACCGAGCGCAAGGTCGTCACCTGGATCGCAAAGGCCGGCTACTATGTCAACTACAATGAGATCGACCCGGCCGCAAAGACCTGGACCAAGCCGAACATCTCGCTTTCCAACGAAGTGACCGGCCTGTTCTTCCCCGACTGGACGGTGGACGACAGCTGGACCGAGTCCAAGGGCATCGTCGAGCGCGTGGCCTTTGACCGCAGCAGCGTGACCGTGCAGCAGGGCTACACCGCACAGCTTGAGGTTCAGGTCCTCCCGTGGAACCTGAGCGAGAAGGAACGCAATGTAACCTACACCTCCCTCAACCCGGACATCGCCACCGTGGACGCCAAGGGCGTCGTCACCGGCGTGGGCGTCGGCAAGGCGACCATCCGTGTCAGCGCTGCTGACGACGCGGCGGTCTATGCCGATTGCAGCGTGACGGTCGAGGCGCTTGACCTGACCGTGGACGGCGTTTTGATGGATGCGACCGGCAAGCCCACCATGTACACATGGAATCTGGCCGGCGGCGAGCATGACTGGGAGGAGACCGTTGCACTGGACAAGAGCTATTACACCAAGTGCATCGCGGAGATCCCCGGCGCAAACGAGTTCTATCTGCTGACCTCCACCTCCGGCACCATGCACAGACTGAGCGCCGAGACCGGTCTGGACCTCGAACCGAGCACCTCCGCATACTACGACAACAACTACCCGCTGTATGACATGGCATACAGCAACGTCTACTCCAAAGACGGCACGAACAAGGTCTACGCCGTTCGCGAGGGCTATCTGATCCTCCCGTTCGACCCGATGAAGGATACGAACTGGCAGGCACGCAGCATGAACGCGATCGTCGTCGGCATTGCCACCGGCGGCACTGAAAAGGTCGAAGTGGAGGACTACTACGGCTGGTCGACGCAGGAGTATGACAGCGAGGTTCTCTACGTCCTCGACAGCAGCTGCCGCATCCACCGCCTGAACGTCTACGAGGAGGAGAGCTGGGGCTCGACCCGCACCAGCTTCATCGGCTCGATCACCCCGACCGACATGAAGATCAACATCCCGACCGATGATTACTTCGCGGGCTATTCCTCGCTGACCGTCGGCAGCGACGGCGCGCTCTACGCCTCGATCTTCGACGGCTCCTCCTGCACGCTGTTCCGCCTTGTCTTTGACGAGAGCATCCAGCGCTACGTTTCCACCGAGATCGGCAGCTACGGCAAGGACGTCTGGCCGGCAGCGCTGCTGCATGTCGAGTCCAACCTGCCCGCAACCACGGCTGCGCCCGTCCCGACGCTGCGCTACAATGCCGAAACCGACTCCATGATCCCGATCGGCGCGAAGGCGGAAAAGGCCGGCGGTCTGAACGCGGTCAAGGTCGAAAACGGCGGCAAGCAGAATGCGGCGGCTGTCAGAGTGGACCGGAACGCAAAGACGGTCCTCGTTCCCATCGCGGCGGGCGAGAGCACCAACGGCCTGTTCAGCGTCTGCTATGACGAAAAGCTCATGAAGCTCGAAGGCGTGAGCTACGGCGGCATGACGCTCCACAGCGGCGTGAAGGCCAAGGGCAAGGTCACCATCGGCTACGCATCCGAGTCGCCCTACACCGGCACGGCGGCAAGCCTCCTGTTCAGCTATGACGGCCTGGAGGAGACGACGGCCACGACCCTGACGCTCGACGTCATGCAGGACGGCGCAGGCGCAGGCTCCGGCAAGAAGTCGTTTGAGATCACGCTGGAGATCCCGACCTACAGTGTCACCACCGGCAGCCCCGAAAACAAACCCGCAGCAAAGCCCGGCGCAAGCCGTCCGCAGTTTGACGACGTCCGCCGCGGCGACTGGTTCTATGATTCTGTGATGGAAATGGTTGAGCTTGGTCACATGACCGGTATTTCTGCGACGAAGTTCGCACCCGACAGCGGCCTGACCCGCGCGATGCTGGTCACGATCCTGTACCGTATGGACGGTCAGCAGGCCGTTTCGGCAAGAAGCAGCTTCACGGATGTCGTGAAGGGCAGCTATTATGAGGACGCGGTCAACTGGGCCTCGGCCAAGAGCATCGTGAACGGCTACTCCGCCACGACCTTCGCGCCGAACGATCCCATCACCCGTCAGCAGATGGCAGCCATCCTCTGGCGCTATGCGCAGTATAAGGGCGTGAGCGTCAAGGCAAACGGCACCACCATGCCCGACTTCGCCGATCGCGCGGAGATCGCCTCCTGGGCTGGCGAGGCAGTGTCGTGGGCTTACAGCCGCGGCATCATGACCGGCAAGAGCGCAACGCGCCTTGACCCGAACGGCGGCGCGACCCGCGCCGAGGCAGCCACGATGATGCTTCGCTTCCTGAAGCTCTCCGAGACGACCGATCAGGTCAAGCAGTAACGCCCGGTCCGGAAAACAAACCACATAGCGACGCAAAGCGCCCGCCGGATACCCGGCGGGCGCTTTGGCCATGGAAAGGGAGATGGAAGACAAGGTGTATCTGAAAATGCCCAGCGCGCCCGGACAGCGGGCCTTTTCACGCCGTGCCGCGTCATTTTTCCTTGAAATACGTCAGTATT
Organism: uncultured Eubacteriales bacterium; assembly: GCA_900548625.1. GTDB lineage: Bacteria > Bacillota > Clostridia > Oscillospirales > Oscillospiraceae > CAG-170. The sequence continues at coordinate 10,813 of URLO01000008.1, read as the reverse complement.
CCTGCGAAAAAATGCCTTGCGCAGCGCGAAAAATCCTCGCTGCCGGTCACATTTTCAGTTTTCAGATACACCTTAGGGAAATGGCAAAATAGAATGTCAGTCCGTGCTGCGGCGTTTCTGATGCTGACTGCGGCGGAGCCTGCACACGAGCAGGCCGCCGGCCGCGACGGCAGCGCCGGTCAAAAAGGCGGATCGGCGGCTTTTCAGGCACGGACAGCTCTCAAGCCGTTCTTTGATGGTGTTCTTCATAGAATGTATCCTCCTTTGCAGCGTTCGGATTTCCGGTTCAGCAGGAACCGTGGTCCTCGGCCCACAGCTTGTCCGCCTCGGGCGTCCAGCATTCGGCGTAGGCTCTGCACTTTTCGCACAGGTGCTCGGCGCTCTCCGGGGCTTCGAGGTCGGTAGAATGTGCGCCGCTCTCGGCAACCATCTTCGGCAGCAGCTCCGGGTTTTCCAGCATCGGGCAGGGGCGCAGATGGTTGTCATGAAAGGGCTGACCCTCGCGGTAGAGCTTGAACAGCGGCTGCTGAAGGCATTCGAGGAAGCTCTTTTCGCGGATGTTCGCGCCGGAATAGTGGATAAAGACGCACGGCTCGACGTCGCCCGCGGCGTTGATGTGGCAGTAAATTCTGCCGCCCGCCACGCAGCCGCCGGCAAATTCGCCGTCGTTCTGGAAGTCGATGCAGTACAGCTCCTTGCCGCCGGTCAGCCCGCGGATCTCGCGCACGCGGTCTTTCATGTAGGCTCTCTGCTCCGGCGTCGGCAGCAGCTCGGTCGAGGCGCTCACGCCCACGGGCATGTAGTGGAAATACCACGCAAAGACGCAGCCCTTGGAGATCAGCAGATCAAGGAATTCGTCACTGGTGACCACCTTATAGTTCTGGCTGGTGTAGCAGATGGACACGCCGAAGGGGATGCGGTAGCGGCGCATGAGATCCATGGCGTCCAGCGCCTTCTGGAAGTGGCCGTCGCCGCGGCGGCCGTCGTTGGCCTCCTCGAAGCCCTCGATGCTGATGGAGACGAAGAAGTTGCCCACGCGCAGCATCTCCTTGCAGAACTCGTCGTCGATGAGCGTGCCGTTCGTAAAGGCGTGGAAGGCCATGTCGCGGTGCTTTTCGCACAGGCGGATGATGTCCTTTTTCCGCAGCAGCGGCTCGCCGCCGGTAAAGAGGCAGGCATGGGTGCCAAGTTCCTTGGCCTCGGTCAGGACTCTGTCCATCTCCTCGAAGCTGAGGCTCTGCTTGTGGCCGTATTCCGCCGCCCAGCAGCCGGTGCAGTGCATGTTGCAGGCGGAGGTCGGGTCCATCAGAATGAGCCACGGCACGTTGATGCCGTATTTTCTCGCGTTTTCCTGCGCCGTCTGGTAGCCGCGGAAGCCGCCCTCATAGGCCACGTTCGTCAGGAAGGTCTTGAGGATGTAGGGGTCGTTTTCGCGGATGATGCGCTGGGTATAGCGCGCCCATTTTCCGTCGGGGTTTTCCGCGACCATGCGCAGCGTCTCATAGGACTTGTCGCTCCATGTGCCCTTGTGGATCTTCTGGATCATGTCGATGAGCTGCTCGGCAAGGTCGCCCACGTCCTGCGTCTGGCCCTTTTTCAGCATCGATTCGAGAATCGTTTCAAATGCCTTGCGCTCGGCTGCATGGGAGATTTTTTCGGTAATACTCATGGTTCACTCGTCCTTTCCGGTGCAAGACCGTGTTCATTTTGGATATGTTGTTTCCGGTAGAAATAAAACGCGGTGCAGGAGGCCAGCGTGGCGGCAAGGCCGATGCCCGCTGCCATGAGAAATTGCGGGGAGCGCACGTCGGAGATGCTCATGCCCATGATGGGAAACAGCACGCATGTCGGCAGGAAGCCGAGCAGACACGCGGGAAGATATTCCCGATAGCGCACGCCGGTCGCGCCCATATAGGCGCTGACCACGTCCGCGGGCAGAATGCCCAGAAGCCGGACGATCAGCACGAAGAAGAAATTGCTGTCCTTGTGAAGCGCGTGGAGCATCGCGGCTCTGGGCCAGCGCCGCAGAATGTACTGCACCGCCTGCGTGCCGAGGCTTTTTCCCAGCCAGTAGGGGAGGCTGACCATGACGGCGGCGCCTGCGAGACTGACCGCGATCGCCGCGGGCAGCGGAAACAGAATGCCGCTGGCCGCAAACAAAAATCCGCTGTAGAGAAAGACGCTCAGGCTCTTGACGGCGAACAGCGCCAGCAGAAGCAGCGCCGCAAGCAGCGGCTGGCGCGGGGTGTAGGACAAAATGCCCTCCAGCGTAAAGGCGTCCCGCTTCAGAACGCACGCGCCGACGATCGCGAGCCACACCAGCGCAAGCGCCCCTCTTGCGAGCCGGACACGCCGGTTTTCCGGCTGCACGTTATCCGACCGGTACATGCGCGGGGTGCTTTTTCCTGCAGGCGGTCGCAGGAACGCGGGTGAAGGCGGGGTGGCGCTCCTTGTCCAGCGCGAACACGGCCGCGTAGACGGCCGCGCCCAGCGTCTCAATCATCATGTCGCCCATGGTGTCGATCAGGCCGATGTCGATGTAGCCCTCGAGCGGAACGCCGTTGACGATGACGCTTTCGATCCGGTCGATGCTGCCGATGACGCCGGTGGCCTCGCCGAGATCGTAGGAATGGATGGCGTATACAATGGTGTCGCGCTGCATGTCCGTCCCGAACCAGCGGTCCATGGCAAATTCGTAGAACTCCCAAAGGGCGGAGACGGAGATGGAGAGCATGATCGCAAACAGGATGCGCAGCAGGCGGTCGTCTGTGTACTTTTCATCGATCAGCACGGGCAGATACGCGCCGAGCAGCGCGAACACCACGCCGCCGCAGAAATGCAGGAGCTTGTCCCAATGCGCGATGAGATAGTACAACTTGTAAATTCGTCCGGACATGGATGCCAGCAGGTAGGACAGGCCAAAGACGAACAGCGCATTGGAAAGGCGGTAGCCGTATACCTCAAAGACATACGGCAGTGCCGCGCCGAAGCACACCAGCAGACACACCAAGGCGTCGGACACCACGCCCAGCCGCAACGAGCGCAGCATGGAGCACAGCGCGAACACCTCGCACACCGCCCAGAACCACGCCCGCCAGCGCGTCTGGTCGCCGCGAACACATTGCCTTACTTTTTGCATGTTGCTCACCTTTCTGTCAGAAGCCTTGCGGCTGTTTGTTATTCCGGCGCGCGCTCAGCGCCGAGGAAGAATACCGCCACCGTGCCGGGGCCGCAGTGGGAGGCGATGATCGTGCCGATCTCGCAGATGCGGATCTTGCCGCGCAGGTTCGGGAAGCGCGCCTCAACGGCGGCGCGTGTTTTTTCGGCGTCCTCCGGACACCGCGAGTGGCAGATGAAGCACTTTCCGGCATATTCTGCGCCGTCCTGCGCGAAGCGCTCCATCGTATCGACGGTCGTTTTGACGGCGGCCGCCTTTCCGCGCACCTTGCCGTAGGCGATGATGCGCCCCTTGTCGTCCAGACGCATGATCGGGCAGATGCCGAGGATCGTGGCGATCATGGCGGTGGGGCCGGACATGCGTCCGCTGCGGCGGTAATGCGCAAGCTCCGTGGAATAAAACTGATGGTGGATGTTTTTGCGGTTTTCCAGAAGCCACTGCTGCGTCTGCTCGATGGAGCAGCCCTCGTCGCGCATGTCGGCGGCATAATCGACCAGCATGCCGTAGCCCGAGGAGCTGCAAAGCGAGTCCACGACAAGGAGCTTCCGCTCGGGATACTGCTCGCGAAGCTGCGCGGCGGCGCGTTCGGCGTTCACGGCGGACTGCGTCATGCCGGTTCCGAACGCGATGTGCAGCACGTCTCCGCGCTGAAGAAGCTGCTCAAAAAACTCCAGATAGCAAAACTCGTTGATCTGCGAGGTCGAGGGGAGCTTTCCGGCGTCGAGGAAGCCGTAAAACCGGGAAAGCGTCTGCGGGTCCTGAAGCATGTCGTCCACATACGACTCGCCGTCAACGCAGTAGGAATAAAAGAGAACGGGAATGTCGCGCCCGCTGATATAGGAATACGGAAGATCGACCGTGGATTCACAGGATAGAATGAAATTCGTCTGCATAAGGCATCTCCTTTGACCGGTGACCGGTTTATATTGTGCACTGCTGCCCTACTGCCCTCCGGACGCGAATGCGGCAGACCGGAACCCCCCATCGCACACACCGGTGTTTCCGGCTGCCGTCAGGGACGCCGCGGAGGGCATATAGAGCAGCGGCGGCGCAGCGCAAAACGCGCCGCGAGCTTGCAGGTGCCTGCAAGCCGTGTGCCAATCACACCTTATGCCTCGATTCTACATGCCGCATCCCAAGCCCGCAATGGCCAAAGCATCCCATGGTGTGGCGTTTTTGGACAAATACCCCCCAAGTGTGGCATTTGGTAACATTGCGGCGGGTTTTGTCCATGTTCGGCGAAACGGCGGCGTGGTATACTGACGGACAGAAAAAGGAGGTGGCTGCTGTGCGCTCTGCTGCGCCGATGAAGGCGGCAAAAATCGGATATCTGGTGATATCCGCGCTCTTGTGTATGATGGGCGTCCTTGTGATCGTTCACCCGGAGGCATCCATGCACACGGTCGGGATCCTGTGCGGGCTGATGCTGATCGCGTTCGGAGCGATCAAGCTGCTCGGCTATTTTTCAAAGGATCTGTTCCGGCTGGCGTTTGAAAATGACCTGTCCTCCGGCGTCCTGATGCTGGTGCTGGGGAGCAGCCTGCTGCTGCACACCGAGGGCTCGCTGGCGTTTTTCTGTACGGTGCTCGGCATTCTGATCCTGACGGACGGGCTTATCAAGGTGCAGATCTCCGTGGAGGCCGGGCCGTTCGGCATTCGGCAGTGGCCGCTGCTGCTGGTCGCTGCGATCGTGACGGCGTGCTTCGGCTGCGCGCTGATCTTCCGCCCGAGCGCGCGCATTTCGATGATGGGGCGGCTGCTCGGCATTTCTCTGATCGTGGACGGCGTCCTCAACGTCATCACCATGCTGATGACCGTGAAGATCATCGAGCGGCAGTATGCGGACGAGATGCACGACCCATGCGCCCCCACAAAGGGCATCGGATAGGCCGCCTGCGGCGCCGAATGTCCTCCATCAAAGCTGCAAAAACAAAAAAATCGGCGGTCAAGCCCGGTTGGGCTTGACCGCCGATTGCAGACTGTCAAAGAACCTCGTAGAGTTCGCGCCCGCAGGCGATGCGCGCCACGTGGTTCCCCCTCGCGGCATAGCCGCTTCGGCCTGCGCTAAAAAAGTGCCGCCGGCACTTTTTCTGAACGCTGCGGCCTCGGACAAAACACGCTACGCCCGACAAGTGTGGAATTTGTGCGCAAGCAGCGCACAAATTATGCGCGCAGCCGGGTGCGGCCTTTTCAAACGCGAACCCAGCCCCGCGGTTCGCGTTTGAGAGCTTGTCAAATAGACTTTTTGACAAGCTCAAATCGGCGGTCAAGCCCGGTTGGGCTTGACCGCCGATCTGTTTATTCTGCGAAGGCTCTGTAGATGAACGTTACGATCTGTGCGCGGGTGCAGTTTGCATCCGGGCTGAACAGCGTGCTGCTCGTGCCCTTGGTCACGTCATTTTTGACGGCCCACAAAACCGCGTCCGCGTAGTAGGCGTTTGCGGCAACGTCCGCAAAGGGATTGCTGTTGCCAACGGCCGGAGCGTTCCGGGTGCGCCACAGGAAGGTGACGATCTGTGCACGGGAGCAGGTCGCATCCGGGCTGAACGTCGCAGCGCTCGTGCCCTTGGTGATGTCGTTTTCGACGGCCCACAAAACAGCGTCATAATAATAGCTGCCTGCGGGGACGTCGGTGAAGGGCATCGTGCGGGATGCGGGTGCAGGGCTGCCGGCGGCACGCCACAGGAAGGCGACGGCCTGCGCGCGGGTGCAGATGCCGTCGGGATCGAAGCGGCTCGCGCTCACGCCGGTCGTGATGCCGTTGGAGACGGCCCAGATCACAGCGTCCTCATAGTAGCTGCCCGCGGGAACGTCGGTGAAGGACGCACCGCCTGCAAAGACCGCCGTGACGGTGACCTGGCTGCCGGGCATCGCGAAGGTGTACTTGCCGCCGCCCTCGGCAGTCAGCTTGAGCTCCTTGCCGCGGCTGTCACGCGCCGTGAGCGACTGAAGGGCAAAGCCCTTGTCAGCTTTTGCGGTCAGGGTGATGGTCGTGCCCGCAGCTGCCGATTTGTGGCTGGCGGTCACGCCGCCGTTTTTGCTGTCCAGAACGACGATGGGGTAGACGGAAGCGGCGCTTCCGGTGCCGGTACCGGTTCCGCTGCCGGAGCCGTCGAGTTCGCGCCAGGCTGCCGTGACGGTCACATTGCGGGCGGGCATTTTAAACTGCGTGCTGCTTGCAGCGGCATCCGCGACCGTCACATCCTCGGATGTCCAGCCGTCAAAGGCGTAGCCGCTGCGGCTGCCGGCAAAGATGGAGACAGTGTCGCCCTTTTTGTATGTACCGGCGCCGGTGGTCTGCGCATGGCTGCCGTTTACGGTGACGCTGTACGTCTGCGGTGCAGCGGTGTCCTCGGTGTACCACCACTGCGTGCCGTAGAACGGGTTGGCGGTGCCGAAGCCGAGACCCTCGTCCGTCTCTGCGAACACGCGCAGGCCGTGGTTGTAGGGATCTCCGAAGCCGTCTGTCGTAATGGTCTCAAAATTCGTGCCGTCTTCCGAAACGAAAATGTCGCAGCCGCGCTCGGCGCGGTTCATATACGCTGCGGTCACAACGACCTTCCGGGCAATCTCGATCAGCTCCTGCATGAACCTGGCGAGATCCTCCCAGTCGTAGAGGCCGTTGTCATCCTCATCCTCGCCGCCAAGTGCGAAGCCTGCCGTACCGCCGAAGGACGCTTCCAGTGCCTCGGCAATGGCGGCCTCGTTGGCGCTGCCGCTGCGGGTGCGGAAGCAGTCCTCGGGGAGCTCGGCAAGCGTCTGCGCCAGCAGATCGTCCTCGGCCGTGAGCAGCGCCGCTGCACCGTCCCGGTCGTCGTCGATCGCGGAAAGGGCTGCGGTGTCAAAGACCTCGAACAGCGTGCCGACGTCCTCGCGGGCCTGCTCCGCGTCGGAGAGCGCATTGCCCTCGCCGGAGTCATCCTTCTCGCGCAGCAGCTTCAGAAGCTCGCGGACGTAAACGAACAGGCGATGCCACTCCTCGGGCGTCCAGCTCGCCAGATCGCCGTTGGAGAACTGGCCGACCGGCTCGAGCAGGCTGCTGGTGTCAAACGTGCCGCAGTAGAGCTTGTTGTTGTGGACGGTCATGCGCCAGATATACTGGTTTTCATTGTGGCCGAAGCCGGAGCCGAGCCCGGAGAGGCTGCCCTCGGGGAACATCTCCGTCTTGTCGCCGACGACCAGCTCGATGCGTTCCGCCTTGTCCATGCGGTAAAGGTTCACGGACTGCTTCAGGTTTTCGTTCATGAAGGCGAAGTCGAGGTTGAACATGATCTGGATCAGCGCGATCTCCTCGTCATTGTACTCGCCGATGTAGAGGTGGTCGCCGAGCACCGTCAGAACGCCTGCGCCGGAGCAGGTACGCGCGGGATCGATGCCGAAGGTATATTTTGCGCCGTCTTTTTCCATGTCACCGACGACCGGACGCCAGTTCCAGGAGCCGTCGGACTGCTTCTCGCCGCAGACGATGGCGAAGGACTGCATGGTGTTCTCAGCGGGCATGTTCTCCGGCGTGCCGGTGCAGATGGAGACGTAGAGCTTGTTGTTGAACTCGACGATCTCCCAGATGGAGCCGCCGTAGATGCTGTCCGGGAAATGGAACGCGGGATAGTTGAAGAGCTGCTCCTGCGTTGCGATGACCGTGAAGCCCTTTTCCGGATCGGTTGTGGAGCAGATCTGCGGGGCAAAGACGCCGTCTTCGTTCTTCATCACGCAGCTGATGATCAGCTCGTCCTCGTATACACACATGCCGCGGATGCCGGCGGAGATGTGCTGCTGGAAGCCTTCGTAGAACTCACGGACGTCCATGCCGTAGACCTTCTTGCACTCGTCCGTCTCGGGATCGACCTGCCAGATCTGGGGCGCGTGATCGACCGAGCCGCAGAAGTAGAACTTGCCATGGTATTCCACGGCGTTGCGGAAGCTGACGTCGTGCTTCGCGTTTCCTTCCGAGCTGCTGGAGAGCAGGATCTTCACCTCGCCGGTTTTGACGTTGAGCTTGACGAGCGCACCACTGGAGGTTTTGCCGTCTGCTTCCTGCGTGAAGAAGTCACCGTTAAAAATGACGTTCAGGATGCCGGGCAGAAGCTCGGGGTCATACTTGTGGCCGAGGCCGCTGTCCATCAGCTGGACGGTCTGACCCAGGGCGTTGTAGAGAAGGCCCGTGTAGATCCAGTCGCCATAGCCTATGGCAGACCAGGAGTAGGACTGGCCGCGGCAGCCGGAATCGTCCGCGCTGCCAATGTCGGCGCTGAGGACGCCGTTGCCGGCGTAATCAACAAGGCCGTCGTTTGTTCTGCGGCTGCCCGTGCTCGCGTTCGGCGCGACCTGCGGGTGGGACAGCTTTACGGCTGTCTCGCCGTTTCTGGCGTCGTAGCGGTACGGAAAGCGTGCTGCATCGCTGCCCTCGGCGGCAAATGCCGCTGCCGGGAGCAATCCCACGACCATGATCATGGCGAGCAGGATGCACAAGATCCGTTTGTTCATGTTTGTTTTCTCCTCCTGTTTATGAAATGCTTCTGTCTCCTGCTTGTGTGCCGTGAGCGTGCAAACAGCACAGCCGCTCCGGATCTGAAGGGGAGAGGCTGCGCCGGTTTTGCATATACATGCCCAAAGCTGGAAAAGACAGACCGGCGCATTGTGCCGGTTCGGCGTCAGCGCGGTCTGCATGATTTTGTCGTCACAAAGGAGACATTTATAGGCAAGCTCAATGTAACACATCGCCCGCCGGAAATCAAGACGAAAAAACGGGGATATCTGGATTTTTTGTATTTTTCGTTCAGGAGAGAAAATCCCTGAGCCCGCAAGGGCTCAGGGATGAAAAGGCGTATTATGATGTTAGCGGATGGGGAGCTTGAGGTCCGTCCAGCCGGAGACGTCGCACTGGCCTTCCTTGTTTCTGCCGATGGCGGTGACGGTGCCGTCTGCCTTCAGGCCGAGGGTGTGATGCTTTCTGCAGCTCACAGCCACGATGCCGCTCCAGTTGGTGCAGCCGCCCTGCTCATAATCCAGCTTGCCGGCGGCAACAACGGTGCCGTCTGCCTTCAGACCGACCGTGTAGCCGGTTCCGCAGCTGACAGAGACGATGTCCGTCCAGTCGGAGACGTCGCACTGACCCTTGTCGTTGCTGCCCGCAGCGACAACGGTGCCGTCTGCCTTCAGGCCGATCGAATGCGTGCTTCCGGCAGCGAGGGAAACGATGCCGCTCCACTCGGAGACATCGCAGCGGCCGCCGGACTTGTCGCCGAGCGCGACCACGGTGCCGTCTTCCTTCAGGCCGAGCACATGGTCATCGCCGCACTGGATGGCGACGATGCCGCTCCACGCGGAGACTCCGCTCTGACGGTATGCGTTGTTGCCGACGCAGACAACCGTGCCGTCTGCCTTCAGACCGACCGTGAAAGAGCGGCCGCAGCTGATGGAGACGATGTCCGTCCAGTCGGAGACGTCGCACTGACCGTCGCTGTTGCTGCCCGCAGCGACGACGGTGCCGTCTGCCTTCAGGCCGACCGTGTGGCGCTCGCCGCAGCTGACGGCGACAATGTCCGTCCAGTCGGAGACATCGCACTGACCGTCGCCGTTTTCACCGGCGGCAGCGACCGTGCCGTCTGCCCGCAGGGCAACGGTGTGGTTCCAGCCTGCCGCGATCGTTTCACGGGCATACTTGCCTTCGAGCTGGCGAGCCGCGGCGTCCTCTGCGCGGGCGGCTGCGTCCTTATAATTGCCGAGTGCCGTAAAAGCGGCGATCGCGCCGTCATAGTCCTCGGCAGCCAGCATCTTTTCCGCTGCGGAATAGTTCGCGGACGGGACGATGACCTTCACAACGACCAGCGCGATGGCGAGCACTGCCACCGCAATGCCGATCACAAGGCCGGTCTTTTTGCTTTTGTTGTTTGCCATTTCAGAAAAGCTCCTTTTTTGTTTTTGTGAAATTGGGATGCGGAATGAGCAAAGGCCCTCCGGCCTTGTTCATAAGGTCAGTCTGCGGGCGCGGCCGCAGAAAATACCGCAAGGGAAAAGCACGGTTCTATCCGAAAAATAAAACCATGCTCTGACTGCGGTATGCCGGGGGCGCGGACAGCGTCTGCAAAACGGAGCCCCCAAAACGGTTAAATATTCAAAATGCGCACGCAGCATACAAAGCGCCCGCCGGAGGCTTCCGCCCGAGCGGGTGCTTTGCTGCACGCCCCGTCATTGTACGGATTCCGGCCGCATTTGTCAAGCCCTTCTGAAAATTAAAAAAATGACTGAAAATACAAGCCGAATCGCCGCTTCGGTTTTGCGGAAAGCGGCGCACCGGACGCCGCCGCGGCCATGGCGCAGACGGCGCGGCCGGAGCCTCCGGCATTCCGATATACAGAAAAAATGAATTTTAGGAAGCTGCGCACAATTCGGCAAACAGCTTCGGCGGAAAAGATCCGCCGAAGCGCGCGCCGCATCACGCAGCCTTTTCAAACGCGAACCCAGCCCCCGCGGTTGTGCTCGCTGCACGACAGGGAAGAATCCGGAAATGCCGGCAGCTCAGGCGAACGGATTTTCCGTGGGATACGGGAGGGATTTCGGCTGATTATAGGCGATATCGCCCACGCCGAGGAACTTGAAGACCTCGAACAGGAGCTTGCCGTAGTGGCCGAAGGC
>URLO01000007.1 GCA_900548625.1 uncultured Eubacteriales bacterium | reverse complement strand
GATCCTCCGAAACGTCCTGTTCCCGCTGGAGCTTGCCGGGACGCCGAAGGCGGCGGCAAAAAAGCGCGCGATGGAGCTTTTGCAGCTCGTCGGCCTTGACGGGCGCGCGGGCGCATACCCCTCGCAGCTCTCCGGCGGTCAGAAGCAGCGTGTTGCCATCGCGCGGGCGCTTGCGACAAGTCCGCGGTATCTGCTCTGTGACGAGGCGACCTCGGCGCTCGACCCCACCACGACCGGCCAGATTCTGGAGCTTCTGGCGAAGATCAACCGCGAGCTCGGCGTCACGATCATTGTCATCACGCACGAGATGAAGGTCATCGACGCCATCTGCCACCGCGTGGCTGTCATCGACCACAGCCACATTGCCGAGGAGGGCCCGGTGAGCACGGTGTTCGTCGATCCCCAGTCCGCCATCGCGCAGGAGCTGATCCTGCAAAAGGACCGCCGCGCGCCGAACGTGTTCTCCGGCGACCGCATCCGCATCGTCTTTGACGAGCACACCGCCAACAAGCCCGTCATTTCCGACCTCGTGCTGGCCTGCCAGGCGCCGGTCAACATCATCTTCGCCGACACGCGGCAGGTCGGCGGCATCGTCTACGGACACATGATCGTCCAGCTTCCGCAGGACGAGCGCCAGCGGGAAAAGATCACCGCATGGCTCCGTGCAAACAGCATCACATTCAAGGAGGAGGCGTAAACGATGTTTTCCGATCTGTTTTATCAGCTTGTCGAGCAGGGCGTGCTCGTCCGCGGCATCTGGGAGACCGTCTATATGACGCTCCTGTCCACCGTCATCGCCTACGGTATCGGGCTTCCGCTCGGTATCCTGCTGAACGTCACAGGGAAGAGCGGCCTGCATCCCGTCCGGTGGCTGAACGCCGCGGTCGGCTTCGTGGTCAACATTTTCCGCAGCATCCCCTTCATCATCCTCATGATCGCCATGCTGCCCGTCGCGAAGGTGCTGGTCGGCACGAGCCTCGGCAACAAGGCCATGATCGTCATGCTCATCATCGCCGCCGCGCCGTATGTGGCGCGGATGGTCGAATCCTCCCTTCAGGAGATCAAGCCCGGCGTCATCGAGGCCGCGCAGGCCATGGGCGCGTCCGACAGCGTCATCATCTGGCGCGTCATGCTCCCCGAGGCCATGCCCTCGCTCATCACCGGCGCAGTCATTTCGACCGTGACCATCCTCGGCTACTCCGCCATGGCGGGCACGATCTCCGCCGGCGGCCTCGGCCAGATCGCCGTCAACTACGGCTATCAGCGCACAAACAACGACATCATCTGGGTCTGCGTCGTGCTGACGGTCATCATCGTCCAGATCATCCAGAGCTTCGGTATGCGTCTGGCGCACAAGCTCGACCGGCGCATCAAGCACTGAACGTCCCGGAGGGCCGCCTCCGTAAAAATAGAAAACCGTTTAAACCCGTTATCCGCCGCCCGCGAAGATCCACGGACGTGAAACGAAAGGAGAACCTGATCATGAAAAAATTCGTAACTGTTCTGCTCGCCGTGTGCCTGCTGACCGCCGCTCTGGCCGGATGCGCAAGCTCCGCCAAGACAGACGACAAGACCATCGTGGTCGGCGCAAGCTCAACGCCGCACGCCGAGATCCTCGCGCAGGTCAAAGACGCCCTCGCCAAGGACGGCTGGACGCTCGAGGTCAAGGTCTTTGATGACTACGTGCTGCCGAACAAGGCGCTGAACGACGGCGAGCTTGACGCGAACTACTTCCAGCACACCCCGTATCTCGAGAGCTTCAACGCCGCCAACGGCACCGAGCTGGTCTCGGCTGCGAAGATCCACTATGAGCCGTTCGGCATCTACGCAAACGGCTTGAGCAGCCTGTCCGAGCTGGCGGACGGCGCGACCATCATCATTCCCGCCGACGATTCCAACGAAACGCGCGCGCTGCTGCTGCTGCAGCAGGAGGGTCTGATCGAGCTGCCCGCCGATGCCTCGGCGAGCAAGGGCGTGACCACGCTCGACATCGTGGATGACCACGGCTACAGCATCCAGCCCGTACAGGCGGACACCGTTCCGGCGCAGCTCGCAAATGCCAACGCGGGCACCATCGCCGTCATCAACGGCAACTACGCGCTTCAGGCCGGGCTCCACTCCGCCGACGCGCTGGCGCTGGAGCGCGCCGACGGCGACGCGGCGCAGACCTACGCCAACATCATTGCCTGCCGCAAGGGCGATGAAAACAGCGCCAAGATCCAGGCGCTCGTCACCGCGCTGGAGTCTGAGGCCGTCCGGCAGTACATCGCCGAGACCTACAACGGCGCAGTCGTCGCAATTTTCTGATACATACGCACAAATCAGGAGGGTGGGCAGAATCTGTCCACCCTCCAAAATCGTGAAATCTTGTGAGGTCTTTTGTAGGGGCCGATGCCCACATCGGCCCATTAAAATGTTGCGATTTCGCATCGGATTTCCATAAGTCCGGGCAATTCCGGCGGGCGGACAGGGTCGTCCGCCCCTACGACGCGAAAACGAAACCCAATACAATAACGTCCATCCGCCCCCGCGCGGGGGTGTTTCCGTTTTGGAGGGTGGGTCGATGTAGGCATCGACCCCTACGGCGCGAAACGGAAAATATTGCGTTTTGCGAGGCATTTTGCAGGGGCGAAAACGAAACCCTGTACAATAACGCCCATCCACCCCCGCGCGGGGGTGTTTCCGTTTTGGAGGGTGGGTCGATGTAGGCATCGACCCCTACGGCGCGAAACGGGCAACGCGGCGGTTTTTCGACCTGCACACGATTTTCCAATACCGTTTGTAGGGGCGGACGACCCTGTCCGCCCTCAAAATTAGTTGAATTTTCGTGGTTATTTGTAGGGGCCGATGCCCACATCGGCCCTCTAAAATGTTGCGATTTCGCATTGGATTTCCGTGAAAACGCGCAATTCCGGCGGGCGGACGACCCTGTCCGCCGCTTTTCCATGTTCCGCCTGCCGCTTCCGGGCCGCCAAGCGAATTTTTATACATTGCCGGCGTTTATTTTTTCACGCCTCTTGACATACGCCCGCTGCGTGCTATAATAACGGCACATCATCTTTCCGGTGATCGTAAAAACTGAATCGTCGAAACACAGAGATATAGAGGCGCGAAATCCATCAGTATCTGCCGTCAGGCTCTCAAAGGCCGCGAAAAGGCAGAGAAAGGGGCTTTCGCCGAAATGCTTCCGCGTTTGAGCGCGGGGTGTTGGGCGTCTGGAGAACATCCATTCGACTGTCGCAATCTTTTTGCGGAGTGCTATATTCGATTTGCGACAGGCCCTTTTATGGAACCTTTGAACGGTCGAAGCACTTGCTTTGACCGTTCTTTTTTTCGTTTCTCCAGAAAAGAAAACACGATCCATAGGAGGACATCATTATGAAAAGACTCATTTCTGCTCTGCTTGTGTGTATGCTGCTTTGCGCGGCGCTGACCGGCTGCGGCTCCGGCCGCGAAAAGGCGGACATCTCGTCCGCGGCGTGCATCGCCGACCTGACCGGCGCCACGCTCGGCGCGCAGACCGGCACCTTCCACCGCGAGGTGCTCGATCAGCTCGACGGGATCACGAAGAAGGACTACGCCGACTTTACCGACCTTCTCAACGCCCTCAAGTCCGGCGCGATCGACGGCTACGTCGCCGAGGAGCCGACTGCGCTGGAGGTCTGCGGCAAGGACAGCACCCTCACCTACCTGCCCTTTGTCAACAACGATACCGGCTTTGTCGCCACCGATGACGAGACCGGCATTGCCATCGCCTTCAAGACCGGCTCCGAGATGACCGCGCAGGTCAACACCATCCTCGCCGGCATCTCCGCCGAGACCCGCCGCGCCCTCATGGCGCAGATCGTCGCCATGAGCGCCGATCCCGAGCAGGAGCTTGACGAGGCGCCCGTGCTGAGCGCCCCCGACACGGATGCCTCGAACGGTGTTTTCCGCATCGCCATGGAGTGCGCCTACGCGCCGTTCAACTGGACGCAGACCACACAGGCCAACGGCGCCGTCCCCATTGAGGGTCAAAACGGCATGTACGCCAACGGCTATGACATTCAGGTCGCAAAGTACGTCGCCGCCGCGCTCGGCCGGAAGCTGGAGGTCTGCGCCTACGTCTGGGATTCGCTCATTCCCGCCGTTCAGTCCGGCGCGGTGGACGCCATCGTCGCGGGCATGAGCCCCACGGAGGAGCGCGCGAAGGAAGTCGATTTCACGGACTGCTATTATAACAGCAATCTCGTCGTCATCATTCAGAAATAATCGCGGTCGGAGGCAGTCATGGAATTCTGGAACGAAGTCATCGGCATCGTCACAAAATACTGGCCGCAGCTTTTGACCGGCGTCGGCTATACGATGCTCATTGCACTGGTCGGCACGGCGGCGGGCTTTCTCATCGGCCTGCTGACCGGCGTGATCCGCACCGCGCCGCGCCCCAAGCGCGCGGCGGCGCGGTGGCTGAGAAAGCTGCTGAGCGTGCTCATCACCATCTACATCGAGGTCTTCCGCGGCACGCCCATGATGGTGCAGGCAATGGTCATCTACTGGGGCTACGCCTTTCTCAACGGCGGGCAGACGCTGCCGCTCATCCCGGCGGGTCTGTTCATCGTCTCGATCAACACCGGCGCCTATATGGCCGAGATCGTCCGCGGCGGCATCATCTCCGTCGATAAAGGCCAGCTCGAGGGCGCGTATTCCGTCGGCATGACGCACGCGCAGGCGATGGGCAAGGTCGTCCTTCCGCAGGTGCTGCGGAACATCCTGCCGTCGATCAGCAACGAATTTGTCATCAACATCAAGGACACCTCCGTTCTCAACGTCATCGGCGTGACGGAGCTGTATTACATGGCGGGCGTGATCAAGCGCATCAATCTGCAGACGTTTCAGACCTACACCGTCATCTGTGTGATCTATTTCATCCTGACCTTCACCGTCACGCGGCTGCTGCGGCTGGCGGAGCGGAGGCTGGACGGCGCAGAAAACTACACCATCTGCGGCTCGGGCTCCGACTCGCAGGCGGAGATCCGCATTCGGAAGGAGGCGTGAGACATGGCGGAGATTTTAAGGCTGTCCCATCTGGAGAAGCAGTTCGGCACGCACGCGGTGCTCCGCGACATCAGCTTCTCGGTCGAAAAGGGCGAGGTCATCAGCATCATCGGCTCCTCCGGCTCCGGCAAGAGCACGATGCTGCGCTGCATCAATCTGCTGGAAACGCCGACGGGCGGGCAGATCTTTTTCGAGGGGAAGGACATCACGGCAAAGGACGTGGATCTTTCGCGCTACCGCGCCCGTGTGGGCATGGTCTTTCAGCAGTTCAACCTGTTTCACAACATGAGCGTCCTTGCAAACTGCGTCAGTCCGCAGACCACCGTGCTCGGCAGAAAGAAGCAGGAGGCCGAGGAGCGCGCGCGCGAGTATCTCAGCCGCGTGGGCATGTCGGCATATCTTGACGCGCGTCCCGCGCAGCTTTCCGGCGGCCAGAAGCAGCGCGTCGCCATCGCGCGGACGCTGGCCATGGACCCGGACATCATCCTGTTTGACGAGCCGACCTCGGCGCTCGACCCGGAGATGGTCGGCGAGGTGCTGGAGGTCATGCAGTCGCTCGCGCAGACGGGGCTGACGATGCTCGTCGTCACGCACGAGATGGCGTTTGCCCGCGACGTATCGAGCCGCGTCATGTTCATGGACGGCGGCGTCATCGCCGAGGACGGCCTGCCGGAGGAGATCTTCCAGGCTCCGAAGCAGGCGCGCACGCGGGAGTTCCTCTCGCGCTATCTGGCGCGCTGAGCGCTTAAGCGTTTTTTGACAAGCTCAGCCGTCTCACGGACACTGTCCGTGAGACGGCTCCTGCGCCCCTCGCCTTTTGTGAGATTTTCGCAAATTGCCGCGTGCGGCGCTTCAGCTTTTTTGTCGAAATCTACTCTTGCAATCATGCCGCTTTTCCTGTATACTGACGCTCGATCAATGCAGGCAAGGAGGTACGGTCATGACGAGACAGGCAATTCGTTTCATCCCGACACGTGCTTCCGTTTTTATTCCCGCTGTCAGCGGTCTCAATATCATAGGTATTCCCATTCGGGCTTGAGATTGTGAAATGGTGTTTCCATTTTCACAATTTTTTTATGGCAATACCGCGCAGTTCGGCAAGCCGATTCGGCGGCGCGGCCCTATGCCTGAGACGCTCTGCGGGAACGGGTAAAGAGAGGAGAAAGAAAAATGGGTAAAAAGAATATCCCCGAAACCGGCATCTACGATGCCAGAGAGCTCGGCGCGGGCAAAATGCTCCTGCTTGGCTTCCAGCACATGTTCGCCATGTTCGGCGCGACGGTCCTGGTCCCCATCCTGACGGGTCTGGACGTCTCCAACACGCTTCTGTTCGCAGGCCTCGGCACGCTGCTGTTTCACCTCATCACCGGCGGCAAGATCCCGGCGTTCCTCGGCTCGTCCTTCGCCTTCCTCGGCGGCTATGCCACCATCGCCCCGATGCTCGGCGAGAAGCAGAACATCCCCAACCTTGAAATGCTGCCCTACGCCTGCTTCGGCGTCGCGTGCGCAGGTCTCGTGTATGTCATTCTTGCCGGTCTGTTCAAGGCCTTCGGCGCGAAGAAGGTCATGCGCTTCTTCCCGCCCATCGTCACCGGCCCCATCATCATTGCCATCGGTCTGAACCTGTCCTCCAGCGCCATCAACAACTGCGCGCAGAACTGGTGGATCGCCATTGCAGCCATCCTCATCATCGTTGCAGCCAACATCTGGGGCAAGGGCATGATCAAGATCATCCCGATCCTGCTCGGCGTCATCGGCTCTTACCTGCTCGCGGTCATCTTTGACGCGGACACCCGCGCAAACCTTGTCGCAAACGTCTCCGCCGCCAAGTGGTTCGCACTGCCCATCAAGATGGAGCAGACCGTCTTCGGCCTGTTCGCCTCCGGCAGCGTTGACGGCCACAAGCTGCTGACCGCCGCCATCACCATTGTCCCGCTGAGCCTTGCCACCATGGTCGAGCACATCGGCGACGTGTCCGCCATCTCCTCCACCTGCGAGCGCAACTACATCGAAGATCCCGGCCTGCACCGCACCCTGATGGGCGACGGCCTTGCAACCACCCTCGCAGCCCTGTTCGGCGCTCCCGCCAACACGACCTACGGCGAAAACACCGGCGTTCTGGCCCTGAGCCGCATCTATGACCCGCGCGTCATCCGCATCGCGGCGATCCTCGCCATGCTCTTCTCCTTCAGCCCGAAGTTCGCGGCTGTCATCTCCTCCATGCCCGGCGGCACCATCGGCGGCGTCAGCCTCGTGCTCTACGGCATGATCTCCGCAGTCGGCGTCCGCAACGTCGTTGAGAACAAGGTCGATTTCACCAAGTCCCGCAACGTTCTGGTCGCGGCGCTCATCCTGGTCCTCTCCATCGGCATCAGCTACTCCGCAGCAGGCTCGCTCAAGCTCGGCGCGATCAGCCTCTCCGGTCTGGCTGTCGGCTCCATCGTCGGCATCGTCCTCAACGCGGTCATGCCCGGCAAGGACTATGTCTACGGCGAAGACAAGCAGGGCGACGAGTCCGTCAACTTCATCGTTCAGTAATCAGGGGTGTATCTGAAAACTCCCAACGCACCCGGACAGCGGGCCTTTTCACGCCGCACTGCGTCATTTTTCCTTGAAATACGTCAGTATTCCTGCAAAAAAATGTCTTGCGCAGCGCGAAAAATCCTCGCTGCCGGGCACATCTTCAGTTCTCAGATACACCCTAAAATCGTTTTCGCGGGAGGCAAATGCCTCCCGCGCTGTTTTTTGTGCAAATTGCGCATTTGCATATGCTGCTCCTGCGGTGGTAAACTAAAAAGGAGAAATCATGAAAGGAGCTTCTTATGAACGAATATGAGGTTCTGGTAGAGACGATCAATCCCTGCGGCGGCGAGGCCCACGCAAACAGAGAATTCAAGGACATCGAGGCCGAAAGCCCGGAGGCTTACGTGCAGGCCAACAAGCGCTTCCCCATTCTGGACAGCGGCAAGAACGCCGCTGGCGACGTCGTCATCATCACCGGCGACGGCAAGGGCAATATGGTCCGGTATACCTTTACAGGATAAGCACAGCGAAAAACGACAGAGAAAGAACCGGGAGGACATTTTTCGTCCTCCCGGTTCTTATATCGCAAGACGCACACGGTCATGGGGGGTAGTATGGCCGGGGGTCTGGCTGAACAGTATATTATATTGTACCGCTTCGGCGGCGGGTCACGGGGCTGCCTGTGTGTCGGCGTCGAGGGTAAAGTCGAAATGCATCTCCAGCTCGTGGAACAGCTTCTGCATGACCTGCTCGGAGATCGTCCGGATGTCCAGACCCTCCACAAAGACCAGCGCCTCATATCGCTCCGGCTCCGGCACCTTGTAGGCGCGCAGGCTCATCGCAAGGAACGCGCGCAGCTTCTTCTCAAGCGTCAGCGACGCATCGCAGGGCGCGGCCATAAACGCACGCATCATGCCCGCCGAGCCGATCTCCAGCGCGTAGAAATCCTCCTCGCTCAGCGTCGGCTGATAGAGGCCAAAGATGTCGTAAAGCTCCCTCGCCATTGCGCGGCGGATGTACTCCGAGGCCTCCTTCTGGGTATACGCCTCGGTGTAAAGCTCGGGCAGATTTTCGTTGAGCTCGGTCAGCGTGAGCTGGATCGCAGTCTCCAGCGCATACACACAGACCGGCGGCAGGTCGTCGCCGGCATAATGCCGCGCCATGTCGAACTGGCTGGTAAACATGAACTTCACAAACTCGGTCAGAACGCCGTCCTTGGCGCGGAAAATGTTCTGGAAGCTGCTGGCGGAGACGCCTGCGCTGCTGATGATCTCCGCAACGGTCGTTTTCCGGTAGCCCTGCTTCAGAAACAGTCTGACGCATGCCGTGAGGATCCGCTTTTTCGCGGGAAGGCTTGCATTTGTCAGTGCGATCGGCACGCGCCCCCTTCTCTTTGGTATCTGTACCACAATTATAGCACATCCGCCGCGGAAAGCAATACTAAAACGGCACAAAAAAATACCGGATTTCTGCGCAAAAACCGACAGAAAACCGACGAATCGATTCGTAAAATACCTCTTTTTGTCAGGATGTCCATCTCCTGGGGTCAGCCTTTTCAGACGGTCAAAGAACCTCGTAGAGTTCGCGTTTGAGAGCTTGTCAAAAAGACTTTTTGACAAGCTTAAAAGACCGGCAGGGGAACCTGCCGGTCGTTTGCGTTATCTTTTTGTCCAGGTGGTCGGCAGCATCAAAATCAGCATCGGATACAGCTCCAGCCGCCCGAGGAGCATGTCCAGCGTCAGAACGACCTTGGCAAGCGGCGAAAAGACCGCGAAATTGCCCGCCGGGCCGACCAGACCGAGGCCGGGGCCGATGTTGTTGAACGTGGCGAGCACCGCCGTCACGGTCGTGGAGGCATCAAGGCCGTCGAGCGAGACGAGCAGGATCGACGCCATGATGAGAAACACATAGGTCAGAAAATACGCGCTCACGCCGCGGACGGTGTCGTTCGAGACGGCCTTTCCGTCGATGGTCATGACCTTGACGGTGCGCGGATGCAGCAGCAGCCGCACCTCGCGCTGCACCATCTTGACGAGGATGACGAGGCGCGAGATCTTGAGGCCGCCGCCGGTCGAGCCTGCGCAGGCGCCGATCAGCATCAGAAAGACGAGGATGACGCGCGGGAATTCCGGCCAGAGGTCAAAATTCTCCGTTCCGAAGCCCGTCGTCGTGATGATCGACGAGACGGAGAACGCCGCGTGATGCAGCGCGTCATAGGCGCGCGGGTACAGCGGCAGGATGTTGAGCGTGATGAGCGCAACAGACGAGAGGATGATGACGACATACCACCGAAGCTCGGTGTTCTTCCACACAAGGTCGAATTTCCGCCGCAGCAGGAAGAAATAGATCGAGAAGTTCACGCCGAACAGCGCCATGAACACCGTGGTCACGGTCTGGTGATAGTAGCCGTAGCCCGCAAAGGAATCGGCCCGGATCGCAAAGCCGCCCGTACCGGCCGTCGCGAAGGCGTTGCAGAGCGTGTCGAAAAGCGGCATCCCGCCGAGCAGATAGAAAATGATCTGCACGAGCGTCAGGCCGAAATAGATGCTGTAGAGGATCTTGGACGAATCGACCATGCGCGGCACCATCTTGGAAACGGTGGGGCCGGGGCTTTCGGCGCGCAGAAGGTGGATGCCCTGCCCGCCCTCCATGTTGACGATCGCCAGCATAAAGACCAGAATGCCCATGCCGCCGATCCAGTGGGAGAAGCTGCGCCAGAACAGGCTGCACCGGTTCAGCAGCTCCACATTCGGCAGGATGCTCGAGCCGGTGGTCGTAAAGCCGGAGACCATCTCAAACACGGCGTCAAGATACGACGGGATGTCGCCGCAGAGCGTAAACGGCAGCGCGCCCGCAAGCGAGATCACGATCCAGCCGAGCGCCACGGTGATCAGGCCGTCGCGGGCATAGATCGTTTTCCGGCTCGGCCGGCACGCCGTCCGGAGCGCCAGCCCCACCAGCGCCGCGCCCGCCGCCGTGAACAGGTAGTACCACCCCGCCTGCTCGCCGTAGATCAGCGCCACGAGCGCCGGCAGCAGCAGCAGCGCCGCCTCCAGTATCAGCAGCATCCCGAGGATGTGGAAAATCATGCGTTTGTTCATAGCCTATCCCTTCCGGCGGTCGAGAATGTCGCCAAGATCGCTCAGGCCGGTGATGGTCGTGATGACGATCACCGTGTCGCCCGGCTCGATGGTGTCCGAGCCGCTGGGGATGATGATCTTTCCGCCGCGGTTGATCGACGCGATCAGAAGATTGCGCCGCAGGCGGAGCGTGGACAGCGGCGTTCCGCAGACCGGAGAGCCCTCGGCGACCTGGAACTCCAGCGCCTCGACTCTGCCGCCGACGAGCTTGTAGAGCGTCTCGACCTTGGAGCCGACGGAGTTCTGCATCGCGCGGACGTAGCGGCAGATGAGGTTGGAGGCGCTGTGGCGCGGGTTATAGACGCTGCCGACGTCCAGCGCGCTGAGGATGCTCTGGAACGAGGCGCGGTTGACCTTGGTGATGACCTTGACGCGCGGGAAGCTCTTGCGGACATAGAGGCTCATGAGGATGTTCTCCTCGTCCATGCCGGTCAGGCTCGCAAAGGCATCGGTCTGGGCGATGCCGGCCTCGCGCAGGAAGGCCTCGTTCGTGCCGTCACCGTGCAGAATGGTCGCCTTCGGCAGGAATTCCGAAAGCTCCTCGCAGCGGCTGTAGTCCTTTTCGATGATCTTGACGTCCAGACCGGACTCCAGAAGCTGCCTTGCAAGATAGTACGCGATGCGTCCGCCGCCGACGATCAGCACCTGCCGGATGCGGCTGGCGCCGAGCTTGAGCTGGCGGAAGAAGGTCTGCGCGCTGTGCGGCGTGGAGATCAGCATGATGCGGTCGCCCGCCTCGAGCCGGAACGCGCCGCCGGGGATGGTCACGTTGTCGTGCTCACCGCGCTGGACCGCGCCGATCAGCACATTGGAGCGCGTGAGCGACGGCAGCTCCATCAGCGTCTTGCCCGCAAGGGGCGAGTCCGGCTGCAAAATGAGCTGCAAAAGCTCCACATGGCCGTCGGCGAACGTGTCGGCGCGCATGGCCGACGGCAGGCGCAGGCTGCGCGCGATCTCGGTGGCGCAGGTCAGCTCCGGGTTGACAGAGAGGCTCAGGCCCAGATCCTCGGTGATGAGCGGAAGCTCGGCATTGTATTCCGGATTCCGGACGCGGGCGATGGTGTGCTGCGCGCCGGCCTTCTTTGCGATCAAGCAGCACAGCAGGTTCAGCTCGTCCGAGGCCGTCACCGCGATCAGCAGGTCGGCGGAATCCACGCCCGCCTCAAGCTGGGTCTCATAGGTCGCGCCGTTTCCTTCGATGCAGAGGATGTCAAGATCCTCGGTCGTCTGCTGAAGCGGATCGGGGCTGCGGTCGACAATGGTGATGTCGTGTCCCTCGCGGGAAAGCTGTTCGGCAAGGGTGCTTCCGACCTTGCCATCGCCGACGATGACGATTTTCATGCAATACAACTCCTGTTTCGTGCATTTTTCCTACATTATAGCGCCGCACCGCGCCGATTGCAACAAAGCCGCGTAAAAACCCCGTTCAGACGTGATGATTGACTTTTCCGTCCGCTGTGTGCTAAAATGTGGGACGTAGCATGGCGTCTCTGCGCCCGTGGTGGAATTGGCAGACACGATGGATTTGGGTAGCGTCACCTTGGTGAAAGAATTGCGATGGATTTTTGGATGGTTTCCAGGCAAAGCCTGAAAAATGATTTGCTCGATATATTTTCTGCGTTAGGCGATCTGCAATATCAGTATGACTGGGTCATCACTGATCATGATATTTGGTACGCGGAGGACTGTCCGGAATCTGTTCGGAAGCGCTGGCAATGGACGGGACTTCTAATGAATGGTGCAGAATTGACAGAGCATTTACGGGCAGGTTACGTTTTCTTCATTGGCGGCGGCGTTTTGTCTGCTGTTCCGAAGGAAACCCCGCTGGCACAAGTGAATTGCTATGTGCCATATTGGGAGCACGCAGACCTGTTTACTCCGAGCTATCGTTTTCAGATGCCGCAAACGCAAATGGAGATCATTTGCTATGATGGAGAGTGGCTGATCGTCTGCGAGTCCGCTTTTTCAGAGCGTATTCGCTGCTCCCTGCCGCAGGCAGAAACGCCAGAGATATATTTCAAAAAGAGCATTTGTACTGCGGAAACTCCTTGATACAATGAAATATGCGCCCGTGGTGGAATTGGCAGACACGATGGATTTAGGTGATGTCACCTTGGTGAAAGGTTTTTGCGCCATCCTCGCCGCGGACATTCTCCGGTAAAAGCAGGTTCATCCTGTTTTTATAGATGCGGGTCAAGCGTTATGCTCCGCCTCGGTTTCCTCACCGTGTAAAAATCAGAGGACAACAAAAAGCGGCAGATTTTCTGCCGTTCCTATCTGCGCCTGTGGTGGAATTGGCAGACACGATGGATTTAGGTGCTGTCACCTTGGTGAAAGGTTTTTCCGCGGTTCCTCACCGCGGACATTCTTCGGTAAAAGCAGGCTTGCCTGTTTTTATAAACGCGGATCAAGCGTTACGCTCCGCCACGGTTTCCCTCGCCGTGTAAAAACAGAGGACAACAAAATAGCTGCAGGTATCCCTGCCGCTCATATCTGCGGGTATGGTGGAAATGGTAGACTCGGAGGATTTAGGTTCCTCTGCCGTGAGGCGTGTGGGTTCGAGTCCCACTACCCGTACCAGCGACCGACCTGCATTTTGTGATAAAAATGCAGGTCGGTTGCTATTGTTACTTCAGTAAAAATACTTGTTTTTTATATCTGTATTTTTTCCATCACCAGTTCGTCGACTTCCTGCTCCAATCTCAAAATTTCTTTCTGCAAAGTCAAACAGTGGGCATCGAGGACTGGTTTCCTCAATGCCCACTGTTTTTGCAACTGTGTGACCTTTTTCAGTTCGGCTGCATACTGTTCCCGCAGCTTTTTCGCGTGATCCCAAACGGCTTTATCCAAAACCTCCTCGTGAATCCGGTGAGAGCTGCAATAACCTTTCCCGTTCCGTTGGTATCCCCGGCAGACGTATTCCACACGGCGGCTGCCGTTCCAGTAACGGATCATGGGACTGAATACGTTCCCACATTCCTGACAGGTCAGTAGCCCGGCATAACGGTGCTTTGTACGATTGTTGACCGCCGGACGCGCCTGCTGTTTCAGCCGCGTCTGGACTTGCTGCCAGATTGCTTTTTCAATGATAACCGGATAGAAATTCTCGTGACGAAGCCAGTCCGCTTCGCAGACAGCTCGCGCTTTGCCGCCGAGATATTCCCTGCGGTGATTGACCAGAACGCCGGTATAGGCTTCCTCCGCCAGCACGTTTTTCACACTGGCATATGTCCATAGGAACTGACCGTCACGGGTTTTGTGCGTATGCCGGACTTCTTTGCCGCACCATTCAGCCCGGAGCTGCGCCGGTGTTTTTCGCCCCTCAGTATTAAGCCACCGGGTGATCTCTTTCTGTCCGCAGCCCTGTAAATACAGAGCGTAGATAAGCTGTACCGTCTCCGCCGCTTCCGGATACACCAAAACCTGATTTGTATTTCGATCCTTCCAGTATCCGAAGGGCGGCGTGATCACCAGCCCCTCTTGTTGCTTCTGACGGTATCCTGCTCGAATCTTTTTGCCAATATCCTTCGCGTAATAATCATTCATCAATCCGCGGACACCGATCATGAGATCGTCTTCTTCGCAGAAAGTATCCACACCTTCCGTTGCGGAGATGACCCGCACTTGCTGCTGTCTCAGGAAGTCGATAAACAATGCGGTTTGGGTTCGGTGACGACCCAGCCTTGAAAGGTCTTTCACGAGAACTGCATCAACCTGTTTTGCCTGAACCGCCGCTGTGAGCATATCCAGCCCACGGCGGCTGAAATTCATGCCGCTGATGTTATTATCGGCAGAACTGCCGACGATCGTCCAGCCGCTCTTTTCTGCAAAAGCGCGGCAGATCTCCTGCTGATTTTGCAGAGAATTCTGCGCCGGATCATCGTCGTTGGAGAGCCGCGCATAGAGCCAACCCCGCATTGCCATAATCTTTTACCCCACAAGCCCGTCGCCATAGAGCAGCCGCGCCAGCCGATCCCAGTCAAAATCCAGCGCACCGTATCGCTCCGTGAGCGTCCCATTTTCATAGACATCCAAGTGTGTGCGGAACGGCGCTTTGATCTGAATGTCCAGGCTGAGCTTTCCGTCTGTTTCCTGCACATAGATCTTTTCGACCAGCATCCGCAGATGCGCTTCCGTCATGGCACCCTCAGCAAGGATATCGTCGATCATGCTGATATCCCTCTTGAGTTTCGTTTGCCGATCCCGCAGGACGGCGGAGATGTTTTGCAGTTCTTCGATCTGCTTTTTTGCCGCAGCGATTTCTTCTTCACGTTTCTGGATCATGCGGTCGTAGCGCTCGGCATTTGCCCGGTCCCGTATCCGCTCCATTAAAATTGCCTCCGTTTCATCCTCCAGGCATCGAATTCGCTTTTCTAACTTGACAATCTGCGCACCGGTCAGTTCTGCCTTTGGTGTCCACTGTGCGATCAGCTGCTCCAGCGCATCCCAGTTCTGCTGATACAGCGCTTTTGTATTGCGCAGTTCGTCGATAATCAGCCTGTCCAATACGGACTCGTCGATCTGGTGCTGGGAGCAATGCTCCTTCCCGAAGCGGTTGTAGGTGCTGCAAACATAGGTGACCCGTTCGCCGCTTTTCAGATGGATGCGCCTGCCGAACATGACCCGGCCGCAGTCAGCGCAGCGCAGGAGTCCGCTGTAACGCAGGATCTCCTGCGAGGGCGCGGCGCGCACGTTCAGCCGTTTCCGCTCCGCCAGCATCATCTGCGTCTGCTCCCACAGTTCCGGCGTGATGATCGGCGGGAGATAGTTTTCATGACGGAACTGTTCTTCCGGCTCTGTGAAGCGGAAGGTTTTGTTGATCTTGTTCCGTTCGCTTTTGTGGCAGATGAGCGTTCCAACATAGCTTTCGTCCCTGAGAATGCGGGCTATCATGGTTGCGTCCCAAAGATACTTTTTTAGGATGACGTCCTGCGTGTTGGGCAGGCTCTTGTTCAGCAGTTCCAGTTGCATGAGCGCAGGTGTTTTTCTCTTCTGCTCATTCAGTGTGCGGGCGATAGTCTTCATACCGCTGCCGCCAACGTAGGCGGTGAAGATCAGTCGAACGGTTTCAGCTGCTTCCTCTACAATGACAACCTTCTTCGTGTTTTTATCCTTGAAATATCCGAATGGCGGAATGGTCACGAGCCCTTCCTTTTGTTTTTGCCGGTAGCCGGTCCGCACACGGCGGCTGCCGTCGCGCGCATAGAAATCGTTGACCAAACCTTTGAAGCCAATGATGAGATCGTCATTTTCGTTGAACGTATCGATATTTTCCGTCGCCGAGAGGACGCGAACATCGTGCTCCCGCAGGTAGTCGATGAACAGGGCAGTCTGCGTTCGGTGTCGACCCAGCCGGGATAGGTCTTTGACAATGATCGCCTCGATTTTTCCAGCTTCCACAACTTCGTAGATTTTGTCAATGCCCTCGCGGTTGAAATGCATGCCGCTGACATTGTCATCGAAGGATTCTCCGACGACCTCATGCCCGTTTGTGACGGCGTATTCATAAATGATTTTCCGCTGATTCGTCAGGGAATTCAGTTCATCGTCCTCATCCCGACTCAGGCGGTAATACAGCCAGACTTTCATGGTTCCTCCTTCCCGCTATGGTGTGTGCTGATTGCAGCACACACCATAGCACACTGTTTTTCGAATAGCTAGAACAATCCATCATGCGCAGCAGGAATCTACATGATCAACAAAATCCTCCTGCAACTTTGTATATGGCTGATCTACCGACAGGTAGTCATGCACCAGCATTTTCAAAAATTCATCGAACTGCGCATCCGTACCGATGTAGCTGAACGTGACCTCCGAAATATTGTCTTTTCGCTTTCTCGCCATAGGTACTCCTTTCATAGTTCCTGTTTCATATCCCAATCTTCATGATCGTCCTCAGCGTGACCGAGGGCGGTTTTCTTTTGCCGGAGCTTTTTGCGGCGCTTGCTGTCGATGTGCAGCGGCATAGTCGTTCCGTCGCGCGTCGGCGCATCGTCCGTCATCTGCTCCACAGCACGACCAAGGCGCACAAGATCACTGCCGTAATCGAGATCCATGCGCACAGATGAATTTTCTTCTTCGCTGCCTGTGCCAGAGCTGAAAACTCTTGTTTGCTGCTCTCTGAAATCGTAGTCACGGCTTTCTGCGTACTGTCTGTCAGCTCTTTGCAGGCGGAAGAATATCTCGCGTTCAGGCTCCCAGCCTGTTTCTCGAATTTTTCTGTACTCTCCTGCATCTCGTTCAATGCGGTCTGTGCGTCCTCCCGCGTCAGGAGCGTTTTCAGGTCCGTGTCCAACTGCATCTGCTGCCGGAACAGCCTGTCCTGCATTTCGAGCATCGCACTCCAGTTTTTCTCGGTCACCATCACGCTGGGCTCCAGCCGTTGCGCCTCGTCCATCAGCTTTTTGTGCTGCGCCAACATTTCTTGTGTTGTCATTCTCCGTTCTGTATCCAAATTCAGCCTCCATATTTTCTTTTAAGTATTTCTCCATGTGCAGCTTGCTGTCACGGCATTTGCGCCCCTCCGGTGTGGTGTAGGTGATGTTCTTGCGGCTGTCCGTCCATGCGGCATCGTAACCCTCAGAGCGGAGCAGCGTCAGAAATTCGTCCCTGTTCCCGGCATAGCGCATACACTCATCGATCACGCGCATCAGCTCGAACTTCCAACTCTCGCCTCTGTCCGCCGTGTAGTATTCTGCGTTGGACATTCCGCGCGAATGCCGCTGCTCGTCTTTCTGAAATTTCGGCAGCCCCAATTCCTCGCAGATTTGGTCATTGCGGATGCGCAGCTCCTGAATCTGTTCGTCCGCCATGTGTACCTTCCGGCCGGTTTCAAAATTCACGCTGTTGATGATGCAGTGCGAGTGAATGTGTTCGCGGTCGACGTGGGTGCAGACCAGAACCTCACAGCCGTCGAAGTATCCGGCAAGTCGGCGCGCTGCTTCGTGCGCCGTGCGCGGGTCGATGTTCGCACCTTTCGGGAAGCTCTGCACCATGTGATAAAACATCACGCCGCCGTCCTTGTGGTGCAGCAGCTTCGTACTCAGGAACTCGTCGAACGCAGTTTCCGGTTGACAGCCAATACCGCTGACGAGCGGCTGTCCATCCCAGAGCGTCTTGCTGAGTTGGGAAACGTAGCGCATGACACTTTTCATGCAGCTGCGTGTTTGCGTACCCTTTTTGTAATTCACGAAATGGACGATTGCGATTTGCCTGCACCTCCTTCCTGCATTTTCCGCAGGGCTGTGTTGATCTTGGAAAACTCGTGCACGGCAGAATCCAGATTGGCAAACTGTACCTTGCCCATATTCGCCAGCACCGTCAGCTGGTTGAGATTGTTGCCGATGGCTTTCTGCTGCCGCAGGACTTCCTTCAAGCCGTCAAGAATGACGATATGTTTTCCAAGGCAGCAGGCGGTCACATAGTCGCTCTGGGTCATTCGTGCCTGTGCCGCTTTTCGGCGTATTGCGTTCAAATCCTGTTCTGAAATCCGGATACTGAATTGTTTGTTTTTCCGCATATTCCCTCCGTTCGTAAAAGTGGGTATGGGCTTCTGCCTGCAAATAGCATTTGGCAGGGAGCCGGCGTTCCGGCGACTAGCCAAATGCGATGCTGGCTCCTCCCGAACGGGAGGATTTTTCCCGCCGCGGCGGGGCTTCTCTGCGTTGGTTTGGCGTATTGCGCCTGCGTTTTTTCACATTGTCCGCACGTTGGCGCAACGTTGGCTTTTCCCGTTGCGCCGCGCACACACTCGCAGTCTGGGCAGAAAACCGCACACAGCGGCGACACGCGCCTCACGGCGCACTGCGGGTGCTCGGTACGCCAGCAGGGTCGATAGGGTCGATTTTTTCCACGGTGGGAAGATCGGCACCATCGACCCTTTTCAGGCAGATGAGGCGCTCGCCGTTACTCTTTCGGAATGATACGAAAATGCCGTTTTTCCTTAGAGCGTCAACGCTTTTTCGGATTTGATGCGAAAAGCTGTTCGGTGTCCAACCCTCGATTCCGGCAGGGTCGATCTTTTCCAACAGCACTTTCGCAGGGGCGCTGATTTCGGTCTCTTTTTGTAGAAGTTCAGAGAGAAGATTTTCGATTTGAAGTGCCGAAATCTTAGAAGCGCCGCTGCAAGTTTTGCTGTCCTCAAGCAGTTTCCAGACGTGATCTTCCTCTCCGAATTCCAGTTTTAACGTGCGATCTGCGATGTCCCGCCCGGTGCAGTGCAGCGAGGCAATGTTGGCAAGACGCGAATTTTTCTGGAGAACAAAGGTCGAATCTGCCGCGCCGCTTAAGCCCGTCGAGCCGGAGATCATATTCATCGGATCGTCGTCGTGGAGCTTGCGCAGATGGTGAATCAAGAGAATCGCGATGTGCCGCTTGTCCGTAAGCTGTTTCAAAAGCCCGATGTCCTGATAGTCATTTGCGTACAGATTGCTGTCACCGCCTACGCTGCGGACGCGCTGCAAAGTATCAATGACAACCAGTTTTGTACTGGGGTGTTCGTTCAAAAACTGCTCGATCTGCTGCTCCAGACCGTGTTTTAATGTATCAGCCATGATTGTAAAATGTAGCGTCGGCGGCGCATCTTCCGTCAGATCAAAGAGCCGCGTCTGGATACGCTGGAACGAATCTTCAAGACTGAGATACAGCACTTCACCCTGCGTTACTGCAAAATTCCACAGCGGCTGCCCCTGTGCAACGCATAAGCAGAGCCACAAAGCCAGCCAAGACTTGCCGATCTTCGGTGCGCCCGCGAGGATGTGCAAGCCCTCTGGAATAAGCTCATCTACCAGAAAGTGCGTCGGTTCATATGTCCTGTTTTGCAGATCTTCCGCATTGATAGTGTGTAGTTTGTTCATACTGTCACCTCCTTTCGATATTGTTGCTGCGATTTTTATTTTCGATTTCCCGCACCGATATCGTAACATAAGGATTGACTTTTGAAAATAGGTAATGTATCATTTCAATAGATACACTATATCGATGCAAATACATTCTCTAATGAGGAAACAGCTTATGGGCGTTTTAGGAAAAGACTTATTTGATTTCCATCGGCCGCAGACAAACACCAAAGTCGAATTTGGTGCATCCGCCTATTGGGTAGAGGATAGAACGATGCCGCAGCCGTATGGAGCGGTGCTGACGGAAATACTGAACCTTGATGTCGCACCTTTTCAGGAATTGCTGAATCAGCTGAACACAGCCGTTCAAGAAAAAAGTGATAATGTCCTGCGTGCTTACATGGACATGAAGAAGGGACTGGCTTCTCTGCCGCTCTACCGGCTGTATCTGGAGGACTTTCGCGTCTTTGGCGATATGCCGGTCGAGGCGTTTGCGGTCGGAGAAG
Source organism: uncultured Eubacteriales bacterium (assembly GCA_900548625.1). Classification (GTDB taxonomy): domain Bacteria; phylum Bacillota; class Clostridia; order Oscillospirales; family Oscillospiraceae; genus CAG-170. The sequence continues at coordinate 46,520 of URLO01000007.1, read as the reverse complement.
CACAGGATGCTTTTGCGGAGTTCGTGATGCAGGAAGATCATGATCTGCCCGCATTCATGCAGCAGCAGATCGACGATATTCGTTTGATTCAGGAACGGTATGCGTGGTTCCTCGATGGTGTTTTTGCGGGCGCGGTATTTGAAAAGAAAAAGGGCCAGAAGAAAATTCCTCTGGCACCGATGATCTGTTCGCGCGGATATGGAGCTTTTATCAGCGGTGTCAGTCTCGGCGAAAACCCTGAGACAGACGCGCCGCCGGTGAAGACGCAGTACCGCATCCGCGGCGAGAAGGAAAAAGCCGAGATCGTCGAGAGGATGTACTTCGACCGGCTGCTGGATTTTGTCTATGTGGAGTTCATGAAGGGGCTGCAAAAGGGCTTTGTACCGAAACGCTGCACCAACTGCGGGCGCTGGTTTTTACAGAAACCGGGAGCGACCTATGCCTATTGCACAGAACCTGCACCGGGGCAGGACGGCAAGACCTGCCGTGAGATCGGCGCGAGCAGCAGTTTCCGCAGCAAAGTAGAGAACAACGATGTCTGGAAGGTTCACCAACGGGCTTACAAAAAATATTTCGCCCGCATCAGAAGCGGTCTGATGACCAAGAGCGAGTTCGAGGTGTGGTCCCGGCAGGCAGCAGAACTGCGGGATGCCGCGCTGGAACGATATGCGCGGGCGGAAAACGAGGAGGAACGGCAGCGCATCGCGCAGGAGGTCACTGAGGCGCTCAACACAGAATGATAGAAAAAGCAATTCTAAATAATTTAGAAAAAACAGCAGGGAAACAATATCATGAGCCAGAAATAATTCTAACGTATTGTGCCGCTACATAGTGTATGGAAAAGTGTGCATTCCTGTGTACCCGAATGCTTGAAAGGCATGTAGGAGGCTCTGACAAAATCACCAAAAGTGAGAGAGAATTTCACGCGAACTTGATGCAATATTTTCACTTGCTAATTCGGTAAAGCATCATTATAATCAAAATTAAATTGGCCGTAATTTGCTTAAAAAGTTCCGAAAACCTTGAGAAATTTCAAGAAATGAATATATATATATATTCAAGAATTACAGGAAATGGCGGAATGGGGCTTGCGGCGGAAAAGCAGGAGGAAAGACAGTGAAAGCACATCTGACAAAGCGACTTGTGTGCCTGATCCTGGCAATTGTTTTGTGCCTGTCTGCGGCGGTTATCCCGGCGCTTGCAGCAAACGACACGAAAAATGTCAAGGTTAAGGTTCAGAAGGTCAGCAACGACACCGTTCCTACGGAGCTGAATCCGGAGCGTCAGGCAGCGGCGGAAGATACCGTCCAGACACAGTCGGCGGAGGGACCGGTTCGTGTGTCCATCGTTGTAAAAGGTGGATCCGTTCTGGATAAATATTCAACGAACGGCCTTACCGCCAACTACGCTGCCGCCAATTACCGGCAGCAGGTGCGCGCTTCGCAGAACGCGGTGGCGCGTGAAATCTCCGCAGACGTACTCGGCGGCAAGAAGCTGGACGTGGTGTGGAATCTGACGCTGGCCGCGAACATCATCTCGGCAAATGTCGAATCTGACCAGATTGACGCAATCCGCGCGCTGCCAGATGTTGAGGCGGTCGTGGTTGAGCAGCGCTACTATCCCGACCGCTCGGCGGAGAAGCTGGCGACGCAGCCCAATATGGCCACGTCCTCCAGTATGATCGGCACGAACGTCGCATATGAAACCGGTTATACCGGCGCGGGCACGCGGATCGCCGTGATCGATACCGGCATCGATACCGATCACCAGTCGTTTGACAACGGCGCATTCGACTATGCGCTACAGCAGGAAGCGAACGGCAATGAGAATTACATCAAGAGCCTCGATCTGCTCGACCAGAGCAAGGTAACGGCGGTTCTCAGCCAGCTGAACATTGCGCAGAACGGCGTGAGCGCCGACGACCTCTACTATGGCAGCAAGCTTCCGTTCGCATATAACTATGTAGATAAGAATACCGACGTGACGCACGACAACGATACGCAGTCGGAACACGGCTCGCACGTTGCCGGTATTGCGGCGGCAAACAAATATGTCCCGCAGACAGACGGCGACGAAACCACCTATGTTTCCGCGCTGGATACCGTCAAGACACAGGGCGTTGCGCCGGAGGCACAGCTGCTGGTTATGAAGGTGTTCGGCTCGAACGGCGGCGCGTTCGATTCGGACTATATGGCGGCCATCGAGGACGCAATTGTTCTGGGTGCCGACAGCATCAACCTCTCGCTCGGCTCCAGCTATCCCGGCCCGTCGAAGTACACGGCCTATATGGACGCGGATACCGATCCGGTTCCGGTCTATCAGGCAATTCTGGACAGCCTTGCGTCCAAGGACGCTGTGGTGTCCATCTCTGCCGGTAACTCCGGCAACTGGGCGGAAAATGCCTATGCCGGCTCCAATGGCTACGATGCCAGCAGCGGCACGGGGCTGCTGTATGACGATGACGTCAGCATGGACGTGGTCGGCGCGCCCGGCTCGTTCACCAATGCATTTACCGTCACGTCGGTTGACAACATCGGCAACACCGGCGAATATCTGGAGGTTGACGGCCAGAAGTTCATCTACATGGAAACGACCGGGGAAAAGGCCGGCCATGGCATGAAGCAGATGAAGTCTATCGCTGGCGAGTATGAGTATATCCTGATCGACGGCGTGGGCAACACGGGAGATTATGACGCCATCGGCGGCAAAGACCTGCTGGAGGGTAAGATTGTGTTCTGCTCTCGCGGTGAGCTCGACTTCTCCATGAAAGCAAGCAACGCCGCGCAGTATGGCGTTGCCGCAACGATTGTTTACAATAATGTCCCCGGTACGATCAGCATGGATCTGAGCAGTTACTGGAACGAAGCACCGTGCGTTCTGGTGACGCAGGACACAGCAAGAGTGTTCCGCGACAAGGCAGAGCCGGTCTATGACAAAAACGATTCCAGCAAGGTGCTCTACTATAAGGGTAGGATGAAAGTCAGCGCAGATGCAGCTGTCATTCCGGACTCCGCCGAGTACATGACCATGAGCAGCTTCGCCAGCTGGGGTGTTCCCGGCAGCCTGGAGCTGAAGCCCGAAATCACCGCCCCTGGCGGCAACATCTATTCGGTCAACGGTCTGGAGCAGGGCGGTAAGGGCTATGAGAATATGTCCGGTACGTCCATGGCTGCGCCGCAGATTGCCGGTATGTCAGCGCTGTTTGCGCAGCATTATCAGGCGGCCGGTCTGTCCAAGACGAACCGCTCGGTGCGCCATCTGGCGCAGAGCCTGCTGATGTCCACAGCTACTCCGGCGCGAGAGGACGCGACGCATTACTGGTCGGTTCTGAAGCAGGGTGCGGGCGTTGCGAACATCGGCGCGGCCATCACGGCAGATTCCTATGTCTGGATGGCCGATTCTGCGAACAAGGGCGCTTCCGACGGCAAGGTCAAGGTTGAGCTTGGCGAGGACGCGGCAAAGAACGGTACATACAGCTTCTCGTTTGATCTGTATGATCTGTCCGGCACGGAGCAGACTTATGACCTGTCGGCAAGCTTCTTTACACAGGCAATGACCACCATCGGCGGTGATCGTTATCTTGATGAGGCAACCGCACCGCTGGTGGCAAATGTTACCTATGGCAGTGCGGCAAGCGGCAGCAGCGTTACTGTTCCCGCAAACGGTCACGCGACCGTCACGGTAAACATTGCACTGACGGCGGAGCAAAAAGCGGCGCTTGACCGCGACTATTCGGTTGGTGCATATCTTGAGGGCTATGTGTTCGCGCAGGAGCGCACAAGCGCCGAGGGCGTGAGCGGCACGTGCCACTCCATCCCGGTGCTGGGCTTCTACGGCTCATGGACGGCTTCGAGTATGTTTGAGGTTGGCGACTACTATCACTACCAAAGTGGCGAAGAGACCCGGATGCCGTATCTGGGCAACGCCTATACCGATAACAATGTGCTGTACGTCAAGTACGCATCCGACAACAGCCCCTATAGCCGCGGCAGCGTGCTTGGCGGCAACCCTGTTGTCAACGACAGCAAATATCTGCCCGAGCGCAACGCCATCAACAGCGAGAACGGCGACAGCATTTATTATTGGAAATTCTGCGCCATCCGCAACGTGGCAGACAGCCGTTTGCAGATCATCAACAAGACGACGAATACCGTCCTTGCAGAGCAGACGCTCGGCCACTTCCTTGGCGCGTTCTATTCGCAGTATTTTAACCCCAGTGAGTACGTCAATCTGCCGCTGGACTGGAAGCCCGCTGGCATGAAAGAGGGCGAACAGCTGGAGTTGAACCTGACGCTGGCACCGGAGTACTATGTGCAGGACGACGGCAGCGTGAACTGGGCTTCGCTCGGCAGCGGCGCAACGCAGACGTTTACGGCCGTGATCGACAACACCGCGCCGGTTGTGAACAATGTTACAGTTGCTGACAACGAAATGACCGTCAATATTTTTGACAACCAGTATGTGGCGGCTGTTCGTCTGTATGACCGCAGCGGTACGGTGAAACTGGCAGAGGCCGGCGCAAATCAGACGACTGCGGCCAATACGGCAAATGACTTTACGCTGAATCTGTCCAGTGCCAACGGCAACATTTTCTACGTCAAGGCATATGACTACGCGATGAACGAATCCACCTATCGTGTGGAAATGGAAATCGGCGAACAGCCTGGCGAACCGGCAATGTTCCTCTTTGATGCCTACTATACCGGCAACAAGATCTGGAACACCATGAGCGGCAGCGATACAACCTATGTCAAGACGCCGTATGCCGCAAGCGCGGATGATTTCTATGCGGCGGCCTATGTGGACGGCAAAATTGTTGCCTCCACCAGCACGGGCGATTTGTATGTGCTGGACGCCAATGACCCCGAGAACGCAAGCTATGTCCGCACGCTGGATACGCTGCTGCTTGACATGGCCTATGACAAGACAAGCGACACGCTCTATGGCGTGGATGCTGGCAGCAAGGTCTACACCATCGACCGCTACAGCGGTGAGCTGACGCTTGTCGGCACGCTTCCGGTCAAGGCCAGAACGCTTGCCTGCGATGACAGCGGCAATTTCTACTATGCATTTGCCGAGACAGATTACAGCTACTATAAGATTTACCGCCTGCCGATTACGGCAGTAACCTCCGATGCAGCCGCAGATCCGGAAGCAATTGTGACGGTCGGCCAGCGCTATACAACGCCGGAGGAGGACGACTTCAGCGCCGTCGGTTCGCTGGAGTGGGAATCGAAAGAGAATGTTCTGTTCTTTGCCGTCAGCTCCGCGCTGCACAAGATCGACCTGACCGCAAAGACAAGCGCAGAATGCACGGAAAGCGGCTGGGGCGATTACTTCCCGGCAGAGTTCCACGCGCTCTGCATCCCGCGCGAGGGCGGCAGCTGGAGCGCTTCGGAAAGCGCCGCCGCAGTTGCGCTCTCGGATCACAGCGTTTCCCTGCTCCTTGGCAAGACGCAGACGCTGAAAGCATCGGTTCTGCCGTGGAATCTTGCAAACCGTGAGGTTGTGTGGAGCAGCTCCAACAGCAGCGTTGCAGCCGTCAGCGCCAACGGCGTGGTTACGGCCAAAAATGCCGGTACCTGCACCATCCGAGCAGCCTCCGCGCAGAACCGCTCGGTCTATGATGAGTGCACGGTCTCGGTGGAGCAGCTGAACGTAACGCTCACCGGTATGCTCCAGGACGCAAACGGCAAGGCAGAGCTGTTCAGCTGGGATCTGAAAAACAGCAGCAGCTGGAAGACCGGTATTGAGATCGACACCAGCATGGCGGCCATGGCCTATGACCCCGTGGATCAGGTCTACTACGTCATCGACGCGACCGACCGCACCATGGTCAAGGACGAGTCGCAGACGTGGAAGCTCCACAAGGTCGACCCGGCGGCAGGCAAGAGCCTTGCGGTTGCAGACAACGGCATCGGCGTTCCGATGATCGACATGGCGTACAGCACCAAATTTTCCGCGGCAGGCGCTGCCCGTCTGGTCGGTATCTACCGCATGGGCTACGTCTTTAAGCCGTTTGACCCGATGGACACCAGCAATGTGACGCTTCGTGACGCGATTCAGCTTCCGGTCTCCAACCATCATGCACAGAACCTGATCGGTATCGCATCGCTGGGCGTGGAAACGCACAGCAGCGACGCGTGGTACGACGGTGCAACGGATTGGTACGGCGACCCGGAGAACACGACCTGGAGCGGCGAATATGAGGCGGAGCACTTCGCGATCCTGGACGATGCGGGTTATCTGTGGGATCTGTGGATCAGCGTGCATGACGACGGCTACGGCTTTGATTATACCACCACAAAGACGCCGCTGTCGGCACTGGAAGCGCCTCCTTATGACTCGACCAGCAACTACGTCTACTGCTCCATGACCGCGTACAGCGACGGCAGCCTGTACCTGTCCCGCTTCAACGGCGACACGAACGAGATCTACCGCCTGCGCAAGGACGCGGACGGCAGCTATGAGGCCGTCCTGATCGACGACTTCGGCAGCGGCGTCTGGCCGGCACTGCTCGGCGGCGTGGAGACCAGCAAGGACGATCCGGTTCCCGTGACGGTCGACAAGAGCGCGCTGCAGAAGCTGTACGACGACAATCAGAACCGCAGAAAAGACGACTATGTAAGCGGCTGGGACGCATTCGAGACGGCAATGCGTGAGGCGGAGGCTGTTCTTGCCGACGAAAACGCCACGCAGGAAGCGGTAGACGCAGCGAAGGTAAAGCTGGAAGCAGCCATTGCCGGGCTTAAGAAGAAGCCCGAGACGCCGATCATCCCGCCGTATTATCCCATCCTCGGCAATACCGGCTCGTCCCGTGCGAACAGCAAGCTGCCGTTTACCGACGTGTCGAAGAGCGACTGGTTCTATGATGCCGTCAAGGGCGCATGGCAGAATTACCTGATCGACGGCGTGACCGCTACGACCTACAAACCGCACGGCACACTGACCGTGGCTGAGGCGATCAAGCTGGCCTCCGCGCTGCATCAGATGCAGAATACTGGCAAGGTGACGCTGATGAACGGCAAGACCAACTGGTATAACAGCTATGTCGAATACGGCATTGCGAACGGCATTCTGGACAAGAGCTATGCCAACTACACCAGAGCGCAGATGAACGCCCCGGCGACCCGCCGTGAGTTTGTGTCCATCTTCTATCCGGCGATGGACGGCTACAAGGCGCTCAACAACATTGCCGACAACGCGATCCCGGACGTGAAGCTGGGCGACAAGTGTGCGGATGAAATTTACGCATTCTATCGTGCGGGCATCCTGACCGGCTCTGACAAGCAGGGTACCTTCAACCCCGACAGCACCATTGTCCGCAGCGAGGTCGCAGCCATCCTCCTCCGGATGTACGATGCGTCCACGCGTGTACAATTCACTCTGAAATAATTTCCAGTCAAGCAACGAGCGGATTTGGACTTGTTCCGAATCCGCTCGCTTTTTGTATAAAGAAAACCACCGGCAATGCCGGTGGTTCCAAAAAGCTTTACAGTCCGACGTGTATTCCCGTTGCAGCATGGTTTCCTTGTCGCATTTTGCAGCAATATTATAATACCGTTCTCGCGCTGCCACGGACCACTTGACCGCTTGCGTCTCACATGGGATTGCACTCTCCAAAGTAATGTGAGGATATTTCGCTTTCAGATTAAGGACGATTTCTGCGGCGTATAAATCAACTCCAAGAGCCACGCCGCTAACAGAAGACTTGCTTCATCAGAGAGTTATATCAAATCATAAAAATCTTTCACCAAGGTGACATCACCTTTAGGTTCCATTGCGCAAGCGTGCAGGTTCAAGTCCTGTCGGGCGCACCACTCAGAAATGACCTTTGGATGTCAGGCAGCCGCGCAGGGCGCGCCCGCCTCGACAGCAAAGGTCTTTCTTCGTTCAAAATCGTGGCCGCTGACGCTGGGCCACGATTTTGTTTTTGAGGCGATTGATTTACGGTGTTCAAGTACCGATTTCGTGAGCAGATGAGCCTCCGTCGCCATTCAGCTTTTCCATCACCAGTTCGTCAATCTCTTGCTCCAATCGCTGGATTTCTTCCTGCAAAGTCAAACAGTGGGCATCGAGAACTGGTTTCCTCAATGCCCACTGTTTTTGCAACTGTGTGACCTTTTTTAGTTCCGCTGCATACTGTTCTCGCAGCCTTTTTGTATAATCCCAGACAGCTTTATCCAGAATTTCTTCATGAATCCGGTGAGCGCTGCAATAGCCTATCCCGTTCCGGTGGTAACCCCGGCACACATATTCCACACGACTCTTGCCGTTCCAGCAGCGGATCAAAGGTGTCCACGCCCTCCGTTACAGAAATCACGCGCACCTGATGCTCTCTCAGGTAGTCGATAAACAATGCGGTTTGGGTTCGGTGACGACCAAGCCTCGAAAGATCCTTCACAAGGACAGCGTTAATCTGTTTCGCCTGAACCGCCGCTGTGAGCGTATCCAGCCCACGGCGGTCAAAGTTCATGCCGCTGACATTATCATCGGACGAACACCCAACGATGGTGTCAACGCGCTTTTCTGCAAAGGCGCGGCAGATCTCCTGCTGGTTTTGCAGGGAATTCTGCGCCGGATCATCATCGCCTGAAAGCCGCGCGTAAAGCCAGACCCGCATGATTTCCTCCTATCCCACAAGCGCCTCGCCGTAGATCAGGTGCGCCAGCCTGTCCCAGTCGAAATCTAGCGCACCATACTGTTCGGTAAGGACGCCGTTTTCGTAGACATCCAAATGCGTGCGGAACGGCGCTTTGATCTGAATGTCCAGACTGAGCTTGTCGTCTGCTTCCTGAACATAGATTTTTTCAATCAGCATCCGCAACTGCGCCTCCGTCATTGTGCCCTCGCAGAGAATGTCATCCATCATACGGATGTCCTGTTTGAGTCTGGACTGTCTCTCGCGCAGAACCGCAGAGATGTTTTGCAGCTCCGAAATCTGCTTTCTCATCGCGGCGATTTCTTCCTCGCGTTTTTGAATCATGCGGTCATAGCGCTCCGCGTGAGCTTTGTCCCGAATCCGCTCCATTAAAATTGCCTCCGTTTCATCTTCCAAGCATCGAATCCGCTTTTCTAACTTGACAATCTGCGCACCGGTCAGCTCTGCTTTTGGTGTCCACTGTGCGATCAGCCGCTCCAGCGCATCCCAGTTTTGCTGATACAGCCCCTTGGTATTTCTGAGTTCGTCGATAATCAGCCTGTCCAATACGGACTCGTCGATCTGGTGCTGGGAACAATGCTCCTTGCCGAAGCGGTTGTAGGTACTGCAAACATAGGCGACCCGTTCTCCGCTTTTCAGGTGGATGCGCTTGCCGAACATGGCTCTGCCGCAGTCTGCACAGCGCAGAAGTCCACTGTAGCGCAGGATCTCCTGCGAGGGCGCAGCGCGCACGTTCAACCGTTTCCGCACTGACAGCATCATCTGCGTCTGCTCCCACAGTTCCGGCGTGATGATCGGCGGGAGGTAATTCTCGTGACGAAACTGTTCTTCCGGCTCTGTGAAACGGAAGGTCTTGTTAATTTTGTTACGTTCGCTTTTATGGCAGATGAGCGTTCCGACATAGCTCTCGTCCCTGAGAATGCGAGCGATCATGGTCGCGTCCCAGAGATACTTTTTGGAAATGTGATCCTGCGTATAGGGAAGTCGTTTGTTTAGCATTTCCAACTGCATCTGCGCTGGTGTCTTGCATTTGCGTTCGTTGAGCATCCTGGCGATTGCCTTCAGCCCGCAGCCGGAGTTGTAAGCCGTGAAAATCAGCCGGATCGTTTCCGCTGCTTCTTCTACGATTACGACACGCTTTGTATTTTTGTCTTTGAAATAACCGAAGGGCGGAGTAATTACAATGCCCTCTTTCTGCTTCTGCCGGTAGCCGGTTCGCACACGGCGGCTGCCGTCGCGGGCATAGAAGTCATTAACCAAGGCCTTGAAGCCAATGATGAGATCATCGTTTTCGTTGAACGTATCGATGTTTTCCGTCGCCGAGAGGACGCGGACATCGTGTTCCCGCAGGTAGTCGATGAACAGAGCTGTCTGCGTCCGATGACGGCCAAGGCGCGGCAGATCCTTGACGATGACCGCTTCAATTTTCCCGGCTTCCACAACCTCGTAGATTTTATCGATGCCCTCGCGGTTGAAGTGCATAGCGCTGACATTGTCATCGAAGGACTCGCCCACGACCTCGTGACCGTTTGTGACGGCATATTCGTAAATGATTTTTCGCTGATTTGTCAGGGAGTTCAGTTCATCATCCTCGTCCCGGCTCAGGCGGTAATACAGCCAGACCTTCATGGTTCCTCCTTTCCGCTATGGCGTGTGCCGATTGCAGCACACACCATAGCACACTGTTTTTCGAATAACTAGAACAATCCATCATGCGCAGCAGGAATCTACATGATCAACAAAATCCTCCTGCGACTTTGTATATGGCTGGTCTACCGAGAGGTAGTCATGCACCAGCATTTTCAGAAATTCATCGAACTGCGCATCCGTACCGATGTAGCTGAACATGACCTCCGAAATATTTTCTTTTCGTTTTCTTGCCATAGGCGTTCCTTTCATAGTTCCTGTTTCATATCCCAATCTTCGTGATCGTCCTCGGCGTGACCGAGGGCGGTTTTCTTTTGCCTGAGCTTCTTCCGGCGCTTGCTGTCGATGTGCGGCAGCATAGTCGTTCCGTCGTGCGCCGGCGCATCGTCCGTCAGCTGCTCCACAGCACGGCCAAGGCGCACAGCGTCGCGCACAAGATCACCGCCGTAACTGAGATCCATACGCACAGATGAATTTTCTTCCTCGCTGCCTGTGCCATATTGGAAAGCTGCTGATTCGTTTCTCTCGTCACTGTACTCAGTGCCGTTTTGGTACTCTCGGTCAGTTCTTTGCAGACGGAAGAATACCTCGCGCGATAATGTACAATAACTTGCGCAAATTGGAAACCGCACAAAAGAAGACATAGCTTGCAGGCTCTGGTAGAATGAAGTCACGACACACCATTCTGAAAGGAGACAGCAAACTATGTCCGAGAAAATTGTACAGCTGAATGAGGAAATTATCAAGGGTCAAATCAGGGAGTTGGTTCGCGGCAGCGTGGAGGAAACCCTGAACGAGCTGCTGGAAAAGGAGGCGGAGTCGCTGACCCAAGCCGCCCGCTATGAGCGCAGCGAGGCCCGTCAGGGCTACCGCAGCGGCCACTATGACCGGAACTTACCACTACCTCCGGAGATGTTACACTCCACGTGCCGCGGCTCAAGGGCGTGTCCTTCGAGACCGCCATCATCGAGCGGTACCGCCGCCGGGAGAGCAGCGTGGAGGAATCCCTCATCGAGATGTACCTGGCAGGCATCTCCGTGCGCCGCGTGGAGGACATCACCGAGGCGTTGTGGGGCAGCAAGGTCTCGCCCGCCACCATCAGCGAACTGAACAAGAAAGCCTACGTTCACATCGAGGACTGGCGCAACCGCCCCTTGCGGGGCGGCCACTATCCGTATGTCTACGTGGACGGCATCTACCTGCGCCGCAACTGGGGCGGAGAGTACGAAAATGTAGCTGTTTTGGTGGCGATCGCCGTGAATGAGGACGGTTTTCGTGAGGTTTTGGGCGCCGCAGAGGGCATGAAGGAGGACAAGGCCAGCTGGGTCAGCTTCTTCCAGTGGCTCCGTGGACGCGGCTTGGACGGCGTAAAGCTCATCGTTGGCGACAAGTGCATGGGGATGCTGGAGGCCGTGGGCGAGGTGTTCCCGGACGCCAAATACCAGCGCTGCACGGTGCATTTCTACCGCAACGTTTTCTCTGTTGTGCCCAAATCCAAGGTCAAAATTGTGGCAAAAATGCTCAAGGCGATCCACGCCCAGGAGAGCAAAAAGGCGTCCCGCGAGAAGGCGAAAGCCGTGGTCGCCGAGCTGCGCGCCATGAAGCTGAAGGAGGCCGCCAAGAAGGTCGAGGACGGCATCGAGGAGACACTGACCTATTGTGATTTTCCCAGTGAGCACTGGACCCGGATCCGCACCAACAATGTGATTGAGCGGCTGAACCGGGAGATCCGCCGCAGGACCCGTGTGGTGGAGACCTTCCCGGATGGTAACTCTGCCCTCATGCTGGTCTGCGCCCGGCTGCGCCATGTAGCCGGTACCCAGTGGGGCAATAAGAAGTACATGAATATGAAGCACTTAGAGGCGGCTCTGGAAGACGTCTCTATTGCCGGCTGACCTCATTCAGCCAGAGCCTGCAAACCAATTTGCGCATAACTCTTGACGGCACCTGGAAGAATGGCAAATTTGCGAATTCTTTCGAGAAACTGTAGCTAAATTGTCCATAAAAAAGCAAAGGGCTGTAGCGATTTTTATTTCGCTACAGCCCCGGTTTTGATAATGGTCACATATATTATTGCAATACTGCATTGGCTTTTACAAGGGCATCTTCCTGAACCATCAGCTTAAGGTCACCGATGAGGAGCTGGCCTCCTACGGTCTGGACGACCCCGAGCTGACCGTCCGCGTGGATTATACCGACGACGGGACTTCCGATACCTTCGTTCTGCACATCAGCCGCGCTCCGGAGGAGCGGAAAGAAGCTGCCGACAGTGGCTCGGAGGCGGATACCGCAGACATCACAGACTATACCCGCATCGGCGATTTCAAAATTATCTACCGGCTCTCCGGCAGCATCTATGAAACGCTGATAGCCGCAGACTATGATGACCTGCGGAATCAGGAAATTTCCCCCGGCGATTTCGGCGAGGTGAACAGCATCGAGGCAACGCTGGAAAATGTGACATACACGATTGCTTCGCAAAAGGACGGCAAGGCTCTACAGTGTCTCTACCAGGATGAAAAATCGAAATCGATGATCTGCAGAAGGCGTTGGAGGCATTGACCGCCGAGGAGTTTACCTCCGAAAAGGCCACCGGTCAACTGGAGGCCAGCTTGACGCTGCATCTGGGCAACGAGGTTCATCCCGAAGTTATGATCTCTCTGTACCGCTATAATGGCTCCAGTTGTCTCGCCGCCATAGATGGCAAAAGCGTTGCCTATGTACTGCGCAGCGAAGTGGTCGAGCTGATGGAAGCCGTCCGCGCGATCGTGCTGAATTAAGGCCCATTGCATCATCCAAAATAGAAAGGTAGCGGAGAATCTTTCAATTTCTTCGCTATCTTTTCTTGTCATGTGTTGGCAGAAAAGATACTGGATTTTTCGTTGCCCGCAAGGAAAGGAATGTTTGTAAAGGAAGACATAGCCAGATTTTCCTTGCTTTTCAATTCCTCCGCAGGATAAGCTTGCACAGCAAACATGCACCAAAAAGGATGCGTAATCATTTACATTATAGAGTAATTTTATGGTGAATAGAGATTTAACACCTTTGCCTGCTCTATTAGCCATCTGCGCACCCGTTCAACGTATGTGGACCACTTGTCGCTCTCTGCGGCCTGCTCAATGATTTTAAGCAGAACAATTTTTCGATCCTGATTCATCCGCTCCACAATTTGATTCAACCAATCGTGACTATCCACAACTCCTGTAACCTGCTTCGCGCAATCAGTCGCTTCATCCGCTCCATCCACATCCAAAAGCAGATCATAAATGAATTTTTCCGGGCAGTTCCCCTCAGGCAGAGAAAACTGTGTAATCAGCGAAAGCGCGGCATCAATCTTATCGTCATGGTTCGTCTCTGTTCCGGACAGCAGCCTGCGCAGCTGCCTTTTCTTGTCCTCATCTGTCCGATAAACATCGCCATCTAAAACGATCAGCCGATGCTCAAGAGAATTCCCCTCAATCATCATCCCCGCTGCTAATGTAAATGCGTTTTGAGCCGAACCGATGTTTCGAATATTGACATATCTGGATATTCGTAATCCGTCGGAAAGCTGTGAGACAATGGCTTCCGCGAGGTCGTCCTCAACATAGACAGTGAGCGGCTGCGTACTTTCCCGGTTCATATCAAAAATGATATCCGGTGTTATCCGGTCGTATACCAGCGTTTTTTCTCTTGTGTGGTACAGATACCGTATATCAACAAATTCTGTCAGCTTCCCAATTTCAAGCGAGTGGGTTGTAAAAATAATTTGCAGATTCTTCCTCTGTGCCAAATCGGACAGCTGTTTTATCAGTTGTTTCTGTGCGTTGCTGTGAAGCAGCAGGTCTATTTCGTCAATCAGGATCAGGGAATATGGAGCCGCATGGTATACCACCGTCAAAATCTTGATCAGCCTTTGCTCTCCGGCACCCATGCTCAAGGCTGAGTAGTTGATATCCGATAAGGTGCGGACTCCAAAGAAATGCTTGTTTTTCACTGCATGATCTGTTAAGGATTGGTAGTCCTTGCATAATATTTGTGCCGCAGTGTGTACGATCCGTTCCGCCAGCCGATCCTCTGAGACACTTGTGTGATAGTCGATATAGGAAGTCTGACGCTCTTTTTCGATTTCAGGCAGTCCGGAATCAATCCCGAGATAAAAAACATCCCGCTTGGGCCGACTGGTATATCTGGGGGACCACCGATCCGTGCTTTTTCGATACTTGCGCTGATTCTCCGTCTGTGTGTTTTCGTCAAAATAGGTCAATACCATCTGACTGCCTTGCCAGGAAGCATCCGGTGTCGGGGTAAAAAAGAATTTCTATTTATGATCCTCGCCTTTTTCATCCGGGGAGAACATACAGGCCAGTGCATGCAAAACGGTGGATTTTCCAACTCCATTAACACCCATGATGGCCGTCAGATTTTTCTCAAACAGAATATCCAGCTTTTTTAATCCCTTCAGTTTTTCGATCTGAAGGCGTCTGATTTTATTTCGTGGCTTTATAATTCTGTCTGTCGAAATTCTCTGTTCTGTCAAGGCATCGCCTCTTTTGTCAGAAACATCTTCTTCCAGAGGTACTCTGTATGCAGGCCAGTCTTCAAAGTGCGGCGTTTCTGTATTATGCTCCAAATAATTTCGGAGACTCGCGGCGATCGCCCGCACAATGTAGATATCTGGCGCCGACTGAAGCATTCGATATGCTTTAAACCGGTTTTTGCAATTGTTAAAAGGGTAATTTGGATAGCCTTTTAAATATGCGTATTCATTGTGCGTTATTCGCCGCATTCCGATCTCGTCCACAAGATAACACTCATAAGGACGAACGGATACCTGTTCGCCGCCGACCACTTCTCCCTTAAAATTTCTGTTATAGAAGGGAAACAGGCGTTCAAGAGAATGCGTCCCAAATCGTCTTGGAACATTGCGATACCATGGTTCCACATCTTCCGGTGCTTCCCGAAATGGTATACGATATGGAGACTCATATATTGGCTTCGGAAAACAGAATCGCTCCGGGCCAATATCATTGCGAATTCCAACAAAATAGGCTTGCCTTCCATTCACTGGAAAACCGGAATACTCGCTCTCCCTGCATACTCGGTATGTTATAACATATCTGCGCCGTGCGGCAGTGCTGAGGAATGAGACGGATTTACCCTGAACCAACACAGCCGGAATTTGTATTAAAAACGCTTTTGGCTGATTGCACAAAATGAATTCGGAGAACAAATGCAGATAAGAATCCACATCGCCCTTTTTCTGATCCACGCGCTGCCTTGCAAGGCTCTCCGCAGGTATATCGGCCATCAGAATATCTGTGCCCGGAAGCGATGAAAGATTTTCAAGTGATATCGGCTCTGTGAAAATAGGGATATCCGGAACGATTCCGCGAAGTATCTCCTGTTTTACGGGATCACTTTCTGCGGCAGCTACAACAGAAAAACCACAATCGCGAAACGCAAGCGAGCGTCCGCCAAAGCCGGCATTGAAATCCACTACAGTAAATTCTGGAACTTGCATTCTGTAGACACCCCCTCTGCTGTGACCTAAATTATATCAAATCAGCGTGCTCAATGCAATCATTTGTCGAATCTACGAATTGGAAAGCATGGCTTATTCCATTCGGCACTATTAGCAACAACACTATGTAAATTTTCGTTCTCTCTTTTGTATGTTATCCTCTACCTCGAAGGAGGGAATCCTATGAAGTATTCAAACGAAGAAAAGCTATCCATTGTCGCACGCTATCAGCAAGGCGAAAGAATCACCGCTCTTTCCAATGAACTTGCTATCTCTCGTAGCACCCTGTACCGTTGGCTCAAATCGTTTCCTTCGGACAGCATTGGAAAGCCGTTGAAGTTTTCCTATCAAGAATACGCATCACTCCAACGCAAAGTTGAAAAATTGCAGAATATCATCACAATTCTGAAGTCTGCCGATTGTTTGGTATCTGCCCCATTGAAAGAGCGGCTGCATGCTTTAGAGCCGTTCTATGGAAAATATGAAGTCCATACGATCTGTGAAGCATTGGATGTTGACCGAGGTACATTTTATAACCACATACTGCGCAGCAAGCGCGGCAACGCCTGGTTTGATAAACGCCGTCAAGAATACTGCCAGATCATCCGTGATGTGTTTGACGAATATAGGCAGGTGTTGGGTGCAGAGAAAATTCGAACGATTCTCATTCAGCGTGGACACCAGGTCAGTGCGGAATATATTTCACAACTCATGCGTGAGATGGGCTTGAGCAGTGTTCGGTCGACAGCAAAAAAGGAATATTTAAAGCTTCGTGAGACGGAACGAAAGAAGAATATATTGCAGCAGCAATTTACTGCTGATCAGCCAAATCAGCGGTGGGTCAGCGATGTCACCTGTTTTAAACTTAGGGATCACTACTTTTTATTTGCGTAATTATTGACCTTTTCTCGCGCAAAGTGATCGCACATAAAATTTCAAAAAGGAACAGTACTCAACTTATCACCGCAGCATTCAAAATGGCGTATGAGGAACGCCAGCCACCGTCTGGTCTTATTTTTCATAGTGACCGAGGCGCGCAGTATACCTCCCATCGACTCCAGCAGCTCTTACATAAGCACAATGTAGAGCAATCATTTTCACAACCGGGTAAACCGCATGATAACGCAGTCGCAGAATCTTTCTTCGCATCGCTGAAAAAAGAAGAGCTCTACCGAAAGGATCATCCTTCCGATAGAGCATTTCAAGCCAGTGTAGCTTCCTATATTGAGTTTTACAATACCAAACGACCTCATCGCACATTGAAAAATCTGACGCCATGCCAAATGGAAGAGAGCTGCTGTGCAACTGTTAAATGAGACATCCGTGTTCGAATCGCCTAATTTGCTCGTTTTCTACTACGTTTTGAGACGGTTTGTATTTTCGTGTCTCATATTTGCTTCAGCGCGCCACTCACTGAAATCCCTGTCATACCAAGACTTTCAGGACATAAAATGACCCCACCCAATCCTCAAGTCTCATCGACTTGTTCGAATTGGGTAGGGTCATTCATTTTGGTACGCCCGACTGGATTCGAACCAGCGACCTACAGAGTCGGAGTCTGTCACTCTATCCAGCTGAGCTACGGGCGCGTATTGACTGGCAACTATTATAGCAGAGGCAACGGAAAAAGTAAAGGGAAAACTGCCGGATGGGATGCCTGTTTTGGCGCTGGAATCGATGAAATAATTTTTTATACGATACATTGACAAAATAGAATAAATTATATTATACTGCGAACAGGAGGCGAGAACAATGAAGTTTCTGGAACTGGACACGCCCGCTCTGCTGATCGACAGGGAGCGGCTGACGAAAAATCTGGAGGACATGCAGCGCTACGCCGAGGAAAACGGCGTGAAGCTCCGTCCGCACACAAAGACGCACAAAACGCCCGAGATCGCCAAGATGCAGCTCCGGCAGGGCGCCTGCGGCATTGCGGTGGCAAAGACCGGCGAGGCCGAGGTGATGGCGGAAAACGGCCTGCGGGACATCTTTATCGCAAACGAGATCGTGGGGGAGACGAAGCTGCGGCGCATCGCGGCGCTGACACAAAGCGGCGTCCGTGTCTCCTTCGGCGTGGATACGCCGTGTCAGGTGACGGAGGCGGAGCGGGTCTTTGCGGCGGAAAACGTGACCGTTCCGGTTCTTGTAGAGATCGAGGTCGGCGAGAACCGCTCCGGCATCATTGAGGAGGCGGATTTTCGGAGCCTGCTCGACGTGATCGCGCACTGCCCGCATGTGCGGTTTGAGGGGATTTTCTCGCATGACGGCAACAGCTACGGCGCGGCGGACATTCCAGCGCTGATGCAGATCGCCGAGGGCGCACAGCGCCGGACGCTCCATTTTGCAGAGCTGGCGCGGGAGCACGGTATGCCGTGCCGGACGGTCAGCTACGGCGCAACGCCGACATTTATGAACCACGTTCCCATTCTTCCGGGTATTACGGAGCTGCGTCCCGGCACATATGCGCTGATGGACGCGTCGCAGGGACATGCCGCCGGTACGCTGGAGCTGTGCGCCGCGACTGTGCTGGCAACAGTCATCAGCAAGCCGACCGATACGCGGACAATCCTCGATGTCGGTGCGAAGGGCCTGACGATGCAGTCGCGCACCGAGGGCATCTGCGCCACGCCCGGAAAGGGAACGATCTATGAGTGGCCAGAGGTACACATCGAGAAGGTCTTTGACGAGCACGCGATCGTCCTTGACCGCGCCTTCCATGACCGCGTTCAGGTCGGCGACAAGGTGCGCATCATCCCGGTGCACATCTGCCCGGTCTGCAATCTCTACGACCGTGCGTACCTGATCTCCGGCGAGCGGGTCGTGCAGGAACTGGAGATCGCATGCCGCGGCAGACTGCAATAAGGAGGCGCGGCATGGACATCAAGCCCGCGCTGCGGCCGTATGTTCCGCTGGCGCAGATGCTGGTGCAGACGTTCGGCGCAGACTGCGAGATCGTGCTGCACGATCTGGACGATCCGGCGCACTCGGTCGTCTATGTGGAAAACCCGTCCGTGACCGGGCGGCAGCTCGGCGCCAGCTTCGATCAGCTCGTCAAAAAGGTCATCCTGTCTGACGATCTGAAGGAAAACTATGCTGCAAACTACTATTTCACCGCGCCGAACGGCAAGCGCATCCGCTCGTCCACGCTTCTGATCAAGGATGCGGACGGACGGCTCACAGGTGCACTGTGCATCAATCTGGATACGACGCAGATCACGCGGCAGATCGATTTTTTGCAGTCGCTTCTGCCGCCGGAGCCGCAGCAGAAGGCAGACGGTGGAGCGGACGGCGAGGCACGGGAGCATGTTTCCGTGATGATCGAAAACCTGATGGACGGGATCCTCGGCGACGCGGACGCAAAGAATCTGCCGCGCGAGGCGCGCATTGAAAAGGTGCGCTTCATGGAGCAGAAGGGACTGTTTCTGATGAAGGGCAGCATTGAAAAAGCCGCCGAGAAGCTGGGCGTCAATAAGGTGACGATCTACAGCTATCTCGACGAGGTAAGGGGGAAACGCGGATGAAAGAAGTCAGAATCGAATCCAGACTTGTGAACAAGGGACACTATGTTCCCGGCATGATCTCCGGCGGGATGCTCTATGTCTCCGGTCAGCTTCCGGTACACCACGAGACCGGCGCGCCGATGGCGGCGGACATCGAACAGCAGACGCGCGATGCGCTGCACAATGTGGAGCTGGTGCTGAATGCGGCGGGCTGCGGCAGGGAAGATGTTGTGCTCTGCCGGGTGTACGTCTCGAGCATTGCGCTCTGGGACGCGGTGAATGCGGTCTACGCGGCGTTTTTCGGCAGCCACAAGCCGGCGCGCGTTGTTGTCCCCACGCGGGAGCTGCACAACGGCGCGCTGGTCGAGATCGAAGCCATTGCGGAAGTGCGCGTGTAAAGGGGGACGGCGAGAATGGAATTTGTCTGCACCAAATGCGGATGCCGCGCGGCGGCCGATACAAGGAAAGCACACTGCGACTGCGGCGGGCTGTGGGAGCTGGAATTCCGGCCGCCCCGATTTGATCTCGGCGAGGTCGATACGCACGAATGGAGCATGTTCCGCTACCGGCGCTTTATGGCGCTGGACGGCGAGAACTGGCGCGGAGTCACGATGGGCGAGGGCGTGACGCCCGTCGTGCGGCTGGATGAAAACGTGCTGCTGAAAATGGACTATTACATGCCGACACTGTCCTTCAAAGACCGCGGCGCGGCGGTTCTGGTGGCGCACTGCAAGGCCATCGGCGTGGACAGGGTCGTTCAGGATTCCAGCGGCAATGCCGGAAACTCGGTCGCGGCCTACTGCGCCAAGGCGGGCATTGGCTGTGAGATCTTCGTTCCGGAGGGCACCAGCCCCAAGAAGATCGACATGATCCGCGCGCACGGCGCGGTCTGCACCGTCGTTCCCGGCTCCCGTGACCACTGCGCCGATGTCTGCCGCGCGAAGGTCGAGCAGGAGGGCGTCTATTACGCGAACCACGTCTACAACCCGTTTTTCTACGAGGGCACCAAGACCTACATCTATGAGACCTTCGAGCAGCTTGGGCGCATCCCGGCCAATATCGTGATCCCGACCGGAAACGGAACGCTCTTTCTCGGCGCGATCCGCGCGCTGGAGCACCTGCTGGAGAGCGGCGTGATCGACAACATGCCGCAGATCATCGCGCTGCAAAGCCAGAACTGCGACCCGCTGCTGCGTGCGGCGGCGCATGGCGAGAGCGAGCCGGAGACGGTGACGCCCACGCCGACCATCGCCGAGGGCATCGCCATCGGAAAGCCCATGCGCGGCCATGAGATCCTCTCCCTTGCGAAAAAGCACCATGTTCGCTTCGTCCACGCGCCGGAGGCGCAGATCCTGAGCGCCCGCGCAGCGCTGGCGCGGAAGGGTGTCTACTGCGAGCACACGACGGCGGCGAACTACGCGGCGTATCTGGAATACTGCCGCATTTATGGTCAGATGCCGGACACGCTCATAACAATGTGCGGCGCGGGCCTGAAATCGGATCATTAAAAAGCGCAGACGCATGGGTGCGGCCCATAAAACAGAGGATCCTCCGTATGGTTACGATCATACGGAGGACTTTTTGTCCGGACGCTCCGAAGAGGGCGTCAGTTCGTTAAACTGGAATTTATGTCAATGCGAACTCAATCTCATCAAGTTTATTTGTTATTGAGTTCTTTCTCCCTGTCTCCTTAAAACCTATTCGACGATAGAGTCTCTCAGCATTTATATTATTCTCAAGAATCCACAGCGTAGGGGTATCCGTACATTGGCCTACTGCGTATAGTAACAATTTCGTTCCATGACCCATGTTTTGCATATCTGGAAGAATATAAAGATCCTCTATTAAACCCTTTGTTACAGAAACAACCCCTATTGGTTTTTCTTCTATAAGCATATAGAGCTTTGTTCCGTTGTTCATCTTGTTTCTCAAATACTCCCGTTGCCGATCTGGCGTATGTGTTTCTATGAAATCAGGAGCACAAAATGCACGATGCGATTCCTTCCAGGATATTGAATGGATGGTTGCGGCTTGAAGAAGATTTGTTTCATCTACAGGTACTATCATCCTTACCTCCACAAATTTCGATTTATTGCATTCGTTTCACCTGCAAACGACACGGTAAATCCTGCGAGCGATCCTAACGCGGCTTTTGTGCGCTCAGGAAGCAGGGCGAAGCGCTCTCCGACCGGACGTCCTCCAGCGAGCGGCCGGTGGCGCGCGCAATACGGGCAACGTCCTCATACTCCGGCTTGCGGCGGCAGACGCCCCAGCCGGAGCTCTCTTTGATGCGCACATCGCCCTGTGCGGTCTGGACGGTATACTGCCGGCGCGAGAGCGTGAAGCGGTCGCAGACGGAGGCGCGGACGCCGAGCGTCGTGGTGTGCAGGAACAGCAGGCGCACCATCTCCTCGACCGAATCCTGACGGCACATGCAGGTGAGCAGCACGCCGGGGCGGTTTTTCTTCATGCCGACGGGCGTGGTGTAGACATCGAGCGCGCCGCCCTCAAACAGGCGCTCCATGGCAAAGCCAACGTCCTCCGGCGTCATGTCGTCCAGATTGCAGGCAAGCTCCGTGATCTGCCCGCCCGAGGCGAGCGTCTGCCCCCAAATGGCGCGGACGCAGTTGGCTGCCTCAAAATCCTTCGTGCCCATGCCGTAGCCGCATTTTTCCATGCACATCGGCGGCATGGCGCCAAAGCGCGTGACGAACCGGCGCAGAAGCGCCGCGCCCGTCGGCGTGCAGAGCTCGCCCCGGATGCTGCCGCCGTAGACCGGAATGCCCTCCAGCAGCCGCGCCGTGGCAGGCGCCGGAACGGGAAGAATGCCGTGCGCGCAGCGCACCTGACCGCTTCCTACATGGACGGGCGAGCAGAGCACCTGCTCCGGTGCGAGCATCTCGAACAGCAGGCAGACGCCGGTCACATCGGCAAGCGCATCGAGCGAGCCGACCTCGTGGAAGTGGATCTCGTCAACGGGCACGCCGTGTACGCGGCTTTCCGCGTCCGCAATGGAGCGGTAGACGGCAAGGACATTTTCGCGCACGGTCCCGGAGAGCGCAAGGTGCGAAATGCGGTGCTCGATCTCGTGCAGACCGGCATGCGAATGCGCATGCTCGTGGTCATGCGAATGCCCGTGCGTGTGCGCGGTGCTTTCTTCTTCGCCGTGCACCAGCACGCGCATATGCGTCCCGGTGATGCCGCATTTGACCGACGGCTCGGCAGAAAGCGTGATGCCGGGAAGACCGAGCGCGTTCATTTTTTCAAGAAATGCTTCCTTTTCGGGCAGCAGTTCATAGAGCGCCGCCATCAGCATGTCGCCCGCCGCGCCCATCGAGCAGTCAAGATAGATCGTTTTCATGCGGTCCCTCCTATGTGGTTGATGCGGCTGGCGAGGAAGCCCGCGCCGAAGCCGTTGTCGATGTTTACGACGCTCACGCCGCTGGCGCAGGAGTTGAGCATCGACAAAAGCGCCGCCATGCCGCCGAAGGCGGCACCGTAGCCGACGCTGGTCGGCACGGCAATGACCGGGCAGGAGACAAGCCCGCCGATTACGCTGGCAAGTGCGCCCTCCATTCCGGCGACTGCGATGACGACGCGCGCGGACATCAGCTCGTCCAGATGCGCCAGCAGCCGGTGAAGCCCCGCCACGCCTACATCGTAGAGACGAATGACGCGGTTGCCGTGCACCTCGGCGGTGACGGCGGCCTCCTCCGCAACGGCGTAGTCTGATGTTCCGGCGGCGGCAACGACGATCGTCCCGGGCGCGTCCGGCTCCGGAAGCGCACCGACGATGGCAAGATGCGCCTGCGGCCGGTAGTCCAGCGGCAGCGCGCCGGAGACGAGCTGCGCGGCCTGATCGGAGATGCGGGTGATGAGAATGGGGCTGACGCCCGCGCCATGCATGGCGGAGGCGATGCCGAGAATTTGCTCCGGCGTCTTGCCCGCGCCGTAGATGACCTCCGCCGCGCCCTGACGAAGTGCGCGGTGCAGATCGATCTTCGCGTAGCCAAGATCCTCAAACGGCGCTTTTTTGAGCTGGAGCTCCGCCTGCTCCACGGAAACGGAGCCGTTTTTCACGGCCTCCAGCAGTTCATGCAGATGTTCGTTCATGGACGTACCTCCAGATCCAGCATAACCGCGCTGTAATTGCGCTTGAGCTCCCGGACGATCTCCTCGCGGTGCGCGAGCACGAGCGGAAGCTGCGCCTCCGGGACTTGGAGCCGCGCGGCTCCGTGCAGAAAGCGGATGCGGAAATCCCGCAGTCCGAGAGAGAAAAGATAGCCCTCGCCGCGCTCGGTGATGCGGAGCGCCTCGGCTGTGATCGGCGTTCCCGTGGGGATGCGCGTGGCAAGGCAGGCGTAGGCGGGCTTGTCCCAGGTAAAAAGCCCGGCCTGCTTGGACAGGCGGCGGATCTCGGGCTTGCTCAGCCCGCATTCGCGCAGCGGCGAGGCCACGTGCAGCTCGCGCAGGGCACGCATACCGGGGCGGTCGTCTGCATCGTCCGAGGCATTCGTACCGTCCAGCAGCAGCGTATAGCCATCGGCGAGCGCCCGCGCTGCAAGCGTGCCGAACAGGCGGCGCTTGCAGTGGTAGCAGCGGTCGGCGGGATTGGCGGCGACCGCAGGATCGGCCAGCACGTCCAGCTCCAGCACGGTCAGCTCCGCGCCGAGCGAGGCGCACAGGCGCCTTGCGTCCTCCAGCTCAAATTGCGGCTGAAAGGGCGTCTTGATGAAATAGGGGCGGATGCTGCACCCGGCCTGCCGCGCGGCATAGAGCAGATACGAGGAGTCAACGCCCCCGGAAAAGCCGAGCGCGGCCTTCGGATGCTGTGCAAAATACGCGGATAGGGTCATGGAACCTCCTGAAAAACGGAAGAAGGCATACGATCCCCTTCAAAGGATCGTATGCCTTCCTGACATACATAATATATATGGTGTTTGGTGCTGCAAGATTTTTTGCGCAGACGCTTCGGCGTCCTTCGGGCGGTTCATCCGCTCCGCTTTTCAGTGTAGCAGAAACGGGTGAAAAAGACAAGAAATTTATAGCAGCCCGCGCAGCGTACCGACCACGCTCTCGATCAGCCCCGCCATGCTCATATCGCCGGTGCCTGCGATATGATTGTCGCAGTGGTTGACCGGGATCAGGATGCGCTTGGCGCGGCTCTGCCCGACGGCGACCGCCATGCGCGGCGTGATCTCGCCGAGCAGCGCATCGGCAATGACAATGCCGACCGGCCCGATGATGACGTCTGCTGTGCGGCAGCAGACGACCACCGCGTTTTCTCCGGTGGTGGCGTCGTCGGCTCCGGCCTTCAGCATGGCGGAGGTCGCGGCGCTGTTCGTGCCGACGGCGACAATGTGCTGCTGGGGGAAGGTCTTGCGGATGGCGGAGACGACCTGCCGCCCGATGCCGCCGCCCTGTGCGTCAATGACCAGAATGTTCATACGCTTACACTCCTTTGCTCTCAAAAAAACGCCGCTCCGCTCAATCCAGCGCGTACTGCGAGATCACGCGGCTGATCTGCCCGATGTCCACGCTTCCGCGAAACTCAAACTTTGCAGTAAAGCCGTTTGAGAACATCAAAAGCAGCTCCGTATCGGAGAACAGCTCCATGAAGCCCGGCGTCTGGATGGTGAAAAACTGCACCTTGGAGTAGGGGAGGGTCGTAAAGGATTTCCGCTTGCCGGTCACGCCCTGCACATCGATGGCAATGATGCGCTTGTTCGTAAAGACGAGCTGATCGCGCACGGTCTGAAACGCGGAAACGATCACCTCGCCGCCGATGAGCAGACCGTTTACATCGGCACGCACGGATTCTGGCTTGATCGCGCGGAGATTCCACACGGAGTCTTCATTAAAATTGATCGGCATCTCGGTTCCTCCTTAGGGTGGCGCAGAGCCTGCGCTGCGGCTGTCAGATGATAAAAAATCAGAGCAAAGCGAACTTTGCTCTGATTGGTGCGAGAGATGAGACTTGAACTCACACGACGGTTGCCACACGCACCTCAAACGTGCCTGTCTACCTATTCCAGCACTCTCGCATATTATGTTGCACTTGCTCAGTGCCAGATTATTATAATCGCCATTGCTCGATTTGTCAACCCATATTTTTAAAAAGTGAGATCCTGCGGGCGAGATTTTCTCTTGCGTAACGGCGCGGCATCTGTTATAATACACAAAGTATGTTGAATGGAAAGCAGGAGATTCGATTTGCCGAAGTTCTTTGTGCCAGCCGAAACGCCGCTGGGCGATTTTTTTGTCCTTACCGGCGAGAATGCCGCACATGCTAAGGTTTTGCGGCTGAAAAACGGCGACTGTGTTACGGTTTGCGACGCAAACGGCACGGACTATCAGTGCACGGTCTCCGATGTCAGCGCGGGGCAGATTGGCCTCATCGTAAACAGCAGCGCCCCCTCAGATTCAGAGCCGCATGTGCGGTGCAGCGTCTACATGGCCTATGCAAAGGCAGATAAGCTGGAGCATGTCATTCAGAAGGCGACGGAGCTTGGCGCGGCGGAGATCGTCGCATTCCCGACGGCACGCTGTGTTTCGCGTCCCGATGCGAAGGCGCTGAAGGGCAAGCTGGAGCGCTGGCAGAAGATCGCGGCCTCCGCGGCAGCACAGTGCGGGCGCGGCTGCATCCCGCAGGTCGCGGCGCTCAGCTCCTATCGGGAGGCGCTTCAGCGCGCGGCGTCGGCAGAGCTCCGCCTGCTTCCCTATGAAAACGAACACAGTCTGTCGCTTCGCGCCGCGCTTGGCGGCTGCGAATTTCATACGGCGGCGATCCTCACCGGGCCCGAGGGCGGCTTTGAGCCGGAAGAGGTGACGCTTGCGCAGGAATACGGTTTTCAGAGCTGCACGCTCGGGCCGCGCATCCTCCGCTGCGAAACGGCGCCGCTGTGCGCGCTGACCGCGATCTTGTTCGCGTGCGGCGATTTGGATTAACGATCAAAGGACGGATACTATGGCGAGAAATACCTATCATACATCCTCAAATGCCCGCAAGGGCGGCGATGCTGCCGCCTACAAGATCATGGGCGCGGTGCTGCTGCTGGCCGTTTCGGTCTTTCTGATGCGGCTGGTCGCCAACAACTACGGCACCATCGACGGAGCGGACACGATCGAGCGGGCGTCGAAGCTCACAGCGATCGTCTTTGGCCTTCTGGCGGCGGCTTCGCTTGCGGTGCTGCTGGCTGTCAGGAGCGGCTGGCTGCGGAAGGTGAGCCCCTATGTGCTGGCGGTCTCCGTGCTGTACGCATTTTCGGGTCTGCTGCTGTGGCGCTGGTGGACGACCTATATTTCGATGCTGACATTCCTGCATGTCGCGGTCTACTGCCTGTACATCGTCTACATGCTCTATCAGATGGAGTTTTTCCTGGTTTCCCTCATGACCGTCGTGGCGGGCGGCACGTTCCTCCGCTACTCGCGCGGCATTGGCGCAAACGCTCCGTGCATCGCGCTTGCGGTGGTGCTGGTGCTTGTGATCGCATCCGGCGCGTATATTGCAGCGAATGCGGCGAAGAACAAGGGTATGCTTGTCCTCGGAGCAAAGCGCATCCGGCTGTTCCATGCGCGGTTCAATCCGCTGGCGCTGTACATCACCTGCGCGGTGTGGACAGTGTGCTTTGCGGCCTGTCTGGTGTTCGGCGCGGCGTTTGCGTACTACTGCATGTTTGCGGCTGTCGCGTTCGAGCTTGCCGCCGCCGTGTACTACACGTTCCAGCTCAAGTAAGAGAATACAACTGCCTCCTTGTCCATAAGCTGGACAGGGAGGTGTTTTTTTGCTTCCGAAGCGTTCGATCCTTCACAACGCGCTGCTGCTGACGGCAATCGACCTGCTGCTGCGCGGCGCGGCAATGGCATTTCAGGTCTATCTTTCGAGCCGCGCCGGTGCAGTCGGGCTGGGGCTCTTGCAGCTTGTAACCGCGGTCGGCGCCCTTGCCATGACGCTCGGTCTTTCCGGCGCGCGCACGGCAGCGATGTATCTCTGTGCGGAGGAATACGGAAAACGCCGCTTTGCCGGAGTGCGGCGTGCGATGGAGCTGTGCATTTTATGGGGCGCGGTTTGCAGCTGCGCAGCCGCCGCCGCGCTGCGGCTGCTTGCGGGGACGCTGGCACGCGTATGGATCCGCGACGCGCGGGCGGCGTCCGGGCTGCGGGTCTTAGCGCTCTCGCTGCCGCTGCGCTGCTATGTCAGCATCCTGAGCGGCTATTTTACGGCCAGCGGCCGGGTGCGGCGGCTGGCACTTGTCGAGGTCGCGGAGCAGATGTCCTCGATCCTGTTCACATTCCTGCTGCTTTTGCGTGCGGACGGCGCCGAGCAGGTCTGCCGTGCCATCCTGCTCGGCGGCCTTGCCGCATCCGGCGTCAGCGGCGTGTGGCTGACGCGGCTACTATGCCGCGATTTTCGGAGGTTTGGCCCTGCGGCGCGGGGACTGGCGCTCGGAAAGCGCCTCATAAGGCTCTGCGTGCCGCTTGCGCTCGGCGATTTCCTGCGCTCCGGTCTGCGCACGCTGGAGCAGCTGCTCATCCCGCTTGGCCTTTCGCAGGTGTCCGGCTCGCCGGAGGCGGCAATGGCGGCCTATGGGACGGTGCATGGGATGGTCTTTCCGATCCTCATGTTCCCGGCGGCGATTTTGTATTCGCTGTCCGACCTGCTTCTGCCGGAGCTGGCACGCTGCCGCGCAGAGGGCGATGCGCGGCGCATCTGCGCGCTCAGCGAGCGCTGCCTGCACCTCACGACGCTGTTTGCGTGCGGGGTGGCGGCGCTGGAATTTCTGCTGGCGGAGCCGCTTGGACTGCTGCTTTATCAGAGCCGGGAGGCGGGCATGTATCTGCGCCTGTTTGCGCCGCTCGTCCTGATCCTCTATCCGGACGCCATCGTTGACGGCATGTGCAAGGGCCTCGGGCGGCAGGTCTCATGTGTGCGGAACAACACGATCACCTCGCTTATGGACATTGCGATGCTCTGGTTTCTGCTTCCGCGGCTTGGCATGGGCGGCTACATCCTTACGTTCGCCGTGACCCACGCCGTCAATTTTTATCTCAGCCTGCAGCTTTTGACGGACGCGAGCGGCTGCTGCGTGCGGCCGGTGTTTCTTATAAAAACGCTCGCGTGCGGGCTGCTTTCCGCAGGCGGCTGTCTGCTGCTGCCGGAGGCAGGGCCGCTTTCGCAGGCGGGCTGCATCTGCGTCCTGTTTTTGGCGCTCTACCCGGCGCTTCTGACACTGAGCGGCGCGATGCCGCCGGAGGAAGCGCGCCGGCTGCGCCGGATGCTGCTGCCGCGCAGAGGGGCGTTGACTTTCTGTGAAAAGCGCCGTACAATGGAGAAAACAAAGGAAGTGAGGTAGCCTGCCATGTACTTTTTCCGAAACGACTATTCCGAGGGCGCACATCCCGCGATTTTCGACGCCCTGGCCGCAACAAATCTGGAATCGACCGTCGGCTACGGCCGCGACCCCTACTGTGCGGAGGCCATTGAGGCTGTCCGCCGCCGCTTTGCCTGCCCGGAGGCGGACGTTCATTTCATGCTGGGCGGCACGATCACCAATCTGACGCTCATCGCAGCGGCGCTCCGCCCGTGGGAGGCTGTCATCGCCGCCGAAACGGCGCACATCGCCGTGCATGAATCGGCCTCCGTCGAGGCGACCGGCCACAAGGTCTGTGTTGTCCCGACGCCGGAAGGCAAGCTGACGCCGGAGGATGTCCGCGGCGTCGTCGCTGCACATCACGGTGGCGACGACGGGCACATGGTCGTGCCGAAAATGGTCTATGTCTCCGATGCGACCGAGCTTGGCACGATCTACACCAGGGCCGAGCTGGAAGCGCTCTCCGCGACGTGCCGCGAGCTGGGGCTGTACCTCTATCTGGACGGCGCGCGTATGGGCGCCGCGCTCGTGAGCGAGGAAAACGACCTTCAGCCTGAGGATTTCGCGCGCCTCTGCGACGCATTTTACATCGGCGGCACGAAGAACGGCCTGCTGTTCGGTGAGATTCTGGTGCTGGTCAACAAGGACTTCCACCCCTACTTCCGCAATGCCCTCAAGCAGCGCGGCGGCGTGCTCGCCAAGGGGCGGCTGCTCGGCGTGCAGTTTCTGGCGTTCCTGAAGGACGACCTCTGGCTGGCGCTTGCGCGTCACGCCGACGATGCGGCGAAGGAGCTTGCCCGCGCACTGCGCGAAAAGGGCTATCCCTTCTACGCTGAGCCGTACACCAATCAGCTGTTCCCCATCCTGCCGGACGAGAAGATCCGCGAGCTGGAACGTGATTTCTCCTTTGAACTCAACGCCAAGGTCGATGAGACGAACACGGCCGTCCGCTTTGTGACCTCGTGGGCGACCTCGCAGGAGACGCTGGAGGCGCTGGTGCGCGCACTGTGACGGAACGCATCGTCCATCCCATCCCGCCGCTCTATGACGCGCGTTCGCGCATCCTGATCCTCGGATCCTTTCCGTCGGTAAAGTCCCGCGAGGCGGCGTTTTTCTACGGCCATCCGCAAAACCGCTTCTGGCGCGTGATCGCCGCCGTGCTCGAATGCCCGGTCCCTGTCACCGTGCCGGAAAAGGCCGCCATGCTGCACGCGCATCACATCGCGCTCTGGGATACGATCGCGAGCTGCGAGATCGAAGGCTCCAGCGACAGCAGCATCCAGAACGTCGTGCCGAATGATCTGACGCCGATCCTCTCAGCGGCGGACATTCAGGCGGTTTTCTGCAACGGCGCGGCCTCGCACCGGCTGTACTGCCGGTATCTGGAGCCGCTGACCGGCCTGACCGCGGCGAAGCTGCCCTCGACCAGCCCTGCAAACGCCGCGTTTTCTCCGGAGCGGCTGATCGAGCAGTGGCGTGTAATCCGAAATTATCTGTAAAACCGAAAGCGGCGGAGGCAGCTTGAGCTGCCTCCGCCGCTGAGCTTGTCAAAAAAGTCTTTTTGATAAGCTGGCCTGCCTCTGTTATTTTACAAAGTGCCTGCGATCCATCGGAAAAGCACGTCGTTTGCATCGTCTGCCTCCGGGTGGAACTGCACGCCCAGCATCTGCTCGCCGTATTCCAGCGCCTCGATCGTGCCGTCATCCGTGCGTCCGGCAACGCGCAGCGCCTGCGCCGGGTGTGTGATGCGGTAGTTGTGCATCGACGCACCGAGGATCGTGTCCGAACCGGTAAGGCGCGCAAAATGGCTTTCCGCCGTCAGATGGACGGGGTGCTTGAAGCTGTCTGCGTGGCCGCGCGTGATGTGCCCGTTCCAGTGACCATCCACAGGCTCCGTGAACATGTAGCGCTCCTTTTTCATCTGCTCGAACAGATCGAGCAGGGGCGCGTCCCAGCCGCGCCGCCGGGCTTCCTCGGCGACAAGAAAATATGTGTTCATCATCTGCATCCCGAGGCAGATGCCGAGCACGGGCTTGCCGCTTTTCGCGGCGTATTCCATGATCTGAAAATGATAGGGGTAAAAGCGTGCGCCGCCGCAGAAAACGAATGCCTCGCACAGCGCCAGCGCCTCCGGAATGACGTATCCGTCGCTGCTGAGAAGCCCGACCGGCGTGCCGCCGTTTGCGCTGATGCGCTTGGGGTAGGCGTTGACGAACAGATAATGGTCTGCGTACATGTCCTCCGAGGCAAACAGCTTTGCGCCCGGTACGATTCCAACAACTCGCATTTGTATCTCCTTTTCGCGCGGCCTGCGCCTGCGCCGCTGATTTTTGAATTTAAAACAGATCCAGCATGTTGTCCAGATAGATCTCCTCCCGGACGCGGAGCCGGTATTCCGGTTTTGTCAGATAATAAAGCAGAAATTCCAGGATCAGAGCGCTGCCAAGCCCGCGCCCCTCGATCTTGAAATTGGAAAAGCCCATCGGCAGATAGACGTTTTGAATATCCGCTGCGCCGATGAAGGCGGGATTTTCCATCGCCTTGGAAAAGCGATAGCCGCCCGCAGCGCCGGGCGCCTTGCAGCGGTGCTCCGGCCCGGACTCGACGAGGCTTTTCCGGCTGACGGCCTCGTAGCACGCCTTTCGGTCCTTGCAGCCGAACCAGCAGCACTCGTTGCAGAGAAACTCGACCTTTTCCTTCAGCGCCTCCGGCAGTCCGTTCAGCTCGTCAAACGCCTTGTTCAGACGAAAATCCGGCACAACGTACCGAAACGCATCGCGCGACAGCTCCTGCCGGAGCAGGGGAAAGGCAGTGAGGACCTTGGTGGTCGAGGAGACAAGATAAAGCTCCGGGTATTGCGTCTGCAAATGGCGCAGCAGCCGCTCCGAGTGGACGATGCCGCCGCAGCGCGGCCGACTCCCGGAGAGAAGCCTGCAAAGCGCGTTGCACTTCCGGTCGGAGAGGTGCTCCTCCCGCAGGAGGGAATTGCTGAATGTCAGCCGTGGTGAGATGCCGTACTCGCGCATCAGGCCCAGCACCTCGTCTGCGTCATGCGTACCGAAGCCGACGCGCCCGCCGCCCCAGAGACAGTCGGCCGGGGCTCCATAGATCGAGCCGATCTCACACCAATCATAAAAATACGCCCGGTGCTCACGAAAAAGCGGCAAAAACACACGGTAAAGCTCGTAAAATTCAAACAGCCCGGGGAGATGGTAATACGCGGTGCGCCCAGCCATGCCCGGAGCGGCTGCTTCATTTTCGAGCGCGGGCTGCACATATTCATCCATTGGACACACCGCCTTCGTGCAGGAATGTAGCTTCGCGATCATTATAGCACGAACGCGGGAAAATCGCCACAGCTTTCACGCCGAAAGCAAAAAACGCGCTGCCGCCGGTCTTGCTTTTTTGCGACGCTTCTGCTATACTTATTTCCGGCTTGGCAGGCAGAACAGACTGCTTCGAGCCAAGCACATTTTTTCATAACCGGGTGTAGCTCAGATGGTAGAGCGCGTGGTTTGGGAGCGTATCGGCATCCATCCGACAGGCAGCAACCAAAACGCCCGAACCCCTTGACACACGGGCATCTGCGGGTTTTCCGCAATTTCCGGAATCGCCCGAAAATCCGCCTTTGACCACATGGCTGACTACAGACAGCTTAAGACTTCAATTTCATAACCGGGTGTAGCTCAGATGGTAGAGCGCGTGGTTTGGGAGCGGGTCGCTCCCCCTTCAAGCCGGAAAACGCTGTCCCCGCAATCCCTTGGTACGCCTGCGACACAGGCACTTTCCCCGCAAGCTAAGGTGGTCAAAAAATCGCCGTGACCACATATTTGACCACAGTTGGCGTAAAATTAAATACCCAAAAATCCGGGATTAGCGCAGCTGGTAGCGCGGGTGGTTTGGGTGAATACGACCAGCCGGATAAAAAACTCAATAACCGGGTGTAGCGCAGTTGGTAGCGCGCCTGCTTTGGGAGCAGGATGCCGCAGGTTCGAATCCTGTCACTCGGACCATCTTCCATCGAAAAACCGCCTTTTAGGCGGTTTTTCTGCGTTATAAGTTCGATTTTCGAAGTGTGCTTAACCACATTTCAATTGTGGTCAGAGCGGTAAAATAACGGTTGCGTCCTTGGTACGGAGGAATGCCGAAAACCGCAAAATCCCTAACCCATCCCTAACGGGTATAACTTCGGTATTTTCGGCGCAGATACGCCGGAAACTTGAATTTTCCGACATTATCCACTATAATAATTCTACGGTAGGCCTTTGCGCCACCAAGGCGACCGTATGGGAGTATTCCCATGCGGTCTTTTTGCAAAAGGGGCAGATGTATATGCGGACTAAAAGAATTATTGCTAAGTGTGAACAGTATTCAGGATACGGTGCAGGCGCTGGCGATACAGAATATTATGAATACGAATGTCCATGTGGAAAAGGAACAATTATTGAGGAGCATGACAACATTCCAGGATTTAGAGAGCATAGTGTATATCTTCACTGCACTACATGTAGCAAAGAGTATATCATTGATACTTCTGCCGGAACAAGAAACTGGAAAATCGTGCGAAAGAAGGTAAACAGGATGAAAACTCAACCGTATATTTGTAGAGTCCATATCGAAAACTTTAGAAACTTCCATTCAGTAGATTTTTCTCTTGGCGAAAAGCAGGTATTAATTGGAGAAAACGCAGTCGGCAAAAGCAATCTTCTTTACGCACTTCAACTGATTCTTGATCCAACGCTTTCCGAAAAAGACAGAATGCTTGAAGAATCCGATTTTTGGGATGGTATAGAAAACCCTATGGATGATGGGCATTATATATTGATTGAGATCTATCTCGCAAATTTCGAGGATAATAAGAATTTGCTTGCCCAGTTGGCTGATGCGTCGGTAATGGTAGAAGGCAAAGAAACATTAAAAATCAGCTACAAGTTTTTTAAAAAAGATGCTACGAAACCAGACTATAGCTACATCATTTATAAGGGAGACGATGAAAGCAGGGCTTTTACATATGAAGATCGAAAAATGCTTAATATTCGTGTGATAAAAGCCATCCGTGATGTTGAGGCAGAAATGAAAAGTTCCCGAACCTCTCCTCTAACACAAATTATTAAGCAAAAATATTCTGTCAGCAAGAGTGTACTTTTAGAGATATCAAAGGCTCTTGATGAAAAAGGTGCAGATACTTTACAAATAGGTCAAGTAAATGATTTAGAGAACAGGCTGCAACGGTTATTGAACGACATGGTGTCCTTTAGTGCAGATGAGTTCAGTATTTCTCTGAAAACAATGAATATCGATGCAACTAAACTTCTTTATGCCCTACGACCTCTAATTAACAGCCGAGAAACGGGCAACACAAGTTTGGGAATCAACAATATTCTCTATATAGCTTTGATTCTACTACTCATTGAAGATGATACTATCAAAACATTCCTATCCGGCGATTTATATCATGAATTGATAAAACAGGATCATGAGCATTTACTTGAAAGAAGCTATGCAAAATCCGCCAGCTCCAATGACTACGCCTTGAATCTTGCGGCTCTGCAAGACGCCACATTATACGATGGTCTATATGCGTTCTTTTCGGATTTTGTTCCAACAGCGAATGGTATCACCATTCTCGCTGTCGAGGAACCCGAATCGCATCTCCATCCAATTTATCAACGGCTTCTCTATCGACATATTATGAACAAAACTAACACCTCTGTAATAATCACAACTCACTCAACACATATATCCTCAGTTGCACCCATTACATCTCTTGTTCATCTAATTACGACAAAGGATGGTACCGAGGTAAATACAACAGCAGGCATTGATTTGTCTGAGGACGATTATGCGGATTTAACAAGATACATTGATGTCAAACGAGGCGAACTTTATACTGCTAAAGGTATTATTTTTGTGGAGGGTATTTCCGAAGAATATTTGATTCCCAGTTTTTCAAAAGCTAAAGGATACGACCTTGATCGTCTCGGCGTAGTGATTTGTAACATAAATTCCACGAATTTTGAACCGTATTGTCGTTTCGCAGGTTCACTTGGTATTCCTTATGTTATTATCACCGATGGTGATTATTATCATATAGTTGATGAAAAAAAGCATTTTGGAGATATTGAAGATGCAAACCATGTGGGCAAGGGCTTTGATGGGATTGATCGTATTTATCTAATGTATCAAGGCTCTGTTGATCCGGAGTATATCCATTTGAATAATAAGGAAAAGCGCAAATACTTTAAAACATTTGGCGCTTATATTGGCGAATACACACTTGAGGTGGATATCTTCAAAAAGGCCACTGGGCCAGATCGAGATGTTCTATGTTCTATTTTTAATCAACTAACAAATGGTGGCCAGGTTCAAAAAAATAACTTCTCTGCAGAGCTTTCCTCTGGAAGGTATAACAAGTGTCTTTCCAAAATAGAGTCAACTTATAGCGGAATCGGTAAAGGCCGCTTCGCTCAACGGTTAGCCACTCATATATCTGCATCGATGATTCCAGAATATATATCGAATGCAATAGATGCGATTGTTGCAAAAGTTAGGTGAATGTGGTGAATGCATATTTTGAGAAAAAATTGCAGGAAATAAGAGAAGATGACATGCAGCTTGCTGCATATAAAGCTGTAAATAATACAGTTGTAATTGCTGGACCCGGAAGTGGGAAAACAACAGTTTTGACTTTGAAAGTTATGCAACTATTAGCCGAGGTGATTTATCCACCACGCGGCCTTGCATGTTTAACATATAGTACGGAGGCTGTCCGAGAATTCAAAAGTCGGTTAGTAAAGTTAGGGTTGGAAAAGCGCAAAAATGTTTTTCTTGGTACAGTTCACAGCTTTTGTCTTTCAGAAATTATTACTCCTTTCGCAGCCCTATATCCGCAATACAAAATACCCCTGCCTATCCGGATTATTTCTGAAGCTGAAAAGAATCGTCTCTTTGATTCTCAGAATTACGAGGGAACTCCAAAGCTCATTGATGTAGATAAAGAGCGCACAAGGAATATAAAAGGAATTAGTCGTGTTGCGATAGAAAGCTATGATATTGCACTAAAGGCTGCCATCTCTTTTGAAGAACTCTTGATACAAAATGGATATCTTGATTTTATCAGCATGGTGAAAAAATCTGTAGAACTCGTTAAAAATGAGCCTTATGTACGCAAAGCACTTGAGGCGAAGTATCCTTGGATTATCGTCGATGAATATCAAGATTTAGGTAAACCTCTGCATGAACTTATTCTAACGCTATTAAATCTTACAAGAATTAAAGTTTTTGCTGTTGGGGACGCAGATCAATCAATTTATGATTTTCAAGGAGCTGCTCCCGATTACCTTGTAGAATTAAGCCAACGCCAAGATGTTTCTTGCATTCACCTGAAAAACAATTATCGAAGTTCACAAACATCGCTTGACAAGGGCACACAGAGAAAAACAACTGAAAATGAGCTGCCAAGCCTTACACAATGCACCGCCTAACAGGACATAGGCGGTGTTTTTGTATGCAGACAGCGTTTTCTCTGTGTGCCGAAATGGGCCAGCCGTGCGGCGTGGCCTAAATTCTTGTCAAGGAGGTTATTCGTGTCATGGCAGAAGAAAACAAGCATCCCCCTACCACGGAGGAACAGGCCCCGCCTGAAATGCCGGGAAAGGCCCCGGAAATGGAGCAGGCCGAGATCCCTGATGTGGGCGGTGCCCCCGCTCCGTCCACAAAGGTGATCGACCTTTCCGCTGTGCGTTCTGCGCCGGAAAAGGACGCTCCGCCGGACATCCCCAAGGAACCGGAGGCCCCGCCCGTTTCCGTCACCGAGTACAGCAAGCAGGAATGGGAAAAGCCCATGCCGGAGCCGGAGAAGCCCAAGCCCAAACGGGGCCGCCCTGCAAAAGCTGAAAAAGCTGCGCCTGCCGAGCCGGGGGCCAAGAAAGAGGAAAAGGCGGAAAAGCCCCGCCGTGGCCGTCCGCCCAAGGCGGAAAAGACAGCCCCGGAGCAGACCGATCCGCCCAAGGCTGGCAAGACCCATGCGGCCCCCGAAGAAAAGGCAGCGCCCCCGGCCCCGGAAGTGCCGCCTACGCCCCGTGACGCTACCAGAGGCGAAAAAGAGGAAATCGTCTATCTTGACCTTTCCGACCTGCACCCTTTCAAGGATCATCCTTTCGGTGTCCGTGACGATGCGGAAATGAAATCTCTGGTGGAGAGTGTCCGCAACGGCGGCGTCAACCAGCCCGCGCTGGTACGTCCCCGTGAGGGCGGCGGCTATGAGATCATCGCGGGCCACCGCCGCCAGATGGCCAGCCAGCTTGCCGGGTATCGCAATATGCCCTGTATCGTCCGCAATATGACGGATGACGAGGCCATTCTCGCTATGACGGATGACAACCTCCGTCAGCGCGAAACGATTTTGCCCAGCGAAAAGGCCCTGTCCCTGAAAATGCAGTATGAGGCCATCAAGCATCAGGGAGCGCGTGGCGACAGCGCCGAGGCTGGAAAGCTCTCTCTTGAAAGCGTGGGCCAGCGCAACGGCATGAGCGTGAAAACCGTACAGCGGTATATCTGGCTCAATGATCTTGTGCCGGAATTGAAGCAGACGATGGATGACGGAAAGCTGTCTTTCACCCCGGCTGTGGAAATTTCCCGTGTGCGCCCCAAGCACCAGAAGTATATTGCCGTGTCCATTGAGGGCCAGCAGGCTTCGCCCTCCAAGGGTCAGGCAAAGCGGCTCCGTGAGCTGGACAAGGAAAACAAGCTCTCCCCGGACGTGATCGACGGTATTTTGTGTGAAGAAAAGAAAAAGGAGGATCGTGACGTGATCATTACTGGCGCTGAACTGGAAAAGTTTTTTGGCAAGGAGGCCACGCCCCGGCAGATGAAAGACCAGATCATGACGCTGCTGGAGGACTGGAAAGAGCGGCAGCCGCCCGAGCTTGCCAAGCCCGACAAGAAAATGGATATGGAAAAGTAACGACCTCTGGCCACCATGACCAGAGGCTTTTTGCTGCCCCGATAGGACAGGCTCTTTGGGTTATATCCCCCGTCGCCGCCCGTAATCGAGCACAGGCGGGAGTGGGCTGTCAAGGGGGCTTCGCCCCGCCGTGTGCGGCGGCTTTGCCCTTGACCGCCTGCCCCGGCTGTGCTTTTTCTCCGGCAAGCGGCGGGGGTATATCCTCCAGAGCCGCCCCCTTTTCCAAGATTGGAAAAGGGCGGGGGAAAAAGGTTGACCCACTACATTATAAAAATGGAGGTTTTCAAAATGAAACGACCCCTTGCGTATATCACCGCCGCGTGGAGCGGCGATCCCTGCGAGGCGACGGAGCAGGCCGCCAAGTATTGCCG
Source organism: uncultured Eubacteriales bacterium (assembly GCA_900548625.1). GTDB lineage: Bacteria > Bacillota > Clostridia > Oscillospirales > Oscillospiraceae > CAG-170. The sequence goes on along the minus strand of URLO01000007.1, from coordinate 8,501 downwards.
CGCTGTCTATGAGGCGGGCTTTTCGCCCATCTGCCCCACGCTCTATCAGCCGCTTTTCCTGAACGACGCCGTTCCCGAGGAGCACAAGAGCGGCATCGACATGGGCCGTGACCTGCTCCGCCGCTCTCATGTGCTGGTGGTGTGCGGCAGTATCTCCACGGAAAGCATGAAAAACGATGTGGCTGTTGCCCAGCGGCTGGGGATCACGGCAACCACGCTGGACGGCATCCTGACCGTAAAGCGTCAGGGCCGCCGCTGATATGAGCGAGATCCGGCTGGGGAGCCTGTTTGACGGGATCGGCGTGTTCCCGCTGGCGGCGGTGCGCTGTGGTATCGTGCCCGCATGGGCCAGCGAGATAGAAAAAGCACCTATCTCCATCACGAAACTCCACTTTCCCGGTATGACACATTTAGGGGATGTGACAAAGCTGAACGGCGGCGACATTCCGCCTGTCCACATCATCACCTTTGGCTCACCCTGCCAGAACCTCTCACAGATCGGCAACAGGGCCGGTCTTGCCGGGGAAAAATCCAGTCTGTTCTTTCATGCGATCCGTATTATCCGTGAAATGAGGGAGGCAACAAATGGTATATTTCCAGCAATCGCTGTTTGGGAGAACGTCATGGGAGCGTTTTTTTCAAATGACCGGATGGACTTTAGAGCTGTGCTCTCAGCGTTCACAGCCGCCGACATTTCAATGCCTGCTTCTGGAAGATGGACAGGAGCCGGAATGGTGCGAGGGCATACGCCCGATCTCGCATGGCGGCTCATGGATGCCCAGCATTGGGCAAGCCCCCGATTGGCACGACGGCAGCGCGTCTTTGTTGTGGCAGACTTTGGAGGACAATGTTCCCACGAAATACTTTTTAAGCCCCGCGCAGTGCAGTCAATTTCTGCGTCTGGCGGAGATTGCTGGCTGTCCGCCGCCTGCGGAGATCGAGGCTCTTTTATTGAAGCAGGGCGGCGTGTACCGATCACCAGACCCTTTCAATGCTACCGTATGCGGGCATCGGCAAAGGAGCGGACAGCGGAGGCGTTCCGAAACAGCTTCGGACTGCCAACTGACCCTTTTCCCACTCTGTTAGCCAGCGCGGTAAGTCCCTTTGCCTTTTGGTATGAGGACGATCCTGCCGGGGGCTGTGTCCGCTTTCCAACAGAAAGAGAATGTGAACGGCTCATGGGGCTGCCGGAGGGCTGGACAAGGTACGGCGCGGATGGTGAGGAAATCCTGCCCGCCCACCGCTACCGGACGCTGGGAAATGCTATCGCGCTGCCCTGCGCCGAGTACATTATGCGCGGCATATACGACGTTCTGACAAGGAGGTGCTGAAAATATCATCCCTGTTTGAAGCCTATATTACCAACCTCGGCAAATACAACGAGGGGCGGCTTGTGGGCGAAACGCTGAAATTCCCGGCCACCACGGAGGAGGTGCAGGCCCTTTTGAAGCGCATCGGCGTGGATGGGGTACGGTATGAGGAAATCTTTATTACCTCGTTCGACGGTGATGTGCTGGGCCTGTATGACCATTTGGGCGAGTATGAAAGCATTGACGAGCTGAACCATCTGGCCCATGTGCTGTCTGACCTCGACCAGAGCGACATTGAAAAGTTTGAGGCCGTCATTGACAGCGGCGAATACACGGGCAGCGTCCATGACCTGATCAACCTCGCGCAAAATCTGGATTGCTATGACTTCTACCCCGGTATCGACAGTGAGGAGGCGCTGGGCCGGGCCTATATCGAGGAAATGGAAATGCTGGATGTGCCGGATAATGTACTGCCCTACTTCGACTTTGAAGCCTACGGGCGGGACGTGCGGATCAATGACGGCGGCCATTTCGCCCCCGGCGGTTATGTGTTCAATAACGGCGGCAACTTTGTGGAGCGGTATCACGGAATGGAGGACATTCCCCCGGAGCACCGCATCTTCGCCTATCCCAAGCTGAATATCCGGGAGCAGATGGCGGCGTATCAGGAGGTCATAGACCGTTCGGCGCTGAACGAGGAAAAGCAGCGGCTCCCCGCCAGCCGCGAGGACAGATAGGCCGCTTCTGGTCACGGTGGCCAGAGGGCAAAGGAGGTGTAAGCTATCGTCGGAGATGAAGTGTCCCGGCAAACCATCGCTGTCAGCGTCAAGGCGTCCAAGCTGACCGCCCGTGCGCTGGCCTATGTGGTGGCCGCCGTGGGCCGGAAGATCGCCAAGGAGCACCGCAAGGCACAGACGCCCCACGGCAAGCAGAGTGTGCGAAAGCTCATGGGCCACGGCGGGGACACCAACGCCATTGAGGTGGACACGCCCAAGCTGTTTGACAAGGTGGCCCGGAAATGGGGCGTGGACTACGCCATCCGCCGTGTGGGGGATGAAAAATATCTGCTTTTGTTCAAGGCACGGCAGGCCGATGCCATCACAGGCTGCTTTGCCGAGTATTCCCGTTTAGAACTGAAACGGGCCAAGTCCCGGCAGACGCCGATCCGGGAGCAGCTCCGGCAGGCGGAGGAACAGGTGAAAAAGCAGCCCCAGCGGGAACTGACAAAGGAGGCGGCGCATGGCGACAGATAAAATCAGGAAGTATGTTCTTCCGAATATCCCGTATCTGTTCATCGGCTGGTTTTGCCTGAAAATCGGCACAGCGTACCGTCTGGCCGCTGGCGCTGGCTTCGGTGAAAAGCTGCTGGGGCTGGGCCAGACTATCGGTGCGGCCTTTGCCAGCTTTGCCCCCGGCCTTGCCCCGCTGGATTGGCTTGTCGGCGTTGTGGGCGCAGTCGGTTTCCGGTTGCTGATCTACTGCAAGGCGAAAAAAGCAAAGAAATTTCGCCGCGATGCCGAGTATGGCACAGCCCGCTGGGGCAACGAAAAAGACATCAAGCCTTTTGTCGATCCTAAGTTTGAAAACAATATGCTGCTGACCGCCACGGAACGGCTCACCATGAATACCCGCCCCAAAAATCCAGCCAACGCCCGCAACCTCAATTTCTGCGGGATCGGCTCGTCTGGCTCCGGCAAAACCCGCTTTTGGCTCACGCCGCAGCTTTTGCAGGCCCATTCTTCCTATGTGGTGGTAGACCCCAAGGGCGGTGTGCTGGGGCAGGTCGGGGCCTTTCTCCAGCGCCGGGGCTATCAGATCAAGGTGTTCAACAGCATAGACTTTTCCAAGTCCATGCACTACAACCCTTTGTCGTATATCCGCAACGAGGCCGACATCCTGAAATTCGTGAACGCCCTGATTACCAACACCAAGGGCGAGGGTAAGGAGGGCGATCCATTTTGGACGAGTGCGACTCGTTCGCTGACGGTAAAAAGTCAGCGGACAAACAACAAGATACCGTTGTTTGGATAACTGGTAATTCGACAGGTGGAATGACGGGGTAACGCCCTGAAACGCCTGCCCTCGGTGGGCGTGCATCGGCAGCAAAGCCAGTGTACGAAGCCCCACGACAACGGCTGAGAGCAACCGTAGCCGCCGCCAACGGCGGCCGAAAGCGGCCTGGAGGCAGACTGTGTTGCCTATATGCCAAGGGTCTACAAAATACCCATGGTTAGAATGTTCACCGTAGCGGGCGAACTGACGAATCCGCGAATGTACGGGTCTATAAGAAGACCATATAGAAATGTATGGGTGCGTTTAAGCGCAGCCGGTGTGGTTTAGTAGAAATTGGCCCTACGAACGACCATGTTGTGTTACAGGCACAACCCCGCCGGCAGGCTCATAGTGGAAACCTAAAGGTATAAATGCACAGATAGAATTACCGGAACGAGGAAAGGCAGCGGCTTCCTTAAGGAAGAACCTGACGAAGAACAATAAGCAGGTGAACCGCTGCTGAAAAGTAGTGATCGAACCGAAGAAGTCCCTGTAATGGGGATGGAGGAATGGTCACAAGTCGAATTGTGGAAACAGGCATTATTCAATCCAATCATAAGGATTCGAGTAAGACCAAAAGGGTCACTTTTCTCAAACGGGAGGTGATGCCTTATGCCAAAAGAAAGGAAAAAAGTCCTGTGTATGGACGCCCAGCGGCACGCCGAGTATTACGGTATGCAGCAGACATTTGACGAACTGTATGCCAAAAGCAAAGCCGGAGAAGTATTCAACGGCCTGATGGAACTGGTCCTAAGCCCGGACAACATCATGCTGGCATACAGGAATATCAAAACCAACACAGGCAGCTACACAGCAGGAACAGATAAGCAGAATATCGGTGACATTGGACGGCTTCCACCGGCTGAGGTCATCGGTAAGGTCAGAAAAATTGTCACAGGCAGCGAACACGGCTACCGTCCCAAACCATTACGCCGGAAGGACATCCCAAAGCCAAACGGAAAAACCAGGCCGCTGGGTATTCCCTGCATCTGGGACAGATTGGTGCAACAGTGCATCAAACAAATCCTGGAACCCATCTGTGAAGCTAAGTTCAGCAACAACAGCTATGGGTTCCGCCCGAATCGGTCAGTGGAGCACGCAATCTCCCGTACTTACTCCCTGTTACAGCGGGCGCATTTACACTATGTTTTGGAGTTTGACATCAAGGGATTCTTTGACAATGTGAACCACAGCAAACTAATCCGACAGCTTTGGACGCTGGGTATCCAGGATAAGCAGCTTTTATTCGTAATCAAGCGGATTTTGAAAGCGCCTATTCGTATGCCGGATGGCAGCACGGTATATCCAACAAAAGGAACACCGCAGGGTGGGATTATCTCCCCGCTGCTGGCAAACGTGGTGCTGAACGAACTTGACCACTGGGTGGATAGCCAATGGGTAGAACATCCCGTAGCAAACCGTTACGGCACGCATCGAATCATCCGTACTTCGGAGGTCTTTGACAAAAGTAAAGGCTACCAGAAAATGCGGGAGACAAACCTCAAGGAAATGTTCATCGTGCGCTATGCGGATGACTTCCGTATCTTCTGCCGAAATCGTGAGGACGCGGAGAAAACCATGGAGGCTGTTACAAAGTGGATTACCGAGCGACTGAAACTGGAAGTCTCTCCCGAGAAAACACGCATTGTCAACGTCCGTAAGCGATATTCTGAGTTCCTTGGTTTCAAAATCATGGTGTACCGCAAGGGTGAAAAGTATGTCGTGAAGTCCCATATCTGTGACAAAAAGCTACACTTGGAAGAAAGCAAGCTGGTGGAACAGGCAAAGCGCATCGCAAAACCAGCCCATGGGCGAACACAACCGGACGAAATCGGCCTGTTTGACGAAATGGTGCTGGGTATCCAAAACTACTACAGGATTGCTACCTGTATCAGTCTGGACTGCCGAAAAATCCACCGCAGAGTCATGACAGTGCTGACCAACCGTTTGAACACGGAATCCGGCTGCCAGCTCGCCCGGGAGGGCGGTGCCATGACGGACAGCGAAAAGGAGCACTACGGTGCTTCCCAAATGGTGCGGTATGTGTCCGGTATCAACCGACCAATCTACCCCATTGCGTTCATCAAGTATAAAACCGCAATCGGTATCAGCGCCGCCGTCTGCTGCTTCTCTCCGACGGGACGGAAAAAGATACATGATAATCTGGAGATGGATACGACCCTGTTTGCATATCTGCGGGAGAATCCGCCACAAGGACACAGTTTGGAATATGCTGATTGCAGGCTCTCCCTGCTGTCAGCTCAAAAAGGCAAGTGTTCCGTCAGCGGCGAGTTGTTTCTGAATCCGGACAACATTGTGTGTCACATGAAAGTTCCAAAGGAGCAAGGTGGTCACGAGCGATACAGCAATCTGGTGCTGCTCCACAGGCGGTATCTTCCTTTGCTGACCGACCAAGACACTGCCGCTCTCAAGAGCATGTGCAAGCAACTGACTGTAACAAAAAAACAACTGACCAAAATCAACAGCCTGCGTACTGCTGCAAAACTGGTAGCAATCTAAAAAAAAGCTTTCTATTGGTGATTGATTAAATGCCTGATAACACAATCGATGGAACGCCGGATGCGGTGAAAGTCGCATGTCCGGTGTGGAGTGGGGGAAAATCCAGCGATTACTTCAAAGGATTACCTATCACTATAAGCGGAAACGCTTTTGTACTGCGCCCTGATTGCCTATATCATTTTTGAGGGGCCTGCCGAGGATCGGAATATGAATACGCTGGTGGACATGATCTCCGGCATGGAGGTCAAGGAGGATGATGAAAACTATAAAAACGCCGTGGATTATATGTTTGACGGCCTTGCCAAACGCAAACCGGATTGCTTCGCCGTGAAGCAATACCGCAAATTCAAGCTAAGCAGCGGCAAGACGGCCAAAAGCATCCTCATTTCCTGCGGCGCACGTCTGGCTCCCTTTGATATTCCCCAGCTTCGGGAGATCATGTCCTATGACGAGCTGGAGCTTGACCGCATGGGAGATCGCCGGACGGCTACTTTTTTCTGCATCAGCGACACGGACAGCACCTACAATTTCCTTGTGGCGCTGGCCTTTTCGCAGATGTTCAACCTCCTGTGTGAACGGGCGGACAATGTTCACGGGGGCCGCCTGCCCCATCATGTGCGGGTACTGTGGGACGAGGCGGCCAATACGGGACAGGTGCCCCAGCTTGAAAAGCTGGTGGCCGTCATCCGTTCCCGTGAGATCAGCCTGTGTCTGCTGTATCAGCAGTTGGCCCAGTGCAAGGCCATCTACGACAAGAACGCGGAAACCATCCTCGGCAACATGGATAGTGTGCTGTTCCTCGGTGGACGCGAAAGCTCCACCATCAAGGAAATATCCGAGAACTGGCTGGGTAAGGCCACCATCTCCATGCAGACCGAGGGACGCTCACGGGGCCAATCCGAAAGCTACAGCCAAAATACCCAGCGGCTGGGCCGGGAGCTGATGACCCCCAGCGAGCTTGCCACCATGCCCGGAGATCGGTGCATTTTGCAGCTTCGGGGCCTGCCGCCGTTCTACTCCAAGAAGTACGATTTGAAACAGCATCCAAACTACAAATACACCGCCGAGGCCGACAAGGTGAAAAACGCTTTTGACCTCAACAGCCTTGTGACACGGCGGATGGACAAGCTCAACCCCAACGAAACCTATACCGTTTACAAGGTGGACGTGCCGGACGAGGCGCTCACAGGCGAGGACGAGGACATCCTCAACTATGACGACCTCGACGACCCGGACGCCTTTGTATAACCTCTGGTCACGGTGGCCAGAGGAGTAGCTGCCGCCAGAAATGGCGGCTTTTTTCATGGCCGGGGCTTTGCCCCCCGGAGAAATGGAGGACTTATGCAGTTTTTTGCTTCTGCCGTTACTACCCTGCAAACTCTCGTCGTGGCGCTGGGCGCTGGCCTTGCCGTGTGGGGCGTGGTCAATCTGCTGGAGGGCTACGGCTCGGATAACGCAGCGGCCAAAAGCCAGGGCATCAAGCAGCTCATGGCGGGCGGCGGCATCATCGTGCTGGGCACGACCCTGATCCCTCTGCTGTCTACCCTGTTTTAAGGGTAGCTGCCGATGGGTATTCTCACCGAATGGATCACGGAATGGCTCAAAGGGCTTTTGATCGAGGGCATCATGGGAAACCTCGAGGGGCTGTTTGACACGGTGAATACCCGCGTCGGGGAAATATCCGTACAGGTGGGGACTACCCCGGCGGCATGGAACGCCGGGGTGTTCTCCCTGATACGGCAGCTTTCCGAAACGGTGATATTGCCGATTGCCGGATTGATCCTGACCTTTGTTGCCACCTATGAGCTGATCCAGATGATACTGGAAAAGAACAATATGCACGAGTTCGACGTGGCGAATATCTACAAATGGGTATTCAAAACCACTTGTGCCATCCTGATCCTGTCCAACACGTTCAATATCGTCATGGCAGTCTTTGACGTGTCCCAAAGCGTGATCGCAAGCGCGGCGGGCATCGTCACAGGCGCAACCAACATCACGCCGGATATGCTGGCCGATCTGGAAATGACCCTTGAAATGATGGAGCTTGGCCCTCTGCTGGGCCTGTTCCTGCAATCGTTCCTCATTAAGTTTACCATGCTGGCGCTGAACATTTTTATTTTCGTGATCGTATATGGCCGCATGATCGAGATATATCTGCTGACCAGTTTAGCCCCCATCCCCGTGGCGACGCTCTCTAACCGGGAGCTTGGCACAATGGGCCAGAATTATCTGCGCTCCCTGTTTGCCGTGGGCTTTCAGGGTATGCTGATCCTCGTCTGCGTGGCGATCTATGCGGTGCTCATTCAGGGGATCGCCACAAGCGGAGATCCTATCGGCGCGATTTGGGGCTGTATCGGCTATACGGTGCTTCTGTGCTTCATGCTGATGAAAACCGGGACGATCTCCAAAAGCATCTTCAGCGCCCATTGAGAAAGGAAAGGTGATCTTATCGCTGATACCGCCGCTTCTGGTCATGGTGGCCAGAGGCCGATCCAGGAGGGCCTGCACCTCTCTGACGGCATTGAGGGCCTGCGTTCCCTGCCGAAGCATAGCGTGGATATGCTTCTGACCGATCCGCCCTACGGCACGACCCGGAACTTTTGGGATGTGCCGCTG